>SCQM01000117.1 GCA_004298555.1 Actinomycetota bacterium | reverse complement strand
GCAAAAGTTCAACTTTGAGGCAACTAAGCCGTAGTCACGAACATTTCTGCAGTTGCTAGAGAATGATTACAAATGGCATAAGGACTCAGATTGCCTTCGCATCGATTAAAACTGGGCCAAGTCTTTCCTTAGCCACCTAACTAGTTGCCTCGATTATCGAATGTAGAATCTTGGCAGCTGAATGTTCGACATCGCGGGTTGCCGTCAGCAGCACCAGTCGCCCGGGACCCGCATGACGGCGCAGCTCAATGATCTGTATTTCTTTTTCGGGGTTGTTCAATTCAGATACATACCGCCGCACGAACTCTTCGAAGCGCGAGACGTCATGACTATACCATTTTCGAAGTTCTGAACTCGGAGCGACGCCCTTTGCCCAGAGATCGAAATCAATGTCCTCTTTCCTCACCCCGCGCGGCCAAAGCCGATCTACCAGAACCCGATAATCTCCTGGTTCTCGCCCTTGGTCTTCATAAACTCTCACAATTTCCGTGCTTGACAAGGTCACCACGTTTCAGATGAGTCAGAATCCCAAGCCCATCGCCGTGCTTGGATTCATCATGGAAACATCCCATGGCGGATCCCATACAACATCAAGATTCACCTCAGCCCTGCCCTCTAAAGCGAAGCTAACTGCCAGCTGTGCCATGTCCGGAAGGTTCTCAGAGGCAGGACAACCTGGAGTCGTCAGGGTCATTTTGATATTGACGGTATTCCCGTCTTTACTTACTTCATAGATAAGACCAAGCGAAACCAGATCGATGCCAAGCTCAGGATCGTATACCTGGCTTAGCGTTTGCCAGACTATACCTATCAGCTCCTGGTCTTCCGAATCAGTACCGGCGGATCCCTCGGGGGGCAACATGCCATTTTCAGCCATTACTACCTCCTAAAAGTCACTTGCCAATCACCGTTACCTATGTCCACCGCATCATAGGTAAAGCCCTGAGATGAGAGTACTCCCTCCAATGGCACAGGTTCAAAAGGAGCAATTATCACAAGCTCCTCATTTTCGGTAAGTCCTGCAACAGTCGCCATAATTTGATCAAACGGCTCTTCTCCTGCTGCAATGATTGGACGTGCATCCAAAGTAGCCACTAATGTTCCTCCATCGCCGGACCCTTTTACCAGGTTGACTATTTTTCTAGTATCAACTAGAATTAGTCTACATGCAATTGGCCTGGTTAGTCAATTAGGGACCTATGTTTGATTGCTTTTCTTGACCCACAAGAGATACTCGGATTGACCGTGACAATGCCCTCCAGCCAGAGGAGCCACAAGGAGGTACGTAGTGCCAAACGAAACGACACCCGTAACAAAATTCGGATCTCAGCTGTCACCACTCAAAGTATCCGGCAATACGCCTCCACCTTCAGTTCCATTAGCCTTTTTCGAAGCAGCTTTCCTTGGATTGATCGCTTGCGGCATAGCCCTTATTATCTCTCGCAATCAAGGCACCGCCGATCCTACCAGCGACGTCACGGTAGCGGCAGCTCACCTCGGAATGCTAGCCACACTTTCCATGGGATTACTAGGAGCTATACATCAATTCACCCCTGTCGTTACCCAACGGCCTCTGCGTTCAACAACCCTTTCCAGGGCAACCTTCGCGGCCTGGCTAATAGGTGCGTGGTGCTTGCCATTGGGGATTGGAACCGAACATGAAATAGTTGTTGAAATAGGTGGTATTTTTGCGGCAACGGCGATTGTATTGCTTATTATCAATCTCTGGTCACCGCTTGGCGCTAAAGGAAAAGGAAGCCCGGTCATTGGTCTGCGCTTTGCTGTAGCCGGCTTTGCCCTTACCGCATGCTTTGGCGTGGTGTACGTCTTTGACCGAAGTGGAAACTGGTTTGACCTGAGCGGACATGTGGTACTTGCCCATGCCTCCATCGGGCTGTTCGCCTGGCTCGGCCTAACATACGTAAGTGTTGCAGAGCGCCTCTGGCCAATGTTTTTCTTAGCCCACATCGCAGGCAAGCGGCGCGCAGGACTGATAGCGGTATTGGCGATTCCACTGGGCATACTATTCCTGTCCCCAGGTCTATTGTTCAAGGTGACAGCGTTGGCATGGTTGGGAGGGGCTGTTTTACTTGTCGGCCTTGGATCCCATCTTGTATCTCTTGCAATGCACCTGACCAATCGCAAAAGGAAGATCGATCTCTACTTCATCTTCGTTGTTACCTCATCGATTTCGCTATTAGCGGGCGTAATTCTCGCTGCAGCATCTGCCCTGGTGATCGGCAGCCATTATCATCTGGGAGTCATGCTGGCCGCGGCTGCAATTACAGCATTTGGAGGTTGGATCCTGGAGGCGTTCGTAGGCCATATCCACAAAGTGATCCCTTTCGTGGTCTGGTCCATGTTCCGTGGGAGAGGAATTACCAAAAATCTTTCCGGTGGCCAGCTAATGTTTGGAGACCTTTATAACCACTCAATCGCCAGCGTGGTCTACGGACTTGTGACTCTTGGAATTGCATCGACCTGTTTTGGCTTCGCCGATTCCGGACCGGCGTTCCTTGCAATCGGAGGTGGGCTTCTGTCTTTGTCGGGGATACTCCTTGCAGTGAATCTTTCGGTGAGATCAATACAGATGTCTAGGCCGAACAACAAAAAGCTGAGCCCGCTAGCTGGAACTCGATAAAACAGCGATGCACCCTTTTTAGGGATGCATCGCTGAATGAACTGGTCAGATCAATATCATCGGAAGTTAGCTCGCGGGGACGGGACGTCCAATTCGGACTCGCCAAGTCTTGGGACCACTCTCAAGATAATCCCAAGTAAATTGCCCGGTATACTCTGCCTCGAACTGGTACTGAAGTGGCTTTGGGTCGTGGTCATTGATAAGTAAGAATCCATTCCCTGGCTCCAGCTTCCGATATGCTGCAAAAATCTCTGAATGCCGCTGCGCTGGAGCGAGAGAGCGAACATCGAGTTCCCTATCGATCCTTGCGTTGCGCGAAGTGCTTAGCGTGACGGGCTCGCTGTTCCGGGAGTTGACCAGCCGATGTAAAGCTGTGGTCGTCTTATTAGCTAACTCCGGTCGTTGTGCTTCAAGAGAAGCCCATGCCGAGGCGGTTATTCGGGCAGCCTGATCCCTCTGGCCAGCCTTCGCCAACTCCCTTGTCGCGTCAAGGAGCAACGACACCAAGACAGCCGCCACGTCTATATCATCTGCTTTCGTTGACGAGGCCTTTTTAGCTGCTTCGAAGAGTTCGTGCATTTCCGCTAATGCCTCCGTCAAATCCACTTCCGGCGAGTCAAGAAGCTTTGGCAGAATAAGTTCGTTTTCCTTGCTCACGTGCTGGGAAAACAACGAGGCGAAACGGGCGGCATGTTCGACTGCCTCATTGTCGCTCGAGGCATTGCTAAGAGCAGCAATCTCGCCCACCAATACTCTATGCTCTGAGGTCATTTCCGCGATGAGATCCGAAAGGCCCAGCCGGTCGACTGCGACTTTATACAAAGTGTGCTCCTCGGCGATAGCGTGCGGCACCACTTCAGAATTCAAATAAGAAATTAGATCCGCCTTCTCAGATTGGGCGGCTTCATTGTTGGCGACTTTGCTATTAATGAACTGAACACGCAGCCTTACATCTTCATTCAGGGCTTCATGGTGGGCCAATATGGCATCAAAAGCCTCTTGCTGGGTTGCGATCATCTCATATAACTCCTCTCGAATATACTTCTTCGTAATTTCTAGT
Source organism: Actinomycetota bacterium (assembly GCA_004298555.1). GTDB lineage: Bacteria > Actinomycetota > Acidimicrobiia > Acidimicrobiales > Acidimicrobiaceae > SCQM01. Next base: position 261 of record SCQM01000117.1, on the reverse strand, counting down.
ATATACTAGAAAAATGAAGAGAGATAAATCGGAGTTCCGGATTGACCGTGTGAACACGGAACTCAATGATGCAGCTCCTGATGTGATGCTCGCGGAAGCGAAGGCTTTAGGAGATCCAACCAGATATCGAATATTTCGTTACATAGATGATGCCAAGCGACCCGTCTACGTAAACGAGCTCACGGATCTTTTGAATGTAAACCATAACGCAGTCCGCCAGCATCTAGCAGTGCTAAAAGACGCTCATTTAGTGGACGAGCA
>SCQM01000013.1 GCA_004298555.1 Actinomycetota bacterium | reverse complement strand
TGGATAGCGCCGTTAAAAAGTCATTCTGGTCCTCGGTGACGCCCGGTGAAACCCGAAGAATCGCAGGTATGGGAGGGGTAATTCTCTTATTGCACCTGTTGGGTTGGGGAATATTTATCCTGGCTATTCTTCCTCAACATTTCGAGGCTCTCGGTATCGGGGTGGCGATAACCGCTTACACACTGGGAATGCGTCATGCATTTGATGCGGACCATATCGCGGCAATTGACAACACAACCAGAAAACTGATGCATGAAGGCAAGAGGCCGCTTTCTGTAGGCTTGTTCTTTTCACTGGGCCATTCAACGGTTGTTTTCGGTCTTGGCGTGGCTCTCACAATTGCCGCCAGGGAGGTTTTCAGCCAGGTAAGAAACAGCCACTCCTCGCTCCAAAGCCTAGGAGGCGTTCTCGGTACCTCGATATCTGGAACGTTTCTGTACCTGATCGCAATCCTGAATCTGATCATTCTCGTTGGAATTGTAAAGATTTTCATGTCGATGCGAAAGGGCACTTATGACGAAGCCGCAATGGAGGCCCAGCTCGCGAGCAGAGGAATGATGTCGAGATTTTTCGGCAAGCTGCTTAACTCTATCAAGTCTCCATGGCAGATTTATCCTGTCGGGGTTCTCTTTGGTCTCGGATTCGATACTGCCACCGAGGTTGCTCTTCTTGCAGCGACGGCCGGTGCAGCCGAATCCACGCTTCCGTGGTATGCAGTGCTGTCGCTTCCGATTTTATTTGCGGCGGGAATGAGTCTGCTCGATACAATCGACGGTTCTTTTATGAACTTTGCGTATGGTTGGGCTTTCTCGAATCCTGTGCGAAAGGTGTACTACAACATTATCATCACAGGGCTTTCGGTCGCTGTGGCTCTTTTGATCGGTACCGTGGAACTGTTTAGTTTGATAGGTACAGAGATGCATCTATCAGGGTCTTTTTGGACACCGCTTGAAAATTTCAACATCAATTCCGCTGGTTTCATCATTGTCGGTCTGTTTATTGCCACCTGGGTTGCAGCGTTGTCAATTTGGAAATTTGGACGAATCCAGGAGAGATGGGACGCCGCCGCCGTCAGGAATTCATCAATGACGAATGTATGCGAGCGATCTCATGTTTGACCTTTGGACCATTTGGCATAACTCGCTAATTCAATGAGCGAGTTATGCCGGTACTGGGGGTGGAGTTAATGGAAGATTGCCAGCCACAGGTAATCGCATGTCACTGCCTTTGCCTTTTGAATGCTAAATCGACTTAGGTGGCCAGCATGAGTCCAAACTGGCTAGTCACCCTCGGGTGCCGTGTGGCGGCAAAGGTAGCCATACCCCGCATGTGTCTGCGATTGATTCCACACCAGTGAGTTCTTTGCTTCAACTTCTTCTTCGTCGGACCAGAGTTTTAGCGGTCCGGCAGCCATCGCCGTCAACTGGACTTTGCAAGCTCTTTCCAAAAGTACTGCTCTCATGACCGCTGTTGCAGCATCTGGACCCACTGTTACCAGTCCGTGCTGGGGCAGCAGACATCCAGCGGCATTTCCGATCGTCTCGGCAAGAGCTCGGCCCAGTTCGCGGGTCCGGATCAGGTTGCCGGTAAGAGTGAAACGAGGTACATCGGGCCGGACGAATGGAATCCCGTCATGTGAAATTGCGCGGAGCGGAACGTCGAGCGCTGCAAAGGCATTTGCCATTGGTGCATGGGTATGAACCACGCTGTTGACTTCCGGGTTAGCAAGCATGATCTCGGTATGGATGGGATATTCGATGTGGCGCTTCTGGCCCCCTTCTAATACTTCGCCTTCCGGCGTGACTAGCACGAGTCTGTTGACGGTGACTTCTTCAAAGCCCCATTCAGAAGCCTTCATCCAGATTCCTCGACCTTCGGGGTCTCTAACCGAGGCATGGCCCCAGACCATGTCCGTATGGCCCGCAACCGCCAGGGCCTGATTGGCCCGGGCAGCTTCGATCGCTGCCTGAATTGGTGTTGTCATTTAATCCTCTTTTCTGAGTTGGAAATTCAATCAATGCTCTGGAGCAGCGAAGATCTCATCGGCAATGAATTTCAAGATTTCAATCGAATTGACGGTTTATGTAGCTCTGGCGATTTTAGTCAACGCAATGCATCGTTTTCATGTGGTTTTGTCTCTCAAACCTGTTTCGGGTCGTTTGCCGGCATGTCTTCCCGGAAGAGATGATCGACACGCTATTGGCGAACCTAAATGGATCGCGACCGAAGACGCGATTGGCCCAGGCAATGTTTTTGGTTTGGTCCCGCAAAGGAGCTGTGAATAGCGAACAATGCTGCCATCTTGGCCGCCACTGAATGATTGGTGGCACAAATGATTGGATCGATGATTCGGCCAGCCATTTTCTGGGGCCCCATTTTCGGTTCACCGGCGAAACGCTGCCAATTCCGAGAAAAGCACCGCGGAACTCTATTTAGCTGGACCCGGTTGATTCCCTTCCTCACCTTGATGAATGGGATTGCCGGATCGAAAGATTGCCGAAGAAAAGGTTGGCGTTCGCCCCTGCTCAGGAGTTTTGACATTGCAGGAGGTTAGATCAAACCGAAGCGTTTCTAGCGCTTGAGCGCATCCTCGAGTTCTGACTTGGTCATAGTTGACCTTCCCCTGATGTTCTTCTTTCGGGCCTCTTCGTAAAGCTGTGCTTTTGTTCTTCCGCCAGGTCCGCTGTGCGATCGCATTCCGTCTCTTCGTGCGGAGGATATGTCCCTGGTCGAGGTCTTTGAGGATTGGCGTGCTTCGCCGGATCTGGCACGCTCCTTATTTACGGTTCTTGCAGCAATCTCTTTGGCTACTTGTTTTGGGCGTCCCTGCTGTTCAAGCCCTTCCTCGATGTGACGGTACTGCCGTTCTCTCTTACTGCTCCAATTATTCTGTGGCATTAGTTTTCACCCTCCTTGACAAGCAATCACCTTTAGGAGTTCAACGCACTGCCGGGTCAGGCGAGCTGGAAATATCTTCCAGTACCTGTTTCATGTCGATTCCTTTTCCGACGACTGGCGTCCACAGGTCGCCAAGTGTTTCGAAGCGATGGGGGGACGTCTTGATGGTGAATGACATGGGCCTAAGGTCCTGGGTGACTTCTTCCCAGGCCAGTGGCGTGCTAACCGGTGCACCTGGAACTGGGCGCACACTGTAAGGGGCAGCCATGGTTTGGCCGCGGCTGTTCTGCAAAAAGTCGAGGTAGATTTTGCCCTTTCGCTTACTGGGATTTCGCTGGACGCTGGTCAGTTCTGGCAGTCTTGCCTGCACCATGTCAACAATTAGTTCGGCGAATTGCCTGCTTTGTTCGTAGCTGTACCTACCCGCGAGCGGAATGCAGATATGCATGCCACTTTTTCCGGAGGTTTTGGGATATCCTGGCACCCCTAACTCGTCGAGAACGGTCTTTGTGACTAAGGCCACATTGATGACTTTATCGAACGGGCATGTCTTCGCATCGATGTCTATAAGGCAGTAGTCGGGTTTGTCGAGGCTTGCGAGCCGAGAATGCCACGGATTGATTTCGATGCATCCGAGGTTGGCCAGATAGCGCAGCGTGTCACGATTGTTGCATATCAGCCAGTTGATCTCCTTGTCACCGGAGTCGGAATGCAAGGCAGCCGTCTTGACCCATTCGGGTGGATTCTCCACATCTTTTTGGAAGAATCCTTCCTTTCCGATGCCGTTGGGATGCCGGTTCAAAGACTCGGGCCGGTTGCGAAGATACGGGAGGATCCGCGGTGCAACCTTGTCATAGTAATCAAGAAGGTCAC
>SCQM01000116.1 GCA_004298555.1 Actinomycetota bacterium | reverse complement strand
CGCCCGACTATAAGTACTGTGTCATGGCCTGAAGCCGAGCTGATGGCGAGTTCGATTGCCTTTTTTCGATCGAGTTCGACGGAAATCCGGCCCTCTGGAACATCTATTGTACCGGCAATGAGCTGTTCAACAATTGCCACTGGATCTTCGTCACCTGGCGAATCAACGGTTAGTATGACGTGGTTTGCGGTCGCGAGGGCTCTGCCAAGTTCCGGCCTCTTAAGCCTGTCTCGGCCTCCTCTTGCTCCGGCGACTATGTAAACCTCCGAGTCCGGCGGGGCCAACGATCTGGCTGTCTCGATCAGCGATTTGATAGCTCCCGGTGTGTGTGCATAGTCGATTATGATCTCAGTCTCCTGGCCGAGTTCAACTCGCTGAAATCGTCCCGACACGCTTTGACAACTCATGATCCCCGCAAGGGCGGCATCGGTGTCAATTCCCAACAGGTGCAAAGCCAGGAATCCAGCTGCCGCGTTTTGGGCGTTGCAGGCGCCGACGATGGGAGAAAAGATGTCTGCGCAGATATCAGACCCTTTGAGTGTAAATGATGTTCCATCGTGAGTGATCTCGATGTCCTGAATCTGATAGTCAGCAAGTGTTGAAGTTCCAAATGTCACGAATGGAATTTCTATTTGATGGCTCAGCCGAAGACCCCATTCATCATCAACGCAGATCAATGCCTTTCTGCATCTGGACGGTTCGAACAGGCGTGCCTTGGTGGCAAAGTACTGCTCTATAGTTCCGTGGTAGTCAAGATGTTCAGGGGACAGATTGGTGAAGATGCCTAGTTCAAACTGGGTTCCGTCAATTCGGTGCTGGTCAATCCCATGTGATGAGACCTCCATGACTGCCACCTCCACGTTGTGTTTCAACATCTCTGCTAGAGAACATTGAAGTGACGGGGCTTCGGGGGTGGTGAAAAGTGCCGGAACCGACTGCCCATTGATCTTGGTCTCTATGGTGCCTATCAGCCCGGACCGGATTCCTGCATGGGCGAGCGCATTTTCCAGCATGTAGGAGGTAGTTGTTTTGCCATTAGTTCCGGTTATGCCAATGACCTTCATCCTGGTGGAAGGCATCCCGTAAACCAGGGAGGAGACCAGTCCAAGGAAATGACGCACTGACGGAACGATCAGCTGAGGAAGGTCGATCGGAAGCTGACGGGTGACCATCAACGAGCTTGCACCATTAGCGACGGCTTCCTTGGCGAAGTCATGGCCGTCAAGGCGGCTGCCCTTCATTGCTGCGAAGATGTCACCAGGTTTGACAAGGCGGGAGTCACTTGCTACACCACGCACCTCAAGGTCTGGACCTGCGACGCGTGCTCCAGGGATCTGATTGGCAAGCTGCGAAAGTGAATAACTCAATTTGTCCAACCACTCTTGTGCTCGTCGGGGGATTTCTTATAGCTATATTTTTACCTGCCCTGTATGAGATGAGTATGAAGATGTCAAGATAACAAATTCTTGCATACCGCAACGGCACTGTCAGCCCAAGCAGCGCCTGCTGATTAAAATGTTCTGTCCGCGAAGCAAACTTAGGGCTAGAGCTATCCTCCGTCTTGAGCCAGAATCGCAGGCTGTGCTCGGAACTGGGGCTTTTCCTGCGGAAAAGCCGGCGGTTCCTCTAGGCTGGCTAATTAAGAAAATTGCGCCCTCGACAGGATTCGAACCTGCGCACCCGGCTCCGGAGGCCGGTGCTCTATCCCCTGAGCTACGAGGGCACATTAGCCATGGTAGTGTGGCGATTTCAACGTTCGTCACGATGCAGGCAAGGTATTGGTTGGGAATTGATTCCCTGCGATGGTTTGAGGTGTTTTAAGAAGGTGGCAGTTAGGTGAGCAAAGCTCGGGAAACTATCGTTGGTGCGCTTTGTGGTGCCGTGGAGAGTCTTGATATAAGAATCCAGCCGGGCGCGTTCGTCGTTGAAAGGCCGGCCCGATTGGAGCATGGGGATTTTTCGACGAACATTGCAATGGTTTCTGCGAAGCTGCTCGGGGAAATGCCCAGGTCCATAGCGGAGAAAATATGTGCCTATCTGGCCGAAAATCCAGTCAAGTATCAAAAGAGAGTGGAAATCGCA
>SCQM01000012.1 GCA_004298555.1 Actinomycetota bacterium | reverse complement strand
TGCCATATGCCGTTCTGGTCCTCATAGTCCAATCTGACCTCTGAACCCTTAATTGCCCGGCGTCCCTGTTCGCGGCGTTTTTGATCAGCCTCGCGCCGTTCCAAACGCTTACGGAACAGCATTGAACTGCCTTCCATCCAACGCTCGTTGCCTGACTCATTTGCCATTTCCAGCCTCCTTTCTTCAAGCCCATCATGATCAATGAGCAGTTTGATATGCTGTTCCAACATTTGCCTTTTCATCCCCGGCGCCAATCATTTGTGGAGATGAAGATGAGCATTTGATTTTCAGTAGTTCATAACTCAACCAGCCGGATTGACCCTAATTTCCCGGAGCGCTCATATTTCCGTTGGCGTAATGCCAAATTAAAGCCTGACCCGGGAGGTTGTCGTTCTAGTCTGGTGATTTCATCCATACCGTGGTGCCGCTTACCAACTTTGTAGCGTCGCTTAGCAGGTAAAGGACTGGCCCTACCACATTGTCCGGTGTACTTATCGGGCGCCCCAAGCGGGCCGCCGACTGTTTAATCTCCTCCTCCGTGTTGGCGTTCCGCATCAGCGGCGTGTCGGTGATGCCCGGACCGATGCAGTTTATGGTTATACCCGTGGAGCTGAGTTCGGGCGCTACTGACTTGGCGAAGGCGATCATGGCCGCCTTGGATGCAGAATATGCTGAGCTCCTTTCCCTGCCTGCGACCGCCATGCCGGAAGTGATGCCTATGATCCGGCCTTCGCCACGGGCCATCATTTCCCGTGCCGCAGCCTTGGCGCAAAGGAAGAAACTGCGCACATTGACGGCTTGAGTTTGATCCCACTCCTCGGGCGTCATCTCCAGCAGGCCTCTTCGGAGATAGATTCCAGCAGCATGAACAAGTATGTCCAGCCGATTGAAATCGTCGTGCACCGTTGAGAAAGCAGACTCAATTTCATCAGCCTTCGTCAGATCGACCCGCAGGGTTCGCCCATTGCGGCCGGTTTCCTTTTGAATCCGCGACCAGACCTCTTCGGTGGTCGGAGCTGCATCGGCGATGACAACAGTTGCACCCTGCCTCGACAGCGCAGAAGCAATCGCTGATCCGATCGCTCCGGCTCCGCCGACCACCACCGCCACCTTGCCAGAAAGCTGGGGATCAATCGCAGTAGGTTCCGGCGACTTCTGCGAGCCCAATAGGTCATCCTGAGCGCTAGCCATGGGGTGCCACCAGGATCTCGTCTCTCGGCCAGCGGTCTATCAGTTCAGCACCGTTCTCCGTGATGACGACTGCATCCTCCAGGCGTACACCGCCTTCGCCGGGTATCCCCTCGCGCCCCTCAACGGCGAGCGTCATGCCGACCTCAAACTCCTGGGGATGATCCAGCGACCATAGCCTGTTTATTATCGGGTAGCCGTAGTTGTACAGCCCGATCCCATGGCCAATCTCCAAGGTCAGCAATTCTGCCTCGTCTTGATACCCCCAACGTGAGGCGGGAGGGAAGTGTATCGCCGCATCAGCAGTTGACCCGCCTGGTTTGATTGCTTCTATGACGTTATTGAGCCGGTCAACGAGTTCGCTGTACCAGGATTTTGCCCGGGCGTCGGGCTCCCTGCCTACCGAGAATGTCCTGTAGTAGCAGGTATTGTATCCCATGTACTTGTTTTGGCAGAAGGAACCGTAAACAAGATCGCCATAGTTGATTATGCGGCCGGTACCCGCAAAAGCGCGGTCAAAGGCAAGGATACCGCTGCGCAAATGGCCAGTCGAGGTCTCCTCGGCGCCAGCCCTCTGGGTCGCGAGCATTGCCTCCGCCGATACCTGAATATCCAGTGCTCCCGGCCTAAGCAGTTCCCAAGTTCTGTACCAGCCGGCGTCTGTGGCTGCAAAGGCCATCTTAAGGCAGTTGATCTCGTCGACTGTCTTGGTCTTGGTAATCTCGAGCATGATCGGCCAGCCATCCACCACCGTGACGTCAAGGTCCTTCAGCGCCTGCTGTGCCAACCCGTCGAAGCCCACTACGGCCAGTTTTTCATTCTGAATCCCCTTTGCCACGAGCTCTTGTTTGACCTCTCTGGCAAAGCGCTGGGCTTCGAGCCGCGACGCTTCTTCGCCGGGTCCTCTGCTCAGCCAGTTTCGTGCCAGCCGCCATTCCTTGATCCAGGGAGCTTCATCGGGGTAGACCGGCAGCCACCCGGCATGATGAAACACCACCTGTTCGCCCTCGGCAGGGAATAATGTATACCAGAGCGCTGATTGGAATTCAGGTCCCCGCAAGCCGCTGAGATAGCGGGTGTTTTCGGGTCTTGCTGCCAAAAAGGCCGCCACGCCATGATCTCGTAGGCCTTTTCTCGCTTTTTCCTGGCGCTCGGTTCTCAGGCGTGCTACATCGATACCCTGCCGCCAGTCGGCAAGGTTGGTTCCGTAGCGCAACTCTTCCGCATACTTCATGAATACCTCCTCCGATCGCAATAGATCGTGTATGACAGTTTCTCAATGGCAATCCTGGCCAGCCCTTAGCATGCATGGCCGGACCTTCAGCCATGCATCCCGGCCGTTGCGGAATGCATGGCTGATGCCAGATTCTGATATTCGGATCTGCTTAGGATCCGCTACTGCTGATACCAAGCTCCTGGGCCACCTTGGTTATGTAGCTGGTGTCCATGAACTTGCTCGTGGGAGGAGCTTGTTTGAATGCGCCTAATCCGACCATTGCTTGGGCGACTTTGGCCATTTCCGAGGCGGGAAGTGACCCGTCGGTCGGGAAAGCCTTTATCTGATTGACGTAAAAGTCGTATGACTGGCTAGCCGCTGACTGCGTCGAGTTGGTAGTCTTCACCAGAATGCTGATTGCGGCATCCTTATTGGCGGGGTCGTAGAGCCATTTGATTCCCATCAGGTAGCCCTTCAGGAATGCCTCGAGCTTGTCGGTGTTGGCACTTGCCCAGGCCGGGCTCACAGCGAAGGCCGTAAACGGATAAGGCAGGTATTTCGATACCAGAGCAATTGACGGGTAGCCAGCCGCAGCGGCTTCAAAGCTGAACGGGGGCAGCAGAATTGCAGCCTGGACAACGCCGCCCTTGAGAGCCGCGAATCTGTCGCCGGTTGTCGGCGAATACTGGTAGGTTACGTCAGTTGGTTTCAGACCGTTGCCTTCCGCGACTGCATTCCAGTAGAGCTGGGTAATGTTCGTCGGTGCAGCGACCGAAACCTTCTTCCCCTTCAACTGGGATATCGACGTTATGCTTTTTGGAACATTGATCGTGTACGGAGGCGCGTTTTCCTCGCCGGCCACAAGCACAACCGAGCCACCTTGTGCAGCAGCTGAAATCGCATCGGTGTCACCAACCTCCGCTATGTTCACAGAGTTCGCCAGCACCTCCTGAACTCCGGTAGGGCTGCTGTGACTCACTGAAAGCGTTACCGAAATGCCGAGCTTTTTGAAGAATCCCTCAGAAATAGCAGCATAGATGGGCCATTTGCCTGCGTCAGGACCAACCTGCGAAAGGGTAACCGTGCCAAGGTTCTTGACTCCTGCCGTAGTTGTCGTTGCTGAGGCAGCTGCGGCAGTAGTTGTAGAACTGCTATTACTGCTGCCGCAAGCGGCAAGCAGCAGCCCCAGCGTCATGAAACCTGCGATAGGCAGCGAAGCAGCTCCATGGCGTCTTCGCGCAACAAAGTTGACTGTCACACTTTCCTCCTCTCTGGGGCCAGGCCCTCAAGCCTGACCTTGCGTCCCTGAATCTCTTTCAGGGTTCTGAGAAGCCCACCGATAAGCTATATTCCCCCAGTTTCCCGTATCACTCCTTCAATGGTTCCCCAGATCCTTTCCACCAGTTGCCCGAATTCCCCGGTTCGCTTCAGCGACAGTTCCCGGGGCCGCGGAAATGGAACCGTGATGTCATCTGCAATGACTCCCGGCTTTCGGCCCATCACGAGAACCCGGTCTGCCAGATATACGGCTTCGTCGAGCTGGTGGGTAATAAAAACGACTGTCTTGCGCTGTCCAGACCAGATCCGCAGTAATTCGGTCTGCATGATCTCACGAGTTTGGGCATCGAGCGCGGCAAAAGGTTCGTCCATCAACAAGACATCGGGGTCCACCGCCAGAGCCCGAGCCAGATTGACCCGCTGCCGCATTCCACCGGAAAGTTGCCTTGGATAGTACCTTTCGAATCCTGCGAGCCCAACCAATTTCAGCAATTCGCTGAGCCGGTCTTTATTGGCTTTCTCGTCCATATTCCTGAGCTCCATGCCCAGCTTGGCATTGTCATAAACAGTGCGCCAAGGCATCAGAGAATCAGCCTGGAATACGAAAGCACATTCGCGGGCGGGCCCCGAAACCAGGCGTTCTCCTATTCGGACTTCTCCGGCGTCACCTTGTTCCAGGCCATCGATAATGCGAAGAAGCGTTGTCTTTCCGCATCCGCTCGGGCCGACTATGGTGACGAATTCGCCTTCACCTGCGGCAAAGCTGACGTCTTGAAGCACCAATCCGTTACCGAACGATTTGTAGACACCGTGAACAGAAACGCCTCTCACGAATGCAGACCTCCAGTATTGATCAGGGACGGTTCGTTGCCCACGGAGCAAGGACCCTTTCCAGCACGGTAAGCAGGTAGGTGAAAACTATTCCGGCGATCGCAAAGATTGCGACCCCGGCAAATAGCTGCGGCATGTTGAATTCGGATTGCGCATTGTTGATAGCGAATCCAAGTCCGGCATTAGCTCCGAACAGCTCTCCGACTACGACTCCAATCAGGGCTCTGCCGACGCCTAGACGCAGGCCGGCGAGCACGTAAGGGAGGCTCCACCAAATCTCAACTTTTTCGAACACCTGCAGAGTCGAAGCCCCGTACGATCGGGCCACATCCTGCAGCGTCTCATCGGTTGTGCGTATGCCGGCCTCGGTACTTATGATTTGCGGAAATATTACGAGACTGATAACGACCAGTATTTTCGATGATATGCCAAGACCGAACCAGAGAATGAGGATAGGCGCCAGCGCGATGATCGGGGTTGCGTAGAATCCGGATATGTAGGGACTGAGAATACGCTTCATCACCCGGTTTTTTGCGATAATCGTGCCTATCGCAATTCCCAGGGCGGAGCCGATAATAAATCCGAGAATGAACTCCTCGCCACTTACCAGGAGGTCTTTTTGGAGAGTTCCGGCGGACCACATTGACCCGATTCCGTGGAGCGTCTGCAAAGGGGTTGCCAGAAACAGTGAGTTGCCCACCAGAAACTGGCCGATCACCTGCCAGAGCACGACCCCGACAACGATGGCGGCTGTCGAGATGGCTATCGAGGAAAATTTGTTATTCTCACGCCGTCGGGATCTGGGTTTATTCGCGGGGATCTCGGGCGGTCTGGAATCAGCTGAGCCCGTATCGCGAGGCAAGACCTGCGCACCGGCTGTTTCCGTCAAATCGTCCATGGCACGATCCCCCCTCAAGCCACGAAACCAGCACCCTCAAGACAAATATCGTTTCACGAGGGAGCGGATGGAACAGTATTCCACTTTAAAGACCAGAGCATAGATCTTGACGGGGCACATGTCAATTCACCTACCGCTATTTGCAAGGAAAAACCCAATTTTATAGCGCGGCTTCGGCAGGATTCGGGGCATCAGCCAACAGTTGTTTTGGATTGGCGGTTGAACAGGAGCAGCCAGCCTGCCTAAGTGCGGGCTTCGCCAAGCGGCTTAATCAAAACCAGTCAAACCATTTAAGCAATGATTTGCCCTACACTCTGCAGATACTTACTTCTAGAGTGCTTTGGAGCCAAGGGATCGATTGGCGGTCCAGGGTTAGGCCGCCTTTGGCGGGCCCCGGCAGGGGTGGATTTTTGCTGGCTCCATCAGCCGGCGAGCCAGCTCACTCCTTGACAGTACTTTCTGCAGGTAAATAGAGTTCAAGGATAGGTGTTCCACATGGAGCTGCTGAGGCGCTTCCGGCGGCCGTCCTGGATTACACGATTGGGGGGGGGGACTTTTTTTGGATAAAAGACGAAATAGACAGCGCAAAGGGGCGGACTCAAAGTTGCGCCTGGTTTCACTGGTTTCGGCTATAGCCGGCCTGATCGTGTGGCAGCTGGTGGGCGAATTTGTCGTCGGCAATAACCTGTTTTTGGCGACCCCCGCCAGTGCGATTCACGCAATGGCGTCGATGAGCCAGCAGGGTACCCTTTGGACCGACGTTCGGGTAAGCGGCGAAGAGTTCATCATTGGTTTCCTGATTGCCTCTGCTGCCGGAATAATCGTCGGCATCGGAATGGCATCAGCAAAAAGTGTCGCTGCAGTGGCTCAGCCCTGGGTGTCGGGATTCTACGCCACTCCAATTGTGGCCTTGGCACCACTGTTGATTCTTTGGTTCGGCATCGGAGTGGTTTCGAAGATAGCAGTCGTCTTTAGTCTGGTGGTTTTTCCGGTAATAATCAACACGGAGGCCGGGATCAATCCGGCTGGCAGGGAGCTCATCGAAGCGGCCCACGCTTTTGGGGCAACGCAATCAGAGGTCTTCAAGAAGGTGTCAATACCCGCCGCTGCTCCTTATGTATTGACCGGTCTGAGATTGGGGATTGGCCGCGGTCTGATCGGCGTCGTGGTTGGAGAACTCATTGGTGCAAATGCCGGACTTGGATTTCTGATTAACAACGCGGCTCAGGTCTTCAACATGCCTGATCTTTCCGTTGGTTTGGTGATCTTCGCTATTGCCGGGATTGCCCTCACGGCAGGCTTCAAGAAATTGGAGCAGAGAATCGTTCATTGGCAGGGCGTATGAGTGCAGATGCGCAAAACAACCGATTGGTTGTCAACAAAGGCTTCAAAAAGTTTGATGATCTGCAGGTTCTTGATGACATCGATTTTGTCGCTGAACCGGCAGAGTTTGTGTCGATAGTCGGAACCAGCGGTTGCGGGAAAACGACGCTCCTGAGGATCATCAGCGGTCTCGAGCCTGCCACAAAAGGGGAGGTCATGCCTGGTGAAGAGCGGGTTAGGGGCCCCAATCTTGGCATCGGGACGGCTTTTCAATCAGACCGCCTTATGCCATGGAGAACCGTGAAGAAAAATATTACTTTGGGCCTTGAACTTCGCCGGCGCGGAAAGGCTGTGGACCGTGCCAAGGTGGATGCGCTTTTACCACTTTTCGGGTTAAAGGAGTTCAGTGAGAGTTACCCTCACCAGTTGTCAGGCGGGATGAAGCAGCGTGTGAATCTTGCACTGGCAATCGATCCGAAGGTTCTGCTCCTCGATGAACCATTTGCAGCGCTGGACGCACAAACCAGGGAAGTTATGCAGACTGAACTCTTGCGAATATGGGGCGAGACAAAGAAGACGGTGGTTTTCATAACCCACCAGATCGATGAGGCGGTATATCTGTCTGACCGGGTCGTCGTTTTGCGCAGACGTCCCGGGCGTATAAGAGAGATAGTGAAAATAGATCTCCCGCGCCCCAGGGAGCTCTCCGTCAAGAGGAGTCCGGAGTTCAATGAATATGTTGAATATATTTGGGAGCAACTGGAAGGTGATGTCAAGGCGGCTGAACTTGACGAGAGGTCGATGATTGCCGGGGAAGGTGAATGAGGATGGATAAAAGTCTCGAGGAAAGATTCGAAGATCATTGCTGGCGCGACGTGATAACCGAGGAGACGCTCCAGGTATACAGGCCCTATGTGCGGGAAGTTGGCCTCAAAGGCCAAGCCGCACTTCTCTCGATAGACCTGTTTGCCAGTGTTTTTCCGTCAGGGCCCATGCCCTTGCTGGACGCAATTGCGGAGAATCCGAAGTCATGCGGGCCATATGCCTGGGAAGCGAAGCCGAAGATCAAGCGCCTTTTGGACTTTGCCCGCAAATCGGGTTGGCCGATAATCCAAACCACCTCTGATCGACTGTTGGTGCCGGAAGATGAAAACCGCAGAGCCACCAATAGGGACGAAAGCTCGCTGTCAACCAGCCAAATCACGAGCGACTTTGCCATCGATGAATATTTCGAGGTTCAACCGGAAGACCGTATCATCTACAAGGGGCGTGCAAGCGCTTTTTTCGGTACTGATCTCGCCCAGTATCTGCGCTCCAACGCTATCGAGACCGTGGTCATCTGCGGTGAGAGCACCAGCGGGTGTGTGCGGTCATCGGCCGTAGATGGCTTTTCACACGGTTTTCACGTCGTGGTTGTGGAAGACTGTGTATTTGATCGGCACCTTCTAAGCCACAAGGTCAGCCTGTTCGATTTGCATCACAAATATGCAGATGTGATGATGCTGGAGGAATTAGATGCCTGACCGAAAAGCCCAGTTGTCAATCCAGCCCCAGACCGGAGATGCGCTAAAGGCCTCCAGGGGCAAGGATAACAGGAATTGGAGCCTGCCTAACGGTGCCCGCATAGCGGTATGGGTTGTCGTCAACATCGAGGATTTTGACCTGCGATATCCGATCGACGGCGGTGAGTCAGTTCCGGACTATCGCGAATATGCGATCCGCGAATATGGGAACAGAGCTGGCATGGCGCGCATCATAGCCGAATTAGACCGTTTCAATATCAGAGGTACTGGTGCGGTAAACGCCTCATTCGCCCGGAACTTCCCCCACTGGATGGTGCAGTGCGCCAATCGGGGATGGGACATGATGGGACACGGTGACTATAACAACAGAAAGATGCACACCTATCCACCCGACGAAGAGAAAGAGCTCATCACTGCCGTCCTCGATGACATCGAACGCGTATGGGGCCATAGGCCGGTTGGTTGGCTAAGTCCTGGGCTGCAGCAAAGCGAATATACACTGAGCGAGCTTGCAGCGGCAGGAGTCGGCTACGTCGCAGATTTTGTTGCAGACGACCGGCCCTTCGAAATCCCAATTGCCGGCACTTCTTTGATTTCAGTGCCATACTCAATGGACATAAACGACAAAGGAGCCTACGGCCGCGCATGTCTCACTCCGGAGGGATTCCAGGATATGATTATCTCCCAGTTTGATGAGCTTTATCGGGATGGGGAATCAAGCCCGACAGTGATGGTGATAGCCGTCCATCCATATTTGACCGGTCTTCCATATCGGATCAAAGCTCTGCGTGGCGCCATCGAATATATATCATCCCGCGAAGGAGTTTGGTGGGCAACCGGTGCTGAGATTGCTCGCCGGTATCGAGAATTCTTGTAAGGCTGCCGGTAGGGGCGGATCTATCGGACCAACTATACGAAATGAATAGCAGACAAGTACCAAAGTATGCATCAAAATTCGCGGCGGTACTATTGTTCGCAATATCTTGCATATCATTTGGGTTGCCAGCTGCCGTATCAATCATACCAACGTGAATCTTCAAATAGTGGATTTTCCCATATAACCTGCCGGGGATACGGCTGGAGAATAGTCGCTTTGTGAGTCGCGGGCTTGTCGGCGTCATGAAAGCAGTGTATCTCCCAGCCATCGCCGGTTTGCGTGCTCCAAGTTTGGACTATTCCTTCCCGACGTTTGCAGGTCTTGCTGCACAGGAATTGTCAATATGGAGATCAGAGAGCAGTGGCAGTTAGCATTTTTTGTTGGGATTGTTTCAGGCTTGGGCTCGATCGCTATGGAAAATGGACTGGTTGAAGATCGGTAGTAGGCAGATATGTCCTTGCCTCCCGGAGGCGGTCTCCGGAGTTTTGCATTGCAATACAGAGGTGCACTTATTGGAGATATAGTTGATCTGATTCTTGGCTACTGTTGAGACTCTGGTGCGACTCTGCACATTTCTGGAGATTTTCGAGATCGAACTTCTTGCGCCAACTCCGGAGGCGTATAGGCCATGGGCGTGAGCTTTGCTTATTAGTCCACTGTTGGTTCAGGACTCTGGGTGTTTCTCGGGTTTATCGGGACAGCAGTCACTTACAGTGACAGTAATCCCGTTCCTTCTGCTTTTGTCGCTTTGAGTAACTGCAGTCACCCTCCTTGTTCAGAGAAATTTACGATCGGTTGTAACGCTATTCATGAATTCCGCGATTTCTCCCTCTGTAACACGTCGATCATGAACGAGAGAGACACCCTTGAATCCTTCACAGCCACTTTCGCGTTGGCTGAAGAGCTTCAAGTAGATGTTAGGTAAGGGTGTCTTCTGAAAGCTTCTCGCTGAGAATGCTGTGGTCGAGTCCTGTACGAAGGAGAGAACAGAATATATGCGCATGAAACCTATTAGTCGTAAGGCAGTTGGTGTTGCATTGTCGACTACAGCTCTTACAGGGACTGTGTTGGCTGCACTTAGCGGGTCATTGCCCATGCAGCTTCAGGATTCTCATTCCACGACGAGCAGCATTACGCTTCCGAATCCGACTGGAAATGAGATGGCCGCAGTCTTTGGACTGTGCACTGCTTATTTGAACCACGTTTCTGAATCGACTACCACTACAACCGCGCCGACTACCACCACAACCGCGCCGACTACCACCACAACCGCGCCGACTACCACCACGACGGCTGCGACAACCACCACGACGGCTGCGAGCGCGACGGTTTCGCTGACCGGATCAGAGACTTCTGGCGCACCGCAGATTCTCGCGTTCCTGGCGTCAAGTAATGATGAGTCGATCACCAAGTTCTGTGCATCTATTAATCCAAAGCACGCTGAACTCAAGTTAAATCACAACAACGATCAGAGGCAAGATGTGCGCGGCACCGTTGACGACGACTCCACCACAACCACAACGGCTGCGACAACCACCACGGCCGCTCCAACAACGACGTCAGCCACCTCGACTACTGCCGGGACAACGGTGACCAGTGGACTTTCTGCAAACGTGAGTGGGTCAGAGTCTGCTAATACGGCTTCAGATGGAAGAAGTCTTTTACGGGGTGACTCGAGCACGCATGTAACCTCGAACACCACTGGCAGGTCGTCAGACAGTGGCACTGGCAGGTCGTCAGACAGTTAGACGTCGGATTACCTATTCCTAAACCAAGGGGTGAACGTTTCGGAGACAGGCGTTCAGCCCTTTTGTCATGTCCGAAGCCTGCCAGTTTGATGCGAGTTCAGCCTTTTCTTCCTTTGCGCAAAAGCCTCAGGTATGAAAGCCCGAATATGCCAAAATTGCGGGTTGAGCTCCAGTAGCTCTGAAGCAGATCTTGGAAGAGTTCTTCCTTTCCCAGGTACGGGAACCAGTTAACCTCCCTCAGCTTTCTCCCGCGATCGACCATAACCGCTGTTTGAAGTGAAAAGTTCTGTACGCCAAGATCAGCATGTTCATACCCCACACCCGATTCTTTATTTCCACCGTAAGGAAGGTACGGATTGCCGATGGTCAGAAGGACATCATTGAGCAGGGCACCCGCCGTCCTCATTCGGGAAATGACGCGCTTGCCTCTTGCGAGATCCTGGGTCCATACGCTCGATGTCAGCCCGAAACGGGAATCATTAGCGAGTTCTATGGCTTCCTCAGTCGAGTCGAACCGCATGACCGGTAGTACCGGACCGAATGTCTCTTCCTGCATGACCGCCATGTCTTGCTTGACATTGGTGAGGATCATCGGCTGCAATTTCAACGAGCCCTCTTCCCAGGTGTCGGGATGGTCACCAGTCAGCAATTTTGCCCCGTCATCCAATGCCGCTTTGACGTGCCTCTTCACCAACTCAACCTGTCGATGAATCGTCATTGTGCCGATGTCGTCGTTGGCGTCGTTGCCGACATTGAGCTTGCTTGTCTCCTGGACCAAAAGGTCAAGAAATGAATCGAAGATGGAATTGTGCACATATAAGCGCTCCACCGACATGCACACCTGGCCGGAATTAGCAAACGCTCCCCAAATCGCGCCATTGACAGCCCGCTTAATATTGGCGTCTTCAAAGACGATCATTGGGTCTTTGCCGCCGAGTTCCAATGTGGTCGGGATCAGCTCCGGTCCTGTGACTGCCGATATGGCTCTTCCAGTGTTAACTGCGCCCGTGAAATGAACGAAATCCGGGCTGGATCTGACGAGGGCCTCTCCGAGATCCCCTCCTCCGTATAGCACCTGGACCACGCCTGGCGGCATACCGATCTCCTGGAAAAGGGATTCGATGAGCATCCCGACCGGCGGTGTCTCCTCCGATGGTTTAATAATCAGGGCGTTCCCGGCGGCAAGGGCCTCTACCGCCGGCACCATCGCCAGCATGAATGGGAAATTCCATGGGGAGATGATCGCTACGACTCCTCTTGCTTTGTACTCCACGTATGACTGTTTTCCGATGAAGGTTATCGGGGTCTTGGCGCGAGTGGTTGCAAGTGCCTTTTTGGCCCGCTTTTCCAAATGGAGTATGGCGTCGGCAACCACCATCACCTCCGTGGTGAGAGCCTCCACCTTGATTTTTCCCGTTGAAGCGGCAATCACATCGGAGATCTCATCTTGTCTTTCAACCAGCCGGTACCTTAGCTTTCGCAAGAAGTTCAGTCGCTGGTCTATCGGCATTTGAGAGTACTCCCTGAATCCGGCTCTCGCAGTCGATATGATCGTGGGAAGCTGCGAAATTTCCGTCAAGCTAGCGCCAATGAATTCAGATTGTTCAATTCTGCTCTGGCTGTTGGTCATGCAATCCTCCTAAGTCACCTTTATGATTTTGGCCTCGTCTGACTTGTGCTGGACAAAATAGTCCACTGCCTTTTGCACATAGCTCGCAAAGTCGGGACATGTTACTCCGAGGACTGCCAAATCTTTTTGGGCTTGGAAGCTGTCATAGGTCGGGCCGATCCTGAAATACTCCAGGGTTTCTTTTTCGACTCCGACCCACCGCCTGAATGCAGGAATGGAAAGAGCGCCTTCGACAAGCCGGAGTGGGATGGTGTAGTGAGGCGTGAAACCCATTTGAGCCTGGCAGATAAGAGCAAATGCGTCTCTTGCGGTATGTGGAGACGGATCAACCAAATGGTATGTCTTGTGTTCTGCATCTTTGAAATGCGCTAGATTGCAGGCGGCATCGACGACGAAGTTAACTGGCACCACATTGAACAGGGCCTCGCCTTTGCCGAGGTTGGGAATTGGAATCTTTGAGAACTTATCAATGAATCTCATGACAAAAAATGGGCCGTCGAACTTATCCGTTTCGCCTGTGCGCGAATCTCCTGTTACAACTCCAGGCCTAATGATCGTGGTCGGAATCTCGTCCCAGGATCGCCGCACAATTACTTCGGCTTTGAATTTGGTTGATTCATAGAAGTTCTTGAATCCGTTTATGTCGATTAGCTCTGTTTCGAGAATTGTGCCACTTCTGTTTCCGGATACATAGGCAGTGCTGAAATAGATATAGCGCTCAAGTTTGGGAAGAGTCTTGACCCAGTTGGTGACATTTTGCGTGCCGGTTACGTTGATTTCTTCCGCAACGCTTTCTGCGACTGCAAGGTCATAAATTGCGGCCAGATGGAATACGATGGTGACTTCTTCAGCTATCTCCTGCTGCTCGTCTTTTGTCAGCCCCAGATTTGCCTTGGTTATATCTCCCTCAATTATGCGGAATCGGCTCTGCGGAATGTCTTGCTCGCCTGAAATGTCGGCAAGTGAGTTTCGGGCTTTCTGCATTTGGCTTGCATGCACCAAAAGCGTGAAGTTTTGGCCCGGATGGTCGGCCACTAATTTTTTAACGATGCGGGTGGCTATGAAGCCTGGGAAACCCGTCACGAAATATGACACCTTGGGCCTTCTTTCGGTATGGCTCGATAACTTCATAAACTAGCAGTATCTGGAATGAAGATCCAAGGATAAATGCGCTGACAACTCCGTTTGAGGAGCCTTATATTGCAGCGACAGTGGACTGGGACAGCTATTTGGGGAGGCGGACTCGTCGGTTGCGGAAGATTGGAGTCCCCAGGCTCTCAGCCCCGGATTGCGCCGGGGTTGCCAGCTTGTTGCTCGATGTGCTTGGCATCCGGACTTGTATGGGGAAAATCCGACCGCAGATGCGACCCTCTGCTTTCTCTTCTTTCCAATGCTCCTTTTAGCACCATTAGTGCGAGCAGCCTCATATTGGCGGTCTCGGCCTCAGTGAGACTTTGTGCTTGGGATACTTCGATGCCGAGCATTTCGTTGTAGCCCTCGGTAAGGCTCTTTTCTTCGCGCACTACTGAAGCTGAGTTTGCCATTATATGGCGGATAGCCCGTTGATGCCCTGCAGCACATCCGGGCACGCCACTTGATTCGATCCTGCGTTTTGCGGCAGGCTCTGACGCGACCGCTTTGCCTGCAGTGCGTGAGCCCATTACCAGGCCTTCAAGAAGACTGTTGGATGCCAGCCTGTTTGCACCATGAAATCCAGTGCTTGCCACTTCTCCCGCTGCGAAGAGATTGGCAACCGAAGTCGCGCCGTGTTCATCCGTGGAAACGCCACCCATAAGGAAATGTGCTGCCGGTTGAATAGGGATTGGCTCTTTCAGCGGGTCGAACCCAAGGTCAAGTATGGAGTTGTACACGGTGGGAAACTTGTGCTTCAAGTCCTCAACCGGCCTCAGGTCCAGGAAGACTTTGCCGGTGGCGATGATTTCGCTATGTATAGAGCTAGAGACGATATCCCTGGGCGCTAGCTCTGCAGCTTGGTCATACCGGGGCATAAAACGCTCTCCTATGCCATTGAGCAGAATTGCCCCCTCGCCCCGACACGCTTCAGAAATGAGACCACCATTGGAGAGTACCGTAGGATGGAACTGGACAAGCTCGACGTCTCTTATCTTTGCGCGGGTCCTGTAGGCGAGTGCTATTCCGTCACCGGTGGATTCCTCGGGATTAGTGGTCAAGGAATATATCTGCCCGATTCCGCCGGTTGCGATTATGGTCGCGCCAGCATGGACTGCAACCGGTTTGTCCGGATCTCCATTTTTCCAAAGAATTGCTCCATGAACTTGCCCATCTACGGAACACAGTTCAGCTGCAAAATGATTTTCAAAGGTTGAAACCCCGGGCGGCAGTTGGCTGTGCAGGAAGGTGAGCAGGTGGAGGCCGCTCTCATCGCCGTGTATATGAAGCACTCTCGGCTTCGAATGGCCCCCTTCGAGTGCCGGGAGTGCGTCGAAGTTGATTCCGAGCTCGACAAGATGCTTCCACTGCGTGAGCGCATCCGTAAGGATGGCGGCCGAGACGCGCTCGTCGACCAGTCCCCTTCCCGCCTTTACCGTATCCATCAAATGGCTCGGAATATCATTGGGATCAGAAGGGAACGCAATGCCTCCCTGGGCCCAGCGGGTTGCGCCGCTCAGGAGTTTTGTCTTCGTAACCAGTGAAACTTCTGCACCCAGACTTGCCGCGTGCATGGCAGCATACGATCCTGCCACCCCCGATCCGATGATGAGAATATCGGTGAAGAGCTCTTCCAACTTTGCGGGCCTTTTCTAACCGACGGCGATCATTGTTTCAAGCGACCGTCGTGCCTTGTCGGCGATCTCCGGGGAAACTTCGACTTTGAACTGATTCTTTTCCAGCGAATTGAGGATTTTTTCAAGAGTGGTCATTTTCATGTATTCGCACACCGCGGATTCCTTGATCGGGAAGAACTCCTTATCCGGTGAGAACTTTTGCAGGCGGTGCAGGATTCCCACTTCAGTTGCGACCACGAACTCCTTCGACTGCGCGGTACTGGAGTAGCGGACCATGCCCTCGGTCGACATGATCTTTGCGTCAGGCTTAAGATAGAGGCATGCACTTCCACAGCTGCACTCAGGATGGATGAGGAATTCCGCGTCCGAATGTTCAGACAATTTTGAATTGATTTCCTTTTCGCCTATTCCTGCATGAACGTGGCACTCTCCCAGCCAAAGGGACATCTTGCGTCCAGTGGCGCGTTCCACGTGAGCCCCCAGAAACATATCTGGGACAAAAAATACAGGACGGCCCTGGTCCAGTTCTGACACGACTGACACCGCGTTGGCACTTGTAACGCACACATCCGCCAGCGCCTTCACTTCCGCGCTCGTATTCACATAGGCGACAACGAGGCCGTCTGGATTCTCGTCTTTCCATGCCTGGACATCGGATGCTTTGATGGTGTCTGCCAAAGAGCAGCCAGCCTCGATGTCTGGAATCAAAACGGTTTTTTCCGGATTCAGTATCGCCGCAGTTTCCGCCATGAAGTGCACGCCCGCGAAGACAATGATCTCGGCATCTGTTTTCGCAGCCTCTCTGGAAAGTCCCAGCGAATCACCCACAAAATCGGCTATGTCCTGGACTTCGTCCCTCTGGTAGGAGTGCGCGAGAATTATGGCGTTGCGCTCTTTCTTCAGATGCTGAATCCGTTTGACAAGATCTTTGTTCATTTTTACGTATTTCCTGACGCTAAGAGGACAAATAACTTAAGACTCACATTGATTTCGATATGTCGAGCCTAGCCTCCGATGCCGAAAAAATAAACTTGGGATCTCCGTCGTCCCCTGGGCCGGTTGGCACCCAGGCCAGGCCGCTCGGCAAGATCAACGGTCGGGGAGCCGCTTTAGCAAGAATGCCCTGGCTACTACCGCTAGACAGGCCCTGCAAAAGCTTGCGCGACGTGCAGGAACCAGTCCATATGCCTTTGCGCGGAACGCCTGGCATATCGCGCAACCTGCCACCGATAGACGAAGCCGTGCTTATCAGTTCCGATGGGTGAATCTACTAAATTTCCAGGTGCGTCTAAACTGTCCTAGGTGAAATACGCAATCGGTGAGGCTTTGCCTGAACAGGAACGATCAAAAGAAGGCCGTCCGTCATTGTTGATGCGGCGGCTACTAATGGTTCCGGAGGTCAAAAGATCTCCGGCACAAGAAAAGCGGGCTGAGCGGCTTTTCAGTTTTGCAATACTTATTTCAGCTCTCCGCTGCACGCTTAGCTACGTGATCCTGCCGTTTGTGATTCCCTTATTCGGCTTGGGAGCGACCGTAGGTGTGGGTCCGGTAATCGGGATTCCCCTTGGGGCTGTTGCAATATTTTTTGACGTAAAGGGAATAAGGCGCTTCTGGATCGCCCAACACCGTTATCGCTGGCAGATGACCATAATTTATCTTCTGGTAATCGCCTTGGTGCTTTATCTGGTCGTCAGGGACATAGTCCACCTAACCTAGTCAATAGACGTTCGTGCGGGCGGCTTGTTCCACATGACGGATTTATTTTTGCATGCCTGACGTGGCCTTTCCTGCGCTTTGATGGGTTTTCTGTCGCCGAAAACGTAATTCCGCTGCCTTGAGTGTGGCTGCTGCTTAAAGTAATGTCTCGGTATTGGTTTTGGTGCATTGGCCAGTGGAGCCGCCAGCTCTCCCATAATTTTCAAATCCAACCGAAGGCCGAAGTTTTTGACGTGACGTCAAATGCCAGATGATGATTCCTTACAAGGAGGGGATGGCTAGATATGAATGACCAGCTGCTTGCTGAGACGGTGGAGATCAAAGGCTTTGGAGAAGATGATATCGAAGCCTATTTTGCCAGGCCAACCGGACCTGGGCCATACGGATCCGTTGTGGTGATTCACCATATGCCCGGCTATGACGAGGCAACCAAGGAGATCACCCGAAAATTTGCATATCACGGTTACCAGGCGATTTGTCCAAATCTGTACAGTCGGGAGGCGCCAGGTGCTTCGCCTGACGACGCTGCCGCAACGGCGCGGGCGCGGGGCGGAGTCCCTGATGAGAGGCTGCTGGGAGACGTGAGAGGGGCTGCAGACTTTCTTCTTGCACAGTCTTCTTCGAATTCAAAGGTAGGGGTGATTGGCTACTGCTCTGGTGGCCGCCAATCGTTTCTCTCGGCATGCAGCCTTGATATCGATGCTGCTGTCGTGTGTTACGGGGCGTTCATAGTCACGGATCCACCTCCCGAGGTTCCGAGTTCGG
>SCQM01000115.1 GCA_004298555.1 Actinomycetota bacterium | reverse complement strand
CAAAAGGATTCCTGGAAGTTCTTGACCGGGGCGAAGCTGAACTCGAACTGGAACCTCAAGGAACGCTGGTGGAGAGAATCCGTACCGCAGGAGCTGGTCTCGGCGGTTTCCTGACTCAAGTCGGGCTTGAAACCGAGTTGGCTGAGGGAAAACCTATGATCGAGCTGGACGGCCAGCAGTTTTTGGTGTGCCGGCCAATAAAGGCTGATTTTGCGCTTGTGAAGGCGTGGAAAGCCGACCGCGCAGGAAATCTTATTTACCGCCATGCGGCGCGAAACTTCAATGCCGTCATGGCAACTGCTGCACCCATTGTGATCGCCGAAGTGTCTGAGATAGTCGATGGATATCTGGACCCTGATTCGATCCACACCTCGGGTGCCTTTATAGACAGATTAGTGGAGGAAAAAAAGTGAATCTAAAGCCAGAATCGGCCGGACAGTCTCAGATCGATTACAGCACGATTGAAATAGTGGATGTCCACGCCCATGTCCACACTGGAGACAGGGCAAAGCAATCCTCGGAACGCAATGAGGATGCCAAACGTCTCTTTGGCACCTCGAAGGAAGCGCCTAAAGCGATTGAAGAAGTGTACAAGGATCTAAATGGGGTTGCCGTGATCTTCGACGTTGATTCGGAAACTACCACCGGCCTAAAGATTTCCAATGATGAGGTTGCAGCTCTCGCCAATAAATCGATGGGACGACTGATTGGATTTGGATCGGTTGACCCGCGCAAAGACGATGCGGCCCTGGTTGAAATAGAAAGATGCAAAAGCCTGGGAATGCGCGGGATGAAATTTCAGCCCATAACGCAACGATTCTCACCGAGCAAGAAGCGCTACTACCCCATCTGGGAACTCTGCGAGAGCCTCGGACTGATTGTGATCTTCCATACTGGAATCACAGCAATAGGAAACGGCTCTCCGGGAGGCAGAGGCCTTCATCTGAAATACGGCCGGCCGTTCCCCGCCCTAGATGACATAGCCGCAACATTTCCAGACCTCACAATCATTGCGGCACATCCAGGCTGGCCCTGGCACGAAGAACTTGTTGCCATTGCACGGCACAAGGGAAATGTTTACGTCGACCTATCCGGCTGGTCGCCAAGGTATTTTCCCGAGACCACGGTGCGTTATATGAACAGCATGATTCCGGAAAAATTCTTGTTTGGCTCCGATTTCCCACTCTTCCCTCCAAGCCGATGGCTGGCGGAGTTCGGGCAACTCAAGCTGAAGGATGAAGTGGTGACCAAGGTATTACGCGACAATGCCTTGAAGGTTTTGGGGCTGGTCCAGTGATGGGCATCCAAGAAGCCAGTCTGTGGTCAATGCAGGAAGTGGCAGCAAAAGTCGCACGCGACGTGGACGACCGTTGGCTGGTGAATGTAGGCATTGGGTTGCCCCAAGTTGCCGTGGAGCCTCTCAATGAAAAGCATGTCATCCTTCACAGCGAAAATGGGATAATTGGGCTTGGCCCTTCACCTCAACAAGGTGAAGAGGACCCTGATGTTATCGATGCGGGCAAAGGATTCGCGACCGTCATCGCAGGCGGATCCTTCATAGACAGCGCAACTTCGTTCACCCTGATACGTGGAGGTCGGCTGGATCTTGCCCTCATGGGAGCTTACGAAGTAAGCATCAACGGAGACCTTGCCAACTGGCGCTTGAGTGGTAAAAAGATCGCTGGGATCGGTGGAGCTGCCGATCTCGCACACGGGGCTCGCCGCGTCTGGATTATTACAAACCTCTTTGCAAACGATGGCACTTCAAAGCTTGTGAACAGCTGCCGCCACCCTCTGACAGCTTCAAAAGTGGTGACGCGGATCTACACTGAGCACGGAATCTTTGAACCAACCGGAGATGCCTTCAATGCGGTCGAGCTGGCCGCGGGAGTCAAGCCCAGCAATTTGGCCGAACGTGGCGTCCCCGTAAGACCCTGAGTGCAAAGCTGCATGTCACTCCGGCATAACCACGTTCAGAAGTTCCCATCACGGCCGCCCCGGCAAGGGCGCCCGCGGCCTCTGCACCGGACTTTTCAATGTCTGGCAATGAGGTCTCGGAAGAATTGTGTGTAATATCGTGGCAGGCACCACATCTTTGAAAATATGGATAAATATATCTACTTCTGTCCGGGGGAGAAACTGACCAATGCCAAAAATTCTCAGCAACGAGATTATCGAGCAGGTGCTTACAATGCCTGCCTGCATCGATGCGATGGAAGAGGCCTATTTGGCCTGGGCAAATAACCAAGCCATCACCAGGCCGCGGTCAGATACTTATATGCCGTTAGGCAACAGCACCTACTACGTTCTGAAGACCATGGACGGGATCCTTGGATCGCAAGGTATCGGATCAATCCGCCTCAACTCCGATCTGATCCAGTGGTCTACCAAGAACGGAGTCACCAAAAAGACCAAATTGCGCTCAGCACAGGGCGATAGGTACAACGGAATGGTCCTGTTATTCGATATCCACACCGGTGAGATAAAAGCCATGTTCCCGGATGGATTCATCCAGAAAATGCGCGTAGCTGCAACCGGGGCGCTCAGCGTCAAGTACATGGCTAGAAAAGACTCCTCCACACTGGGCCTGATTGGGACCGGTTGGCAGGCAACCGGGGCAATTGAGGCAGTGCATAGCATCACGCCCCTGAAGCAGGTAAAGGTGTTTAGCACCAACCTGCACCACAGGCAAGACTTTGCAAAAACTTATGAGGAAAAATTGGGCATACCGGTGATGGCGGTGGATTCTCCGGAAGAGGCAGTCCGGGGTGCATCCATCGTTTCCACGGCCACAAATTCTCTGACACGGGTGATCGAAGCGGACTGGTTGGAACCAGGTTGCCATGTCTACTGCGTCAAATATTCTGAAATAGGTGACGGGGTACGGGCCAGAGCCGACCGGGTCGTCGTGAACGTTCACTTTGCCACGCCGGACAACCATATTCCAGGAATCGGCCGCGTCTCGGGAACTGATCCCATCGATCTTCTCGAGCAGGGAATCGAAAAAGAGGCCATGACCGAGTCTGAGGATGTATGGGCAAAAGCCCTTCCCGAGCTTCAGGAGGTAGTGAGCGGCTCAGCAATAGGCCGGCGCACCGACGACGAAATTACGCTGTTCGTCAACAATAACGGCCTCGGTCTTCAGTTCTCAGCCGCGGGAGCTGCAGCGCTCAAACTCGCCGACGAAAAAGGATTGGGAATCGACCTCCCCATCGACTGGTTCGTGCAGACCGTTCATCCTTAGACGGATTCGCACAAGCCGGTTACGCCTCATGAAGATCACCTCGCGGCGAAGTTGGGCCGAAGGACAGCCAAGGCTCCGTAGTTCTATCTGAAAGTTATCATTCGGTGAAGAAATCAGCCGCCTTGGATATCGCGGCGGGCGAATAAAATGCAGCCCGCCAGGGCTGCGGCAACCCCAATTGCGGCCATCCACGAATCACTGGTGATGTTTGGGCCAATGGCTGGCGCAGCGTTCATCTGATGAAACAAGGAGGTGTCAAAGATCCAGTGATTCAGAGCTCCAATACCGCCGACAAACTCAACGAGAAGCGACCAGGAAACAAGGCCGTAGCCGACGATCGCAGTTGCCCTTGGCAAGAAACCGAATACCAGCGTGGATATTCCCAAAATACAGACGGCAGGCGCAGCTATATTGAGTCCAGCGGCCAGCAAAGTTGGCAGGCTGACCGCCGAACTTTCTATTGCCACGCCCAGCCAAGCCATTACCCCTGAAAGAATTCCAAGTGCTGCGAGAAACGATACCGCTATTGCTAACCTCCCAGCAAGCCATCCGATGCGGGTAACCGGGCGGGCCAGGAATTGATCGAGACGTTGATCAGCCTCTTCCGCTCTTACCGCAGTTAGCTGTCCTACTGCTACAAAGCTCAGCATTACCGCCAACATGAGAAAGGAAACGCCCAGAAAGGCCTTGATTCCCGCGCCAGAGGCACCAAGCCTGGCATATATGGTTTGCATCGAAGACTTGGATAGCGTTTCACCTGCCGCGTATGCGATATAACCGAGCAGCACTCCAACTGCAGCTACCGCAGTTCCCCAGCTGGCGATGACCGGCCGAAGCATCCTGACTGCAAGTCCCATGTGCCCTGAAAGCAGCAACAAACGTGGACCGGATCGGGACCGTTCTTGAATAAGGGAAGCGCCAACATCCCGCCTTCCTGCCAATACAACGCTCAAATAGCCAAGAAGACATGTGAATCCGAAGATCGGAAGCAGGGATATCGGTTTAGGGGAGGTAAGCGGCTGAAGCATTTCCACCCAGCCAAGCGGCGACGTCCAAATAAGCCAATGAAGGCCGGTTCCGGAGTCGGCCACCATCCGCAATGCATAGCTGATGCCAAGGATCCATCCCCCATAAGCTGCCGCCTGACGGCGTGCAGCTCCAAGCTGGCTTGTAAATGCCCCGACTCCCATAAACATAAATGCCGTCGTTGCGAGGCTGAGGGCAAGATAGAGGGCAGGCCTGACTGCGACATTGAACTCTGGCGATCTCCCTGTCGCCACCGCGAGGGCGGCGGTGGCAATCCAAAGAGCAACTGTGCCTCCAAGAAGACCTAAAAGAACTTGAAACGTGGCCTGCTCGCGCGTTGTCGCCCCGCTAAGAAGAAGCTCCCATCTGCCGGAATCCTCGTCGCCACGCAATAACTTTGTGCTGGCCATGAGCCCCCAGATGCCGCCTATTAGGGCAACCGTCAGCCAAATCTTGAATACTGTGAATCCGGCAACTGTCTGCAGCTGTGGAGCTGGGCCAAATAGCGCGCTTGTCGAGACATTTGCTCCAAATGCAGCCGCCAAGCTGTCCCTGTCTGCCTGGGTTTTATAAATTCCCGCATAGCTCAGGGCGGACGACGCCACGAATAGTCCAAAGACAACTCCCCATAAAACCGCCGATGGGAGCACGCCAAGCAGGGTGCGGCGAGCCACCACGAGGCCTCGCAATGTGCTCCGGCTCTCGGTTGTCTGGAAGTTATCGGTGCTACGCATGAGCACCGCTTGCCTTTGGCAGCTGACCTTCACCATACAGTGAGAGGAACAGTTCTTCTAGCGAAGGCTCGCGGCTAACGAGCTCTGTTATCTCCGAGGCCGCAAGAGCTTCGAGCAAAGGCTTGACAGGACCTGTAAGTTGGAGGCTCACTGTTCGTCCGGCGCTTTGCAGAGTGGCAACTCCGGGCACTGCCGAGAGGTCCGGTATATCTTTGGCAAAGGTGATCTCCATTTTGAGTGCTGACAAATGGCGCATCTCCTCGAGTGTCCCGATCTCTACGAGGCGGCCGTTACGCAGTATTGCGACCCGGTCGCAAAGCGCTTCCACTTCGCTCAATATGTGCGACGAAAGAAATACCGTCTGGCCACGTTGCCTGGCTTCGCTGACACAATTGCGAAACTCGTGCTCCATTAGCGGATCGAGCCCGCTGGTAGGCTCATCGAAGATCATCAGATCGGGCCGGGACATCAGCGCGGCGATCAGGATAACCTTCTGCCGATTACCCCTTGAATAGGCACGGATCTTTCTCGAGCTATCGAGTTCGAATCTCTTAACCAGCTGATCGCGATAAACCTCATCGACGTGGCCGTTGACCTTGCCCAGCAGATGCAGAGTCTCCTCACCTGTGAGCGACGGCCAAAGTCCAGCCTCCGCTGGCACATAACTCAGCCTTCGGTGCGCTTCCACCGGCTCGGAGCAGCTGTCTAGACCGAAGATTTCAGCCTTTCCGGCAGAGGGCCGGATCAGCCCTAGGAGTAGCCGTATTGTCGTTGTCTTTCCGGCTCCATTCGGACCAAGAAATCCAAAAACTTCTCCGGCAGTCACCTCCATGCTCAAATCATTCAATGCCCGCACGGAACCGTAGAACTTTGAAAGCCCTTCTGTTCGGATGGCAGCTTCAGTCATTTGAATTCCTCCAGACAGTCGCACAAACTACCCGCACCACAAACTTCAACTACCTACTGCCAACTCTCTTTCCGACTCCACTTTTCCTGTCAATCCAGATCGGCATAGCCCTGCTGATATTCACTGGCAACCAGAGCTCTCGTGATGAATGAAAGCTGGTTTTGAATATACGACTGCACATCAAACAAAGAGTGGAGATACCAATGCTTGAGCGCCCACATGTGCGCCATCATTGTCAACGTCGCCGAGGCCACAGCGGGTTCGACTGGAACAAATTTGCCAGCTTTCATGCCGTCTTCAATGCAGTCGGCAAAGTATGAGTTGGTTTCAACCTCCAGCCGCATCAGCCGCTCGCGACCCTCCCGCGAAATACTTTTGGTCTCCTGATATGCCAGCAGGGCAGCAGTCCGGTGAGAATCGACAACCAAACAATAGGCTCGGAATCCCGCAGCCAGGCGTTCCACCGGATCTTCAATACCCTCCATCGCGGCCGGCACCTCTCGCCGATAGGATTCGATTATGTCGTTGACGACCAGCAATAAAATATCTTCTTTGGTATGGACATACTGGTAAATGGTGCCAACGCTTACCCCGGCCTCCCTGGCCAAGTCCGTAATCAACATCTTCTGGAATCCCTGTTCAGACATAAGCTTTACTGCGGCATTCAGTATTTGCCCTAGCCGCCATTCAATGCGTGCCGCACGCACTGCTTCCATGCCTTCGAAATTCCCATTTGGCCCAGTTGACTGGATCACAGGAAAAACTGCCTTGAATGCACCGCGCTTCTGGCAGCCATTAGCCCATAAAACTCTTTGCTCGAATATTCCATACATTCATTCTCCGCGCTACC
>SCQM01000114.1 GCA_004298555.1 Actinomycetota bacterium | reverse complement strand
GTCCCACAATCATCACCTCCCCACTCGGCGGAAAGGGCCGAAAGACAGGCTGGAGACGAGCAGTTGGGGCGAAAGCGAAGATTGTCATGAAGACTCAATATTACTCATCCCACCTAACGCATTCAGATATGGAAAAAGATCAGAGCTTCCCCAACGTCGTCCCGGTCGACATGTCGCGAGAGTCAACAAATGCGAACTCACGCGGGTCAATGGCCACAATTCGCCTTTGGCGGGAGGGGACTGACCCCGCGTCGCGGGGTAGCAATGCGAGGGTTTCCGGAGGCGCAAAATGAAGCGATCGGATCTCCATACCCTAAAGGAACAACTAACCGAGCGAGACTGCGAGCTGCTCATAGATATGGAGAAATACCGGCTCCTCACCACCAAACAGATCCAGCGACTGCACTTCGACCCTGTTCATCCCACACCTACTGCATCAGCCCGTGCCTGCAGCCGCACGTTGTCCCGACTACGAGAGCTCCAGGTGCTGAGAGCACTTGAGCGTCGCATTGGCGGAGTCCGATCTGGGTCGGCAGGATTCATCTGGTATGTCGGTCCGGCTGGCGAACGGGTACTCAAGAGCCTCGATCCACCGATAAGATCAGGTCGTCACAACCATCGGGAGCCGTCGCGGCACTTTGTCGATCACACCCTAGCCATATCTGAACTCTCGGTGCAGACCATCGAAGCTGATCGGCAAGGTAGCTTGGAAATGCTCGTACTTCAGACCGAACCAATCAGCTGGCAGCAGTCGCTATCGAAATTCGGTACCGCACAGACGCTAAAGCCAGATCTGCATCTTATAAGTGTTTTGGGCGATTATCAGGAGCATCGGTTCATCGAAGCTGATATGGCCAGCGAGCATTTGCCAGTAATCATGCGCCAGTGCGCCGCTTACGAGGCCTTCCGCGCAACGGGGCGTTATCAGGCGACGTGGGGCCTGTTCCCGGTCGTTCTCTGGGTCTGTCCCACATCTGCCCGGGCGGCGGCAATTAGGGCCGCCGTTGCCGCAACAGCCGCCTTGGACCCGAACCTGTTCCGTACCTGCACAACCGCGGAATACCTGGCTGTCGTAACCGGCCGGGCGACAGGAGGCCACGACCAGGCTTTCCAGGGCCGTAGCCCCTGACTGGACTTCTCGACCAAAAAGAGCGTCAATATGAGTGACCCGGATCCTGGCGGAACAGGGTCACGATTAGCAACTAAGTAATAAGGAGGGACAAACATATGCAAGAAGAACGAAATACACTCTCATTAGAGGAAACATCAGAACAAGAACATGGTGAGCAACACCTTAAGACCCTTGTGGCCCGTGTCGAAGAAGATCTTTATTCACAGTTGCGCTTCATCGCGCAGCTACGCGGGAACAGCGTCACAGATGAGATCCGTCAAGCCATCGAAAGCCGCATCGCCACAGCTCAGGATGACCCTGAACTCGCCGCACGCGCTCAACAGGTCCGCAATGAGATCGAACGCGAAGCAGCGGCCCGCAGCGCCGCAATCGCAGGCTTTTTGGGGAAGCCCGTTGTCAGCGCAATGGCGGAGCAAGCTCAAGATAGTACGACGACCCGACGCGGCGGCAGACCTCAAGACAAATAGAGGAGTTGATGAGCATGTCTAGCATTACGAGTACAGAGGCTGAGCTGATGGCTTCGCCGACGAAGACGGCGATCACCTACTTGCGCGTCTCAACCGTCGACCAGGCCAAGCGTGATGGCCGCGAGGAGGGATTTTCCATCCCCGCCCAGCGCGAAGCCAACACCCGCAAGGCGGCATCACTCAGTGCGGTAGTGGTGCAAGAGTTCGTCGACGCGGGAGAGTCCGGCACCTCGGCAATCAAACGCCCTGAACTCCAGCGCATGCTGTCATATGTGCGCCAACATCAGGTTGACTACTGCATAGTTCACAAACTTGATCGCCTCGCCCGGTCGCGAGCGGACGACGTCTCGATCCACTTCGCCCTCAAACAAGCCGGTGTCACACTCGTCAGCACCAGCGAGAACATCGACGAGACTCCTTCGGGAATGCTCATGCATGGGATCATGAGCAGCATCGCGGAGTTCTACTCCCGCAACCTGGCTAACGAAGTCACCAAGGGGCTGGTCCAAAAGGCCAGCCTCGGCGGCACTATTGCCAGGGCTCCACTTGGTTACAAGAACGTCCATGTCACCGACGAGCTTGGTCGTATCAATCGAACCGTGGAGCTGGATCCCGAACGGGCACACCTCATCACCTGGGCCTTCTATCGATACGCCGAGGGTGACGCTACCTTGCGGACGCTGCTCGATGAGCTGACCGCCCGAGGGCTTACAACCCGACCAACACCGAAATGGCCAAGCAAGCCACTGATTGTTCCTGGTCTTCATAAGCTGCTTCGCAATCCATACTACAAAGGCGAGGTCCGCTACATGGGTGTCAACTACCCCGGTCTCCACGAGCCACTGGTCGACCCGCAAACCTGGCAACAGGTTCAGGATTTGCTCAGCGCCCACAGCATCGGCGGGACGCATCAGCGAACAAACCAACAGTACTTGCGTGGTAGCGTCTACTGCGGGTCCTGCGGGTCCAGACTCATGGTCACCACAGCCCGCAATAGGTGGGGCAGCGAATATCTGTATCTCGTCTGCTCCGGCAGATCGCGCAAGATCACTGACTGCCAACGTCAGGCCATGTCTTACGAAACAATCGAAGAACTTATTGAGGACGAGTATCGCACCATTGCGCTTTCTCCCCAGCTGCGCGATACTATCGAGCAACTCGTTTTAGAGGACTTCGATGCCTTGCAAGCGGCTGCTGCAGGCGAGCGTAAGCAGATGGAAAGACAACGCATAGAGCTGGCTGCTCAGAGGCAGAAGCTGCTGGAGGCTCACTATGCGGGAGCTATTCCACTTGATCTGCTCAGAAGCGAACAGGACCGGATCGCCGGACGACTTGAAAGGATCCAGGAGGACCTTGCAGCCGCAGATGCAAACTATGAACAGGCGCGGGTCATTTTGGCGAACACTCTAGACCTGGCTCGGGATTGCCATGCTGCATATATGGAAGCCAATGACAATACCAGGAGGCTATTCAATCAAGCGTTCTTTTCCAAGATCTACATAGATGAAGACGATTTTACCCGTGAACAAAGCGTTCGGGTGGACTACAACGAGCCATTTGGTCACCTGCTTTCACGCCTGGTACCTGCTCATGTTCACCATGGTCTTGACAGAAACAAAGCTGCCAGTCTTGATCTAGCGGCAGATGGGTGTGAATTACCTGCTGGAGGCGCGCATAAGGTGCAGGGTTCTCATACGAGTACTTTGGTGGAGGTGAGCGGACTCGAACCGCCGACTTCTACGTTGCGAACGTAGCGCTCTACCAGCTGAGCTACACCCCCCGGCCAAGTTTCGATCTTACTGGCACTGGCCGGTTCTGGAGTCAATATCTGGCGGAACGATTTAATTAAAGGCGGCTTTTTTGAACTGGATCAATAGCCCGACGTATGAAATCAGTGCTAGAAACGTCAGCAGCGTTAGAAGCTCCACAATTCTAGACCCCAACAAAAGATTGACTACAAACAAGAAGAAGGTACTCGCAAGAAGGGTTGCCATTATATTTTTGCGGCGTCTGATCATTTGATGGTGGGCGAGGCGTGAGACCCTTGTCTTGTAATCAACTACTCTGCTTGGCTGTGAACTCATCATGCGGTACTGATCTTGCAGGACAACTTCAGGTTCGACCCGGCCAAACTTGGTAAGAATTGTCCAAGACGATCTACGAACTGACTGTCTGCCTGGAATGGCAGTCATCGAAGTTGAACACTGGTGACCCAATACCCCGAGGGACTTAGAGAAGCTACCAACTGAGGTAACATGACGCGAATCTCGCCATCTCACAATTAGTGGAATGGTGATGACGGCCGCCCACATTGATGCAACAATCGCCAGGAGCATTATCAACAATTCCTTAAACTACAAATGTGTAATTACAAATATATCAAGCAAATTTTGGCTGTGCTTGAATATTCGAATAATTTTTACTACAAGTGAGTTTTCGGAATGCGCTATTTTTGAATCTGTGGAAAACTAAAGGTTAAGTTCAGGAAGAGTATCAGCTCCGGGCCGCTTCCAAAGGCCTGATCTGCCACCGACTTTTTCCCATAGGGCCAGTTCGCCGATGACCATGGTCCTGTCAGCTGACTTGCACATATCGTAAACTGTTAACGCAGCTACCGAACATGCAGTGAGTGCCTCCATCTCGACTCCAGTGCGATCTATGGTCTCTACCTGACTTTCGATCTCTACGTAGTCGTCACCTATAGTGAAATTGATATAGATGGATCCCACTAACAGTGGATGGCAGAGTGGGATGAGGTCCGGGGTTCTCTTGGCAGCTTGAATGCCAGCAATTCTTGCAGCTCCAAGAACGTCACCTTTGGTAATTGCATTGCTGGCAACTTTGGCGGTTGTTTCTGGCAACATGAAGACTTTGCATCTGGCAGTTGCTCGTCGGTGGGTGGGATCTTTGGGCGTAACATCGACCATGCGGGCTCGGCCGAGTGGGTCAATGTGGGTTAGGCTACGGTCAGACATAAGTTAATCCAAGGCCTTTCTTTATTTTGCTCTAAATCTGCGCTACATTACTCCCGCGAACTGCTTCCAGGCGGTGCCAGTTAACCGCCAATTTGGCTCATGGATCGGGACGGCCTGATAAAGTTGACTTTCCCGATGTTGTGGCCTGCCCATTTGGTTCCTACGGCCGCCTTAATTTGCTCGATTAGCTCCTTGTCGGTTCCTCCCGATCGAAGGATGGCCCTTAAGTCGAAGTCATTGACGGCAAACAGGCATGTCATAAATTTACCTTCTGCAGTGAGTCGAACGCGATCGCAATCACCGCAAAATGGTTTTGTTACAGATGGTATGACGCCAATTTCTCCCATGCCGTCTTTGTACCGAAATCGCTGTGCGGGCTCAGGTCCATGAGACACCGGCTCAATGGGATAAACGTCGTTTATTTTTTGAATGATTTCATCTGCCGGAACGACCTTGTCCATCGTCCACGCACCGTCGGCATCTAGTGGCATGAATTCTATAAAACGGGGCTGAAGCCCTTTATCGCGTCCGAAAGTGGCAAAGTCAACGATTTCGTGATCGTTGGTGCCCCGTATCATCACAATATTGATTTTTATTGGGGCAAATCCAGCTTCGATGGCGGCTTCAATCCCGTCAAGGACCTTATCGAGATGGTTACGTCTGGCCATCAGGTTGAAGATTTGCGGATCAAGTGAATCTAGAGAAATGTTCAGCCTGCTTAGGCCCGCGGCTTTGAGATCCTCAGCTATCAACCGTAACGAAGATCCATTGGTCGTCATAGCAAGGTCAACGGGCTTGTTTGTGGAAGGAATTATCAAACCGGAGAGTTTTTCAACCAGTACAGGCAAATCAGCCCGGACAGTTGGTTCGCCTCCAGTAAGGCGTATGCCATCGAAGTCGAAATATTCCACAAAGATCCTCGCCAGGCGCGCTATTTCTTCGAAGGAAAGTAGCTCAGCCCGATCAAGCCACTTCATCCCCTCTTCAGGCATGCAGTATGTGCAACGAAAATTGCATCTGTCGGTTATCGAAATCCTCAGGTCTCTTACCCGGCGGTCGAAAGGATCAATAAGTGGGGTGAATCTTTGTGAAGACACAATTAAAAGCCTACTTTGCCGAATTCGAGGAACTGCATGCGGTTTCGCGGATTTGGAAGGGGACCCGATCAAATATCTAAAGCATCCGAAGGATCAGCGTGCTGACTTCGTCACCTGCCATATACCCGGTCCCATCTGGAACTATAGCTAGCGCGTTGGAGTTGGCCATCGAATAAAGAAGATGGCTGGATTGGCCGGACTGGGGGTCAATGTAAATCTTCCCATTCATTTCCAAGTTGGCGGTAACCCTGACAAAGTGGATTTTTCCGTCGGCGCGCCTATGGATATCGGTCTTTGCAACTGCAGGCACCACTGTCCTGAAAAGTTTCTGATGACCCATCATTTTTCTGATTGCAGGACGCGCGAGGAGTTCAAAAGAGACAGCCGACGAAACCGGATTTCCAGGCAGTCCGAAAACTGGAGTCGAACCGATGTGTCCAAAGGCAAATGGTTTGGCAGGCCTGATGGCAATTTGCATCCAGGACATTGTTCCGTTTGACAACTCGTCGAGAATTTGCTTGGTGTAGTCGAAATCTCCCACACTGACTCCACCGGACGATAGAAGAACATCGCACGAGGAGGCCGCTTTTAGAAATCCGTCCCGAAGGCTTTCCCTGTCATCCTTGATTGTTCCGAGATCCATAGGTATAGCACCCATTTCTTTTACCAAGCTGAAGAGCATAGGTCTATTGGAGTCTCGAATTTGCCCGTGTTGGAGCGGCCCAGGCGTATCAGTGAGTTCGCTTCCGGTTGAAATTATCCCTACTCGCGCCCTGGGGAAAGCCGTTATTTCGGAGATTCCAAGGCTGGCTAAAACCCCCAGATGTCCAGCAAACAATTGTGTGTTACTTGGAAAGAG
Source organism: Actinomycetota bacterium (assembly GCA_004298555.1). Taxonomy (GTDB): domain Bacteria; phylum Actinomycetota; class Acidimicrobiia; order Acidimicrobiales; family Acidimicrobiaceae; genus SCQM01. Next base: position 1,678 of record SCQM01000114.1, on the reverse strand, counting down.
CAACTGGCCCTGGACTATATCGCTGCCCGCTTTTCTCACATTTTCAAATTCGCGGGGTCTTTTTGAAAATGTAAGAAAGCTTTTTCCGTCTTTCTCCGTGACCACTGAATCTTCTACCATCAAAACACAGTCGGCCCCTTCTGGCATCGGCGCGCCTGTCATGATTCTTACCGTTGTGGATCCGCCAATTGGAATGTCGCCTGGATCGCCGGCTGCTATCGTTCCGACAATTTCGAACTCCTTGTTACCCGCCTGCACGGACTCGAAACTGAGGGCAAAACCGTCTACGGCCGTGTTGTCGAACGGCGGTATTGATTCGCCTGCATATATTGCGCCATAACTAACGAGACCGTCGCAGCCACTCAGCGGGGTTTTCGTGGCCGGTAGTTGTGAGATGGACTTTAGGACTATCTCTTGTGCTTCGCTCAGTTCAATCATCACTGTTTTCCCTAGTTTTTTATGATTCGGTCATCCAAAGCCTGTCGACATCATTTGGATCTGGACCTATGTGGCAATTTACTGGTAAAGGCCTTGACAACCCTGGCCAAGCGCCGCGGCGCGGCAGGCGCTAGGGGGCTTTTATCGAATCTCGCGAGTATTTCCCTTAGGATCCCGAGAAATTGCGGGCCAAGATCTTCTCTTGCCAGGGCCAACTCGACGATGGCTGTCAAATAATCAATCTTCGTTCCAACGTCAAATCGTCCATCCTTGATTATGTACCCCAGGACGGGTTGTTTTGTGAGGAGTAAGGAAATGCCATCGGTGAGCTGGATTTCACCGTTTCTGCCTGGTTTGATTTGATCAAGGCATTCGAAAATTTCTGGAGTGAAGATATAACGGCCAATTACTGCGTAGTTTGAAGGAGCTTCGTCTGGTTCAGGTTTTTCCGTTATTCCGGTTATGCGGACCACACCGCTTTCGTCAGTATCCTCGTAGGCCACACAGCCGTAAAGGGAGATGCTCTCATGGGGCACCTCCATGAGAGCCAAAACAGAGCATTGATGCCGGTCATGCAGTGTGAGCATGTCTGAAAGAAGGGGATGATCAGTGATCATGATGTCATCAGCCAGAAGAACTGCGAATGACTCATCTGAAATGTGCTGTCGTGCCATCGAAACTGCGTGTCCAAGCCCCAATGGTTCTCCTTGGCGCACATAATGAAGCTCGGCAAGGTCGGAAATAGATCTAACCAGTTCCAACTCTTCGAACTTGCCACTCGATTCAAGGTGCTTTTCCAGTTCGAATGATTTGTCGAAATGGTCCTCGATTGACCATTTCGACTTTCCCGTAATTACCAGGATGTCGTCCAGACCGGCCGCTACTGCCTCCTCGATGATGTACTGGATCGCAGGCCTGTCAACCAGAGGGAGCATTTCCTTTGGTTGCGCCTTTGTGGCAGGCAAGAGCCGAGTGCCGAGTCCAGCGGCAGGTATTACGGCCTTTCTTGGCGTCTGATGCACGTGCACTCCTTTATTGCAATTTTGCTCATTGCTGTTGCCGTTGCTTCAAAAAGAATCTAACAGGGAATCGTAAGTGCTCGGATATTGGCTTGAGATCATTGTATTCGAGAGATTCTTCTTCGGAAAGCTGATTCAATCAGGCAAGCGTGCGACCAGGTAAAAGAGACTAATTTTGATCCGCATGGTAGTATTAGCACTCAGTGTAGTAGAGTGCTAAT
>SCQM01000113.1 GCA_004298555.1 Actinomycetota bacterium | reverse complement strand
AACAAAATGACGGATTGCCTCAGCACTTTTCTAGTCATGAATTCGGATTCAGAGACTGCAGTTGGCCCGTCGTTGAATGGAATTCCTTTTAAGTGTCTTGATGAAAACATCATGATTGGTATCGACCAGAAAGACCTTATTACAGATCCGTTCCAAAAGTGACGCCGCACCACATTCTCGAGCTTGGAAACTGTGGGTTTACAAAAAGAGGAAGAGTGCGCGCCAATTTCATCGTCCAGAAGAATAAGAGGTTAGCCTAATCAGTTGACGTCCAGAGATATGGACGATACTCGGCTAATTCACGTCGCGACGACGCAGCAGTGACAACCCGATAACTCCTAGGCCTGCAGTCCAGGCGAGGAGAACGACGGCACCCAATCCCGCCGCCAGGAGATGTGGCGTGCTGAGTCCAATCATTGAGTCCTGGGCATGGACAGGCAAGTAGCGACCCACAGATGGCAATAAGCCGAAGACCAGGTTTTCAACTACAAAACCCCAAGCCAAAAGTAAGATTATGGCAGCAACCTGATTTGGAACGATTGCTCCGAGACCGACTCCAATTGCGCCCCAGAGGGCTGCCCCCACTAGTGCTCCTACCAAAAGCAAGGCGAAGTCGCCGCCCGACAGAGCAATGGAGATTCCGCGTGCTCTAAGGATTATGAAGTCTACCAGGATAGACAATCCCTCGGCGACCACACCAAAGACGAATCCGGCAAGCATTCCTGCAACAACTTTTGAGGCGAACACTCGCCCCCGGTTTGGACTAAACAGAAAAGTGGGGCGTATCGTGCCAAAGCGATATTCGCTCGCCACCAGCATGATCCCGGCTAGTGCCGCGAATATACCGGAAATCGCTCCAATACCCAACAAATTGACCTGGTTATCCTTCCCGGTGAGCTGTGCGGCATGGCTGAGGAGTCCAGGCAGGATAGAGAACAAGAGTGCAAAGGCGATCATGCCCAATAACAGACCAAGCGTGGTGCGGGTGGAGCGGATCTTTAGGACTTCCGCTTTGATTTGAGATATCATTTCTCCACCTCAGAAGTCAGTTCAAGAAAGACCTCTTCGAGCGAGGAGCCTTCTCTAACAAGTTCATGCAAGGGAATGCCTGCGGAAAAGCAGATGTTGCCTACGCGCTCGCTGGTCGTATCGTGGGCTAACAGCGAGTGATCGTTGCTTGCGGTAGTCTTTATCCCCTCGCGATTTAGTGCTTCAGCCAACTCTGAAAGCCGGGGACTTCTGACACGAACCAAATCGCCAACGCGTGATGTCAGGTCTTGCAGAGACGACTCGGTCACTAGACGGCCATGATTGATTATCAGTACCTGGTCTACAGTTTGGGCAACCTCGGCAAGAACATGACTTGAAACGAATACGGTCCGCCCTCTTGATGCATAGGATCTCAAGAAATCGCGCAACCAACGTACTCCCTCAGGATCGAGACCATTCGCTGGCTCGTCAAGGATGAGCAGATCCGGATCTCCCAGCAGTGCCGAGGCCAGTCCCAGCCGTTGGCGCATTCCAAGCGAATAGCCTTTAACGCGCCTTTTCGCCGACTCCTCTAGTTCGACCAGCTCCATTACCTCATTTGCCCTCGAGTCGGGAAGTCCGACGGATCGGCTCAGCGTTAAAAGGTGGTCTCGTCCGGAGCGGCCAGGGTGGAAGTCAGTTGCTTCAAGTACTGCGCCAACCCGGGTAGCTGGTTTCTCAAGTTTAACGTAGGGCCGACCGAAAATTGTTGCATGCCCGCTTGTTGGGCGGGCCAGTCCAAGAAGCATACGCAACGTGGTAGTCTTGCCCGCTCCGTTTGGGCCAAGAAACGCCGTAATCGTACCCGGCGCGAGCTTGAACGACAAGTTGTCGACAGCCAACACCGTTCCGTAACGTTTAGTTAGACCATAACTTTCTACAACTGGATCCATGAAATTCCGCCAGTCCTTTCAAGTTATCGAATCTAGCATCATTCGATTAGGGTATTCACGCTGCAATGAACTCAGCTTGTGCTGCCCGGGAAAGAAGGGTCAGCGCAGGGTAAGACACATCCCATTAGTTTTGACGCGATACCGATCACTCACCTGAGTATTTTCCTTCTACGCGTTTCAGCTTTAGAACCAGATTTGCAATCTCAGCTGTCACTGCACTTTGAATCAGATCCACTCCAATTCCGAGATTTGCAAAAGCTTGCCGAACCGCTCCTTCGCCTGACACAAGCGCTATCAGCAGGTGCTCGGTTCCTATGTAGTTGTGTCCCAGGCGAATAGCTGCTTTAAACGCATCCTTGAATGCTTCACGGCATGCTGAACTGTACTGGAATCTAAGCAACGTGCTGGGCTCAGGATCATCACCAGCCGATGCAGGTCCGATGCTTAGTTCCCGGTAAAGCTGATCGAAATCTATCTCAAGCAGCCTTAGTGCGCGCGCAGCCAGACCTTCGGGATCAGCAAGAGTACCGGCGGCAAGATGCGGGGCATCGATCATAACATCGCCCGCAGATTCAGCTAGCCTTCCAGCCGCAGCCACTGCAATTCGAGCACGGGGAGTAAATCGTGAAAAGGCCTTTCCCTTCGGAAGCAATTCATCGCCCGCAGTGAATCTTTTCTGCACAGCTTGCTTGGTCACACCCATTGCAGCGCCAATTTGGCTCCATGACGCTCCGGAGACACGGGCTTGATCAACGAAATAACCTATGAGCGCGTCTGATTGATCATTCTGTGCCTGCGCAGTGATCACGGCATCCATGAGATGCTCTAGCGGGCCGGCTTCAGGATGTAGAGATTGAACATATTCGATCAGCTTTGAAAATGGAGCAGGGAAAGATGCCATGCGTCAATCATAAGTTGTCGTAACTCTTCTGTCAACTCCCGATTGACTTTTGCCTTAAACCCCGCATTTTGAGATGCCCTCTTTTTTGCGTCCTCTGCTCCCATTGAGGAGCTTGTGCGACTCGACCTACGCCTTCCTTTTCGAGCCCTTTAGTGCTGCCCACTTGCGCCTTCTTTGGCCAGTAACTGAATCTTTCGGAAGCTCAACCAAGAGTTTCCAAATTCCGGGGCATTTTCCTCTGATCGAACCTTGTCTGCCAGAAACCCTAAAACAATGTGGGTCTGACGTTGGTTCAGCTGGATGGGGGCTTCTAAAAAGCGCCCCCTGAACTGGAGCCCGAGAGGAGATTCGAACTCCTGACCTGCTCATTACGAGTGAGCTGCTCTGCCGACTGAGCTACCCGGGCGCCCGGCTAATTCTAGCTGACCTTGTCGGCAAGCCGACTAAGTAAAGCCACAAGTAGTAAAAATTCGTTACTGTTCCTGTTCAGGGCAAGTTGCGCATCTTCGATCCGACCGATGGCTTTGAGGCCAAACTGAATTTTATCCGCCGCGAGATCCGAAGCAACTATCTGATCACGGTAAAACCGCTCAAGAAGGAGCAGACCAGACCGAAGTTCAGCCGTTCGAATTCGCCGAAGCTCTCTATGGTGCTTTTCCTCGAGCTTCTTCACCAGAGTCTCGCGGAGATCTCCCGTAGCCTTCGCCATCTCGACAACACGTGAGATCTCCTGTTTTTGCTCTTTCCGCCGTCGATCCTCTACCAGCGCGACAACTCCAAGGAGGCGGTTTACAAGATCTATAACTACGGACATTTCTCTTTGGAGCAATCCAGGGAGCTGTTCCCAAAGCAAACAACTCTCTCTGAGTTCCTGGTCACCGGCTAATGCAATAGCCCGTGACCACCGACCCGCACTCAGACGAACCGCGATGGTGGAATCCGCATCGGGGTAGCCAAGCTTTCGCAGGTGAGTGAAAATTTGCTCTTCCGACAATGGGTCGAACCTCACCACTACTGACCGGGATATCAACGTTCTGAGTTCAGGCACTTCCATGGAAGCGAGCAGCAGGAAGATAGTCGACTGAGGCGGTTCTTCCACACTCTTGAGAAGCGTAGGCGCCGCTTTTCCAACCAGCTCAAGCTCCGGAACGATAATGATCCGATATTTCGAACCCGACGTTGACTTGTAGGCCAGATCCACTATCTCACGAGCTTCGTCCACCAGTAAAAATGCTCCCGAACGCTCGTAAAGTCCGACGTCCGGATGCATGTCGAGGTCGATTGCCATGCAGCTTCGACAGGTGCCACATCCTCCTTCGCTGCACATTATGGACTTGGCAAACGCCTTGGCGGCTTCCATAACTCCGGCATCCTGAGGACCAAGGAAGAAGTAGGAATTTTTTAAATTGCCAAGATGGGCCTGTAATTCGCGGCCTAGTCGATCCTGACCCGGAATCTTTTCAAACAGGTCGGCAACGCTCATGACGAATCCGATACCTTCACTTCTCCCCGAAATTCTGAAGCACCCTCAGCACCTGGGCAAATACCTCATCGTGCAACTCCTCAACTGAAAGTGAGGCGTCAAGCATTATCCACGAATTGGAAACTGCAAGCTCTTCATAACCTTTGGCAACCCTCGAAAAGAACTCCTGCGATTCGGCCTCGATCCGATCACGAACCTCCTGCCCCTTTCGCTCCATCGCCAAAAGCGGATCTAGATGCAGAAAAAAGGTCAGATCCGGGTCAATGCCAGAGGAGGCAAAATGAGTAATGATCCTAAGCACCTCAAGCTCAAGTCCTCTTCCGTATCCCTGATAGGCAAGATATGAGCCAGCAAAGCGGTCGCAGATCACGAAATGCCCATTTTCAATACTGGGAGATATCACTTCCGAGACGTGGCTTGCCCGCGCAGCTGCCATTATGAGCGCCTCAGCACGGGCATCAACTGGACCATTCGTATTGGCCAGCACAAGTCCCCTCAGCTGTTCCGCCAAAGGTGTCCCCCCTGGTTCGCGGGTCAGCACGACCTCCTGATTCAACTCGGACCGGATGCGCTGCGCTAGAAGTTGCGCCTGGGTACTCTTGCCA
>SCQM01000112.1 GCA_004298555.1 Actinomycetota bacterium | reverse complement strand
TTCATTAAGCAGGTGTGCACTGGCCCATTTGAACATTTAAATTTGTATCTAGAACGTGTAAGCCCGGGTTTTGGTCTTATTGTTTGTCCGCGTAGTCGAACTTCGGCTAAACTGGTACTTCGCAATCACGAAAACGACTACCAACGAGAGGGGAACCGTGGACGCTATCGTCGATGAAGGGCTTGCTAGCAAGTTTGCCACCGAAAAAGACTCGCCATATACCCGATGGGTCGCCTCAGAGGGGCTTGAAATAATCAATGGTCTCTATGTGCCAGATCTTCGTGCACTTGAACTTAAGCCATGGGAGCGACGGGGCGGATATGGAATCTTCATCAACCATGACGCTTCCAGAACTTCCAATGACTGCTACGTTTGCATGATTCCCGCGGGAGGCAAACTTGCTCCGCAACGGCAGCTGTTTGAAGAGATGATCATGATACTCGATGGCAAGGGTTCCACAAAGGTATGGAATGATGCTGGTCATGAGGTTACATTCGAATGGCAGGCTGGCTCAATGTTTGCAATTCCGCTTAACGCCTGGCATCAACATTTCAACCTATCAGGGCTGGAGCCAGCAAAGTTTGTCTCGTCTACTAACAGTCCGCCGGTGATAAACCTATACGATGACACAGATTTTGTATTCAATACTCACCGCGATTTTCCAGGGCGTTTCAATGGGGAAGAGGATTATTTCGCCGCGAAAAATGAGACTAAAGGTCTGTTGTTAGATACGAATTTCGTCGCCGATGTCACGACTTTGCCCCTCATCTCCGCTAAAGAGCGGGGAGCCGGTGGTGGCCACATCAGGTTTTCAATGGCCAAAGGTTCAATGAACAGCCATATCTCTGAATTTCCTGTAGCGACTTACAAGAAGGGACACCGTCATGGACCAGGGGCCCACGTGATAATCCTGTCTGGCGAGGGCTATTCCTTAATGTGGCCCGAGGGCGAGGAGCCGCGCCGATACGAATGGAAAGCCGGCTCGATGATCATACCGCCTAACCTTTGGTTCCATCAGCACTTCAACACGGGGAACGCTCCTGGGCGTTATTTGGCATTCAAACATGAGACGGTTTCGATTCGAAATGCACAGGGAGTCCCCAAAGCGTGGATTAGTCGTCGCATTGGCGGCGATCAGATCGACTACGCGGACGAAGAGCCTCTGGTCAGGAGGCTGTTTGCGGAGGCCCTGGCGAAGTCAGGTATCTCACCTGCAATGGAGTCGGCATATGAAGCCGAACTGGCAACTTTGCCGCCACTTCCAGCTTGAGTTGCGTGTAAGTGTCTGATAAAGAAAATCGTTTCAATCATGCGCACGAACACGAATTCGATGAGTCCGGTTCATTTGAACCAGACCTTGATGATGGATTCCAGTTCCTGCCCGACGAAGACAATCCCATTTGGCAACAGGAAAATGTCACCCTCCATAGTGTCGGTATCGACATTGGGTCGTCCGGCACACAAGTGGTATTTGCCGAGCTTAAGCTCCAGCGAAATGGGGCTGGGCTCGCAACCCGATATGTGGTGGTGGAGAGGTCGTGTCTGTTCCAGTCCGAGGTCGCATTTACGCCGTTTACGGACGAGAGGATTATCGATGCGCCCGCTCTTGGTGCCATCATCGATGATGCCTATGCTGCATCCGGCTTTAGGCCCGAAGGCATCGATACCGGAATTGTGATTCTCACCGGAGAAGCTCTGCGTCGAGAGAATGCAGAGAGCATAGCAATGGTGGTGTCGGCAACCGCTGGAGATTTTGTCTGCGCCGCCGCTGGGCACCACATGGAAGCTACGCTGGCGGCTTATGGCTCCGGTGCCGCCCAGGTCTCCTCAGACACAGGACAACGTATCTTGAACATCGATATTGGCGGGGGAACCACAAAACTGTCCATAATCGATGCAGGCAAGATAGTGTCTACAGCGGCGCTTCACATTGGCGGCAGGCTTCTTGTCGTTGATGCTGAAGGCAGGGTTGTGCGCTTGGAGGAAGCAGTTCTTGAGCACAGCCAAGCGGCGGGCATTGACTTAAAACTGGGAAGCTCCATATCCCCTGCCGACCTTGATGCTATCGCCAGCATGATGGCCGATTTGCTGGTTGATGCGCTCATTCCAAATGCGAACTCGCTCGAAAAGCGTCTTCCATACCTAACCGAGCCGATCGGCAGTCTTGAAAATATTGACGGCGTTGTTTTTTCAGGCGGCGTGGGGGAATATGTTTACGGTGTGGAGGCTCGCGATTTCGGCGATCTCGGACTCCGACTGGGCACTGCGATCCGATCCCGGATATCAAACGGCTCGATCCCATTCGCACTGCTTCCCGCAGCTGCCCGAATCCGGGCGACCGCGCTTGGAGCATCGGAATTCTGTGTACAATTGAGCGGCAATACCTGTTATATCTCTGACGTGGACAGGCTTTTGCCGAGACGCAATCTTCAGGTTATCCACCCGTTTTATATTCTGGATGAAGAAATTGACGTGGAGGCGGTCGCTCGGGTCGTGCGCAAACATATTCAGTCCTTCACCAGTCCTGATGTCGACACTGACATCGTCGTAGCCCTAACATGGAGCGGGGAGCTTTCGTACGATAGGTTGCATGCAATGGCAGAGGCGGTGGCAGCTGGACTGGAGAGCCGGATAGCCGCAGGGTATCCCGTACTTCTCACATTTGATGCAGATATGGGAAAGAGCCTAGGTAGTATGCTGCGCGACGAGCTGAAATTAACTGTGGACATACTTGTTGTCGATGGCCTCACGCTATGGGATTTTGACTACATCGACATCGGCCGTCCATTGCAACCTTCGTTGGCTATTCCGGTGACCATCAAATCGCTGGTTTTTAATATCTCCTAGAGCGCAGTGGTGCTCGGCTAGCAGACCGTAATGCTGGCTATGTTAAATCTGGCAAATCTGGCAGCAGCTCGCCACAAAATGTTCTCATCCACCTGTCGATTATCCATCACGATCGAATCCAATATTTGGCTACTAAAGAGGAATAATGCCTCTGACAGCCATAGTGCGGGATCAGGCCGGTGCATTTCGCACACGGGAATGGAGAGCGGCTGCGCTCCAAGGGTTATGAGGAAACCATTCACGAAGCCCTTGGGTGTACTAGGCTTCGCAGTTGACGATCGGTGCGGCAATATGACAACTGATACGGTCTCCATCGAAACTATGATGGTTCCCCTATTTCGGGGTAGCATCAGTTTCAGTACTGGCGATGCGTAGCCACAGTACAAGGGCTTGACGATGGGAGTTGTGCAGCGGAGGTGGAGTAGGAATGGATCAGAACATTCGGCTCGGAAAGATCTCTGGCATTCCAGTTGGTGTCAACTGGAGCGTTTTGGCAATCTTCGTATTGATCGTGTGGGAGCTCGCTGAGCTGGTCCTGCCAAGTTACAGTCCATACAGCAGTGCCATTGTCTACTGGACAGTTGGGGTCATCACCACTGTTTTGTTCTTCGTGTCGTTACTGGCTCATGAAGCATCCCACTCTGTTGTCGCTAAACGAAATGGCATTGGTGTCAGGCGCATCACCCTATGGTTGTTCGGTGGGGTGTCCGAGCTCGAGAGTGAAGCCCTGACCTCGGGAGCTGACTTTCGAATTGCCGTGGTTGGGCCTCTAACCAGCTTTGTCTTTGCGGTCATATTCGCTCTTCTCCGCCTTATTTTTCTGCAGTTCGGAAGCGGAAGTGTTCTGGCCTCTGCTATGGGTTGGTTAGCGTGGATGAATGTTATGCTCGGTGGGTTCAACATGCTGCCCGGAGCACCGCTGGACGGTGGTCGGGTATTTCGCGCCTACCTGTGGCACCGCAGCGGAGATCGCCTCCGTGCTGCCACTGCGGCTGCACGCTCCGGTGAGGTACTCGGTTATGTGCTGGTGGCGCTGGGGATACTGGAGTTCTTTACCGGTGCGCTGGCCGGGTTGTGGCTGGTATTCCTAGGTTGGTTTCTCCTGTCGGCTGCCCGTTCAGAGGAGAATTCGGCCGTAATGCGTTCTTCATTTGCTGGCGTGCATGTTCGAGACATCATGACCCCTAATCCAACAACATTCTCCTCCTCCGCCACTGTCGCCGACCTAGTCAACGGCCAGCTTCAGCATTATCGTTTCAATTCCTACCCATTAGTAGGACCCGAAGGCCAGCTCGAGGGTCTCGTGACCACGAACAGAATCCGTCACCTGTCCAGTGATCTATGGCAGAGTACACGATTGTTTGACATCGCTTGTCCAATTGCCGATGTTCCGAAAGGTGCACCAGGTGAGCCGATTCCTGATTTACTCCAGCGCATGGAAGCTTCGCCTGACGGAAGAGCCTTGGTGGTCGATGCCAACGGCCATCTCGTTGGTATAGTTTCTCCGAGCGACATTGCCCGGTACGTGCAGTTGGCGATGTTGCGGTCCCAAGGCCGCTCATCTCGGTGGAGCTGAAAGCACGATTTAATGCCAGCGATATCACCAAAGACGGGAAGTTCCACTATGCACCTGCCTCGTAGGGCGTCTCCGATCGAGGAAATACGCAGATATGACAAGATGATTTAGCTAGTAGACGGGATGTCCCGGAATGAGTTTCACAGGCGTCAACACTATTTCGGTATTGCTTTTCCATCCGGCTGGAGTACGGGGTACGCCAGGCTTGTCTGAGCACGAATCCGTGAGAAGGCTGCGGGCACGATACCGAGGAGAAGAGCTCCGATTCCTACGATCTGAGTCGTAGTATTGAGACGCGGGATGGTTACAAAAAACATAGTCACCATAAATGTCGCCCCCAGGAGGGGCCAGAGTCCTGCAAATATTAAAAGTCTAAAAGAGCTTAGCAATGATCTGCGGTAGGCAAGAACAACCGTGAAGCCTGCTAGCGAGTAGTACACGGCAATTTGTAGCCCAACGGCATTGATTGCATCCTGAAGAATCGTTTCCAAAGACCCGATGAAGAGGGCGAAAAATAACAGGAGTAGCGGGACTAGGCCGATAATCACGGTTGCAATGACTGGTGTCTTCGAGCGGGGATGAATGCGACCAAGCAAGTTGGGAAGTGTTCCATCGCGACCCATCACGTAGAGAGTTCGTGTTACCTGAACAATTGACGTCTCAAGTGTCGCAACCGTAGAAAGTACGACTGCGACAACGATCGCCTTGCCGCCTAGGCCAGGCCATACGATTTGCCCGAGAATTCCTAGGACATCACCAGCATTGACTTGGATCTGCTGCTGGGTAAGCAGGAGATTGCTTGCGATGGTGAAAATCTCGAAGAGACTGAAAACCACTGCCACCCCCAGGAGGGCTCCGAGGCCGGGGTTGCGGCGAGGCTGTGCGGTCTCTTCGGCTAGATTGGCCGTCACGTCCCATCCCCAGTAATAGAATGCGGCGACGAGTGCGCCGGCAAAGAATCCAGAGACTCCGTGGAAGACGGTTGGACTCAACCAGACCCAACTAAAGGTATGGACGCGGTTGCCATGTGAGAGCATGAGGACCGCAAAGAGAAGAAGCACGGCCAGCTCAATAGTCGAAAGCAGGACCTGAAGCCTTGCAGCGATTTTCACGCCGAGACCAACAGCGATGATGACCAGGATGAACACCGTTATGCCCACAATGCCCACCACCACGACGTTATTGGCGAGATTTTGTGAAAAGAGTCCTACTGCAAGGGAGCCTGCAGGCAGAGTTCCCGCGACCATGAATATCAGCGCAGACACGATCATAGACCAGCCAGCCAAATAGCCAAGGACCGGATGAAGCAGATTGCGAACCCAGGTATATGTCGCACCAGCACTTGCCTCTCTGTTTCCAAGATAATGAAAGGCCCATACGATTCCAAACATGGCGATACCCGAGTACAAAAGCGAAGAGGGACCTCCGAGACCGACTGCTGCGCTCAGGGCTGCGGTGGAGGCCGCTATAGTAAAGGCGGGGGCAACGCCTGCGACCCCCATGACCACGGAATCAAGCAGAGACAGAGCACCATGCGCCAACTGTTCAGATTCCGGATGGTGGTTCTCCTCATGAATTTCTGAGGGCATCTCCCGCCTGCCTAATCTCCGCGGGAAAATTCCCGTTTCCAAATCACACTAACGCACGGAGAGGGTTCTCGGCCGCTCAAGTTCTGAGATCTGGGAAGTCGTCTTCCCAGTACTCATCTGGGCTGCGTCCTGTGGAAAGTGGCGATCCCTGATGGCGCTCATTCTCCTGTGCACGCAGATCGACTCGTCTGATCTTGCCGGAGATCGTCTTGGGCAACTCAGCAAATTCGATTCTGCGAATCCGTTTGAATGGGGCGAGGTGTGTGCGGGCATACTGGAGAATGGAGAAGGCTGTTTCCCTGTCTGGCTGTTGGCCTATTGCCAAGCCTATGTATGCCTTCGGCACTGCACCGCGCACAGGATCCGGGCTTGGCACAACGGCAGCCTCGGCTACTGCCGGATGCTCGATTAACACGCTTTCCAACTCGAAAGGCGAGATCCTGTAATCTGAAGCCTTGAACACATCGTCAGCACGTCCAATGTAGGTGAGATAACCATCACTATCTCGCGCAGCCACATCTCCGGTGTGGTAAAAGCCAGACGATGCAGTTCCAGGCTCGAGTGAAGAATTGTCACGATAGCCAGTCATCAGTCCAAGCGGCCGTTCATCTAGATGGAGACAGATTTCGCCTTCGTCGGAGAGTTCGTCAGTTACGGGATCGACAAGTTCCACCAAATAGCCAGGTAGTGGTCGGCCCATTGACCCTGGCTTCAAGGGTTGTCCGGGAGTATTACCGATCTGGGCAGTCGTTTCGGTTTGGCCATATCCGTCACGAACTGTAATATGCCAACTCCGTTGAACCTGGTCAATTACCTCAGGATTAAGGGGCTCTCCAGCAGAAACAGCTTCGCGAATCGTCACTTGCCAGGTTGCCAGATCTTCCTGGATGAGCATTCGCCAAACGGTTGGAGGCGCGCAAAAAGTGGAGACTTTTGTCCTCGACAATACATCAAGCAGCGCGGCAGCTGAAAAACGCTCATAATTGTAAACCAGTATGGTGGCTTCAGCGTTCCAGGGTGCGAAGATGCTGCTCCAGGCATGTTTGGCCCAGCCTGGCGAGGAGATATTGCAATGGATGTCTCCCGGATGCAGTCCGATCCAGTACATAGTCGAGAGATGGCCAACCGGGTAAGAAACGTGGGTGTGCTCGACGAGCTTTGGCTTTCCAGTTGTGCCGGACGTGAAATAGAGCATTAGGGTATCCGAAGATTTGGTGGTGCCTTCAGGATCGAAGCCAGTTTCCGCGTTTTTGTTATCACGATAATTGAGCCAGGTTTCGGTGGCGGGGCCAACGGCGATGCGCGTAAAATTGCCTGGGACGGTCGCAAACTTCTCAGTGTCGTCCCCGCGGGTGACTACGTGACGAACCTGGCCCCTTTCGATGCGGTCCACCAGGTCGTCCGTCTGCAGGAGTGTGCTGGCAGGAATGATTACCGCGCCCAGCTTCATGATCGCAAGCATGGTCTCCCACAACTCAATTTGATTTCCGAGCATGACCAGCACGCGATCTCCCCGATTCATGCCATGTTCGCGGAACCAGTTGGCGACCTGATTTGAGCGTAAGGTAAGCTGAGCAAAAGTCCGTATTTTTTCGCTGCCGTCCTCCTCGACGATCCAAAGACCTGGCTTGTCGTTGTCCTTGGCGATTACATCGAACCAGTCGAGTGCCCAATTGAATTCCTCGAAATGAGGCCATGAAAATGCCTGCTTCGCCTTGTCGTAGTCGGTTCCATAAGAGAAAAGCAGGTCACGCGCTGTTTGAAAAGTCTTGGTGGGCGACTCGGTCATTCAAGCCTCCTTCATGCCGTCTCTGCATCTGGTCATGGAGACGTGAGCGGAATTTTAGCATAGTGCCAGTTGGAGATGAAGGGTAACTGACTATTTCAGAACCATGTGAACCCGAGTAAAGTACCTGTGACCAGCGAAGTGATAGCTGAATTTGTAATTCATAGTGGAATGCGCGGACCTGATGGAATCTCGTAGGGGATTTGGGAGCATGATTTTGCATAATTCCGAAGACTCGGGTTAAGTGAGGTAGGAGGGTTATTTGTAGTACGACTTTCAACTCAGGAGCCGGAAACATGTTTGTTTGGGAGCCCAGGGGAGCGAAAGGGAGCGAAAGGGCATTGATATGAATACTGAAGCTGGCATTTCGGATGTAGCGATGTCATCATCGAACATCGCCGAGGAGCGCCAAAGTCATGGTTTGGCTATACGTCCGGCCTCATTATCGGGGGTGCGGTTGGGCTTGCTTAATAATGGGAAACCCAACGCAGGCGCGCTTTTGGAGGCTTTCGGATATCGACTCGCTGATCGGGTTAGCTTGAGCAATGTCAGCACTTTTGAAAAGCCGGAATTTGGCGACTCAGTCGATGACGCTATGGTGCTTCGGATACGGGAGCTCTGTGACGTCGTTATAGCTGGCGTGGGAGACTGAGGGTCCTGCAGCGCAGCCAGTTTGGCTGACGGTATAATTCTGGAGAGAGCTGGAGTTCCGGCAGTAGTTGTATGCACGGATGCCTTTAGAGGTGCCGCCGAAGCGATGGCGCAATTTCAGGGAGTCCCTGGGTACCGGTACATCGCTGTGCCACACCCCGTGGAACCGTTGTCTGAAGTAGAGTTGATGGAACTGAGTGCACAATTTATAGAAGAAGTAATTGGGCTCCTCTTGACGAGTCCCCTTGCGGACGAAGGATAGATATGCTGGGGAACGCTTTGACTCATAGCAGATAGATTGGAGAGGTAGAGCATCGATGTCAGCTGGAGCTGATGCGCGGAGTGCTGTCGTTGAATCTTTGATTGCAGACTTTTGCAACTCTTTGGAGCGGGACGGGTATCGTCTGGAGTGGAATCTAAATGCGGTAACAGGCATTTTGGATGCAGACGTCGTCGCAGGACCTGATTCTTGCGAGGAGTGTCTCGTCTCAAAACAACTCATGCTAATTATGCTCGATTCAGCGTTGAAGGGAAGCGGGATTTCAGTTGGCAGGTTTCGCATGCCAAAAGAGATCACCAATGAGTCCGAATAAGGCGCGTCAGATATCTAAAAGGCGTCGCAGGCGGACTGGATAAGGCTGTGGTGGGGAGTAAGGTCGGGTACCGTATCGCCAAGATGACCAATCAGTCAAGTTCTAACCAGCTGTCTGAAATAGTCGGTTGACTTCGCGTAATCAGCAATAATTTTGAGCTTAAGCTCTATAAATCAACGAGGTCACGGCCGTTTTACCTTGTGCAGGTCTGCTTAGTCCCACCTATTCCGACGCGCTGATCTAATCGACGTTTTCTCTGCGGGGTTCCCAACCTTCAAATATCTGTCTGGCAGTTACTGAAGGCTGAGGCTGTTTGGTGAGGCTGCTGGCAATCGATAAATGAGTTGCTGGAGTTGCCTTCGATTTCCAGGGATCTTGCCTCGGTGAGGTTCGCTTGGCTGGACAGATTTTTACGCAGTGACCCAGCCAAGGTTAATTCCATCAATATTGGAAACCGAACTCCAGCTGCTCTAGTGCGTTGTCAAGGAGCGAAATCAGGTTTTGCTCAGGATGTTCAACCCAGTGGAACTGCGCTGAAATCATGACCCCCATAACTGCTCCAGCTAAGGTATGTAAAGCGAAATCATCATTTGCGCTTCCTGTATGCTCGGCTAAGAGATCAGTGATTTGCCGGATTGTCCGTGCGAACTGGTCGAGTATTGCAGCGCGAAGTTCTGGCACGGACAGTGCTAGCTGGGTACGTTCAAACATATCCTCAAGATCATCTTGGCTGAGTTGGCTAAAGACCTCGAATAGCGCATTGCGGATGGCCCGTATCGGGCTGAGCTCTGATGGTTGCGCGCGAACCGCCTCGGTAATGAGCGGGTCGTAGTCGTCGCTGAGGACAACGTCTTCCTTGGAAGGAAAGTACCGGAAGAAGGTACTCGGCGAGACCTCGGCCTTGTCGGCGATTTCCTCGACGGTGGTGGCCTCATATCCGTGTAAACGAAACAAGCGCAGTGCCTCATGCTGGATAGCTGTTCGGGTCTTTGCTTTTTTGCGCTCCCGTAGGCTCGCCTTGGCCCGTTGGGATTCAGCTGCCATCGTGTCCGTCACGTCCTCTCAGCTCAAAGCTCTTCTCGGATGCATGCAAGGGATGCCCTGGTAGAAATATAAGAGACAGTACTGCTCCAACCAACGCGAAGCCTGCTGATACCAATAGCGCAACGTCCATGCCGTGTATGAAGGCTGCTTTTACACTGGAGAGGAGCACCGCAGAATTTAGCCCATGGGCGACTGCGACGCCACCGAATATGCTTTGGCGTGCCGCCTGGGCATATATCGGGGGCAGCCCGCCCAGATCGAGGTGGCTTATATATGCCGATGCCAATGCGCTACCTAGAATCGCGCTGCCAAGGGGAGCTCCAGTGTTCTTGAGTGCCTGTAGCGCACCAGAGCCGACTCCCGCTTGTTCTTCAGAGAGCTCGACAAGGGCGGCTGAGGCTGCTGTTACCATGGTGAGTCCAGTGCCTATTCCGACGATCGTCATCCACAAAACGGTGAAGCCTTCACCAGATAATGCTGTAGTGGCTGCTCCCAGGGCAAGTCCTGTCCCTAGAATGGCAAACCCTAAGGCAACTGTGAGCTTTGCACCAATTCTATTCCCCAATTTTCTGGCAGGCAAGAGACCCACCATTAGGCCGGCTACCACAGGCAGAAGACGGATTCCTGAGCCCTCGGCATTTGTGCCCAGAACCCCCTGGAAATATTGGGGCATTGTAAATAGCAGTCCTACCAGCGCAAGGGTAAGTACCGTTATCAGGACAACACCCCATGTAAATGAAGCCGAATGGAAAAGTCCGAGATCTAGCAGGGGTTGACCGCCAGGGCGTCGTCCAAGGATACGTTGCCAGTAGATGAAGATCAGGATTAAAACTATTCCCACTGAAAGTGTGACGAGGGTTTCGCGAGATCCCCAGCCACGTTTACCCACCTCGATTAGCCCATAGGTTATGGCGGCCAGACCCGTGCTGGAACTGAAAACTCCGGGCAGGTCGATTGAGGGGTGGAGCGACGACGAAGATTCGGGAACAAAACTGGCCACGGCTACAAATCCGAGGATCGCCACGGGGACATTTATTAGAAATACCCAACCCCACCAGTAGTGGTAAAGCAACCAGCCGCCGAGAATAGGTCCAATGGGGAGAGCTATCATGTTAGCCAATGCCCAGATCCCGATAGCCTTGGGACGCTCCTCCTCGGAAAAGAGCACCGTGAGTGCTGAGATTGCCATAACAATAAGCCCCGCGCCAGCAAAGCCGAGTAGAACTCTCGCTGCGATGAACTGGGCCGCAGATTGAGACCATGCACACGATAGAGACCCTATGGCGAATAGTGCAAGTGAGAAGAGCATCACTTTTTTTCGTCCATAACGATCCCCAATCAACCCCGCAGGAAGCATCGCTGCCGCGAGCACCAGGGCGTAGCCTGATGAAAACCACTGGAGGTCGGATTCCGAGGCATTGAACGCCTTAGACAGGGTCGGGAGTGCGACGCTCAGAACTGTCAAATCCAGACTGACAGCTAGCACTGCGAGCATGACGGCACCGAGTGCCCACCACCTACGTGATCCTGCAGGATCCATGGAGATCACCTCCTCGGGCATATAGATGCCTTAAACCTGTTTCTCTTAAACTAATAAAATAGTAGTAAAAGTCAAATGGTAGTAACTACCAGTTGAAGGTTTATGTCATATCCAGCGTGTTACAACTTGGTGGGCACGCGTTGTGATGTGCGTTGTTGGTCCTTGTTAGGTAATCGCTTTTGATTATCGCGGAGCAGGGTACGCGGATATACCGGATATTCCGTACTCGTTCGAGATGATTGCTAACGACACGTTTGAACCGTAAACGAGACTTGGTGTGCAGCGTGCTGACGTCAAGGGAATGGCCATGGGCGGTAGGTTTGCACTCTGCCTAGGGTTCACACATCTGGATCTGGTTGATCGGCCGGTTCTCTTGACGATATCGCATCGTGTGGTTCGGACTCGGCTATTTGATGTGCTTCAACCATTTACTCTGCTCAGGGGCCACCAACCATACTTTACCTTCAACCGTCAGAGCAATGCCTCAGCATCATACGACAGAACACCAAACTTTACGTAGCAATGGCACCGACATTAATTAGGTGCGGCCAGAAGGATGATATGGCTTCGTTCAATCTCGCCAAGGAGCTATATACCGGATTCAGGGGGTCAGAACTTCGCATGTACAGTGGTTGCTATGGGTTTCTTTATGTTCGGAAAGTGGAAGTAGTTATCCACTGCCATTTGGGAATTCCTGGGTTGCATGTAGGTTCTTACGCGCATGGCAAATGAACAGATGGGTGGCGTCAGCACCACGTAACTTTGCGAAACTGCATCGATGGCTTAACGGTTCCCAAAAAGATGCATGCCATGAGGCGCTCTCCCAGCCCGGATCGCGCAAGGTAAGAGGCATTGCATCACAGTCGATATTTGTGGCGGTGCTTCTCAGGGTAGCCAACGTAAGAAAGATCGAGATTTTCAGGAACGGCCAAGTGGGGAGGGAAAACGCCAACGTTGTAAGCGCCAAAAAACAACTCTTGGTGCCCACGCTGGCGAGATACCTCGTACGAACCCCTGCAGCGAATATCCGGGATGTAAAAATTGGTTATTTTTAGCCGGGAATTACCACTGGCTCAACCCTCGCGCAAATTGATTCACCTTGGCGCCATAATTGGCATTAAGGCCGCGACTTTTGTCGTCATGACCAGGTTAGTTTTGTCGCTGACTCTAGTGCCCCCGGCAGGATTCGAACCTGCGCACACGGTTTAGGAAACCGATGCTCTATCCCCTGAGCTACGGGGGCGCTGTTAGGTAACGGTACTGTTATTTTTTTTGTTTTACCCTTCGGGACATCTTTCCGACATGTCTGATCTGCCTAATGATGCGAGTTTCCATACTAGACATAGGTTCAGCGCCAGACGGCAGCCATTGCTGGAAATTGCGAGTCGCTTTGGATGGTTACGGTTACATCGCCACGACAAGGTCTCTTATACTCAGACGCAACTTTAGTTGAGATTGTAGCATGGCGAAGAATTAGGCGGGCTAAATGCTCATTTCGACCACGGAAGTGCAGTCTCATGGCGCAATTGCCTGCGTCATTTGTGTCATTGCTGAGTGGATCAACCTCCAACCAAGGCGGTGCGTTGGGAAGTTCAGAGCGTCCCTTCAAAGCGAGAGTGAGCCGCCCGGGACAGATGCTCACCTTTCCTGCTGAGGATTTCACGGAAAATATTGCAGGAACCAACGAGGTGTCGGGAGATTAATAACGGCGTAGGGGAGGGCATGGGAAGCACTGGACGAAAGGATTAGACGGTTGATTCTAGGCCAGATCGACATTGGCAAAAGCAACAGGAGAGAAAATGGGCAGGTAGGATTTTGACATGGAGCATCCTTGGGGAGCACATAGAGCGATTCTTCATGCAGATCTCGACTGCTTCTTTGCTTCGGTAGAAGTACTTGAGGACCCCCGCCTTGTGGGACTTCCAGTTATCGTAGGAGGTACGGGCCCCCGCGGCGTAGTCGCTGCTGCAAGTTATGAAGCTCGGATCTTTGGTGTCCGATCCGCCATGCCAATGGCTAAAGCAAGGCAGCTTTGTCCTCGGGGAGTCTTTCTGAATGGCACCTATTCGCGCTATTCGTCAGTTTCCCTTCTTTTCCATTCAGTCCTGCGACGTTTCACTGATGAGATAGAAGCTGTGGGTTTAGATGAGGCATTCATGGATGTCAGCGGCTGTCTGCGTCTCTTTGGGTCTCCCCAGGTTATTGCTGCGGAAATACGTCGAGTGGTGAAAAAGGACCTCGGCTTATCGGTGTGCGTAGGAGTAGGTACCACTAAACAGGTGGCGAAGTTAGCGTCTCGTCGGGCAAAACCTAAAATTACCCAGGGAGTCGTAGGACCTCCTATAGGCGTAGTAGTGGTATGGCCGGGTCAAGAGCAGGAATTCCTTGACCCAATTCCCGTAAGGGAGTTGTGGGGTGTGGGTCCCAAGACGTATCGGAAATTGCAGTCGGTTGGGATCGAGCGGATTGGGGATCTGCGACGGGCTCGTGATGAAACTCTTGCTTCGGTGTTTGGTAAGGGCGCCACACACTTGCGGTTGCTCGCTGCCGGATGTGACTCTGATGCAGTTATGTCTGGATCAAGACGCAAGTCAATTGGCCGTGAACAGACCTATCCAATCGATCTTCACCAAATGAGCCAGGTCGATCGTGAATTGGTGAGGCTCGCGGATAGCGTGGCAGATCGGATGAGGAAGAACAGGGCAGCTGCTAGGACGATAACTTTGAAGGTCCGCTTTGGTGATTTCCGCACGATCACCAGATCGGTCACTTTGTTGTCTGCCACTGATTCAAGAGCAGAAATTCTCCGTCATTTGCGGGAGTTGTTTCCTGAAGGCTCAACAGATCATGGAATTCGATTGTTAGGTGTCGCAATGTCCAATTTGAAAAAAGATGGGGCAGTACAGCTAATGCTTGACGATGATAACAGTGAGCGTGAGGAGGCGCTCTTCCGCACTGTGGCAAAAATCAAGGAACGTTTTGGAACAAATGCCATTTCACCTGCTTCACTAATCGACGACACCGTAAAGCCGGAGCACTAGCAACATAGTCTGCGTCCTGGAGTTTCAAGAGTACGATTCGCCAGCCATGCTGCTGCATCTGCAATTCAGCCGACCATTATTTCCAACTTCTCTGGTTGGTGGCCTTGAAATACTTGGAATTGCGAGATTTCGAAATTTGTCCGGGTAATGGACTTCCTTTTGATGTGCTAATAAGCGCATGCTCCGCTCCAGAAAAACCAAGCATTCCTTGGCATTTTTTGTTTTCGCTGTCCAGCCCCCGGTTCTTACCACATGGAACGGACTTAGCGACTTGCCATAATGTTTGCCGTCTCCCATCAGACGGAGGTTCTGTGGTTTGCTTAGAGTCCTGCCGGGAGCATGAGCCCTGCCTTCATCGTCAGTAGCTTAGTTGCCGTATTTTCGAACGCTAGCCCTGGACTTATCGGCCATATCATCGGCCAAGCACCAGCTGGGGATCTGGGTAAGCATCTGTCAGAGTAGAACATGTTAGCTGGAATCGGCGGCCAACCAGGATGTGCGCAGCAATTGGGTGAGTCACGCACTTACTAAGAAAATGTTAATGCCAGCATAATCTCAATGGTACTTAGGCATGGGAGAATATTTACATCGAAGCCGGAGGTTAAAAGTGCTTACAAGGACAGGCTTTATTAAATTGGCAGCTGCGATCGGAATCGGAGCTGGGTCCGCCACAGCCATACATGCCGTGGCCCTGGTATCACCGCCGTCGTTGCCTGTAGGCCAGGATGCTTCAACGACAACTTCCGCCACCACGACGACTGAGGATCCGACAGTTGCATTACTGAACAGGCTTTCAAGTGAAGAGGCTCAGCTTCAGTCGGAACTGAACTCCGCAAAATCCACATTGGCGGCACAACTGCCCACCCCTGCAATTGAAAATGCAAATGGCAATGCGGCATTTTTGGCCGGTAATTCCGCAGCAACAACGTCTATACCGCCAACCAGCGCGACCACTGGGGCAAGCTCAGCTAAATCGGACGACGGCACCTCTGACGACGGCGCCTCAGATGACTCTGGCGAGCACACTATGACCACAGTCTCAGGCAACAGTGGAGGAACTACAACCACCATAGTGCCTAAAGCGGATGATTAGCCACAGATAACGGCCAATGACACTTTCTAAGACGCAGCGGATGAAGCTCAGGAAATTTGTTCCATTGGTAGTGCTATATCCGCTGTCGACGGGGATCGGCGTACTTACGACGATTTACGTTTCAAAGGCCATCAACCGCAGCTACCCCACATCTAACGTATCAGGTTCCGGAGCTGCCAGCATCACACCCACTACTCAACCAGTTAGAGCCACGTCGCTCAGCCCAAAACAGCTTGAGGAGCGACAGAGGGTTATCCAACTCGAAGCTCAAATTTCTCAATTGATGAGCCAGATTCAGAAGCTCGATAGCACGGTGTCGCAAGATGGCAGAAGTCAACAGCCTCCTGCAGATTATGTGCCGAGTAACGGAAGGAACCGGATTTCACCCCCCGTGACACAAGGCGTAGTCAGCCCACAAAGAACGGCCGCAACCGCCCCGCCGCCGACGCATGGTTCAACTGGAGCATCGCGTGCCGTCCGTTAAGGCACGGCCGACACCGATGACCGACTCTTTCCGGGCCATGGCCACTTCGGTAATAGTTTCGGCCTACCCGACGGGGGATGGCCAGGACTTTCAACAGAGCTTTCTGCAGATCAAGGCTGTCTTTACGGAAACCGAGGTCGCCTGCACCAGGTTCAATCCAAATAGCGACCTGTCTCAACTGAACCAGTCGCCTGAGTCATGGCACGAGGTCTCTCCGGTATGCTTCATGGCAATTCAAGATGCTTACGAAGCTTACAAATTTACGGACTCAATATTCGATCCGAGGATCCTGGCTGATCTTCTGTCACTTGGGTATAGGAACTCCTGGACCGCTGGATTGCCGGATACAAAGTCAGATCGAACACTCCGCATGCGAAATCCATTACCGGAATGGAAGCCTGAGTTCAAGGGAGAAAATCTGGTCCGAGTTGGCGAGCTTCCTATTGATTTGGGTGGAATAGGCAAAGGTCTTGCGCTGAGGTGGTCTGCGGCGGCGATCCGACCTGCACAGTCGCATTTCTTGATCGAAGCTGGCGGAGACTGCATTTGCTCAGGCAACGGACCGACGACGAATGGCTGGAACATTGGGGTCCAAAATCCATTCCAGCCCGAAGGTGATCCGATGATGGTTTTGAGGCTGTCGGATCTTGCTGTCTGCACCTCCTCAACCGCGGTTAGGAGTTGGTGGCAAAATGGTCAGCTCAAGCATCATCTAATTGATCCCAGGACTGGAGAACCAGGGGGAAAAGGACTGTCGGCTGTAACTGTCATCGCCAAAGATCCTGCCGAAGCAGAAATTTGGGCCAAAGTGCTGTTTCTTGTCGGAAGAGACCACATCAGACTTGTATCGGAAACAAATAACATTCCGGCCGTGTGGATAACTGATTATGGAGAAGCATTGACGAATTCCTTAATTAGTCCATTTGTCATTTGGAAAGGAACGGTCGTATGAGATCTGCCACGGGCTCGTTGAACGGAAGAAGAAAGCGTTTTCATTGACCAAACTAGGCGACGCCACGGATAACACAGTCGACGAAAACCTTGAAGAGGACGAGCCACGCTCGCTTTTCGCTGATTTGCTGACAGTCGCAATCGTCACTGGGAACGCAATAACCATTGGCTACCTTTTGACTATCTTTGAGTCCCACTATCTTGACCAGCCAAAGATGGCCCCTTGGCTAATAGCGAGAGCTAGTGGAATTACCGCTTACCTGCTCTTCTGGCTTTTAGCAATGACAGGACTTCTTCTATCTCACCCGTTGAAGCAAAGAATTAGGTTCCTTCACCCAATCACCAGAATGCGATTCCATACTCTTTTGGCTGTCTTCACACTAAGCTTCACGGCCCTCCATATTATGACCATAGTGCTTGATACCTATGCCAATGTCGGTTTAGTCGGCGCGTTTATTCCGTTGAGATCGGCTTACAGACCTCTTCCAGTTGCTCTCGGCACAACGGGGCTATATGCCGGGATGCTGACAGGGCTTTCAGCGAGGCTGAAAATTGGATACGGAAAACGCGGTTGGTTGAACGTTCACAGATTCAGCGTTATTGCTCTGGTCATGATATGGATACATGCCATTTATGCTGGCACCGACAGTGCAGCCCTTTCATTGATGTATCTGGTCACGGCGTTGCTGTTGGTGGTCTTTGGCTACTCCAGGTACTCGGCCCCACAGAAAAAGGGCCAACCTCAGGACCGGAGGACTAGTTGATGAGATCTGTCTTTTCCGACTGTTCGGGCACATGCTGAAACGGATTTTCCAAGGGCCTTCCAACAAAGGTAATTTCACTTGCGAGAGCTTTGTCTGCATTAGTCATTACATCTGTCCGGTATACCAGCAGACACCCAAGGATTAGAAATATGATTGCAGCGGGAGAAAATATGTAGATCAGCGATTAGGGGGCTCGTCATCGTTCGTAGATCCACAAATCTTGTATTTAGCATTGGCATCGGACAACGCGCCTCACAGTCTATGGTTATGCTGCTTATCCCTTTATGGATTTTGCGAATGCATGGATCTCCGTTTGCCATTGGGGTTGACGTAGCTGCGGTTTCAGTTGCTCCTATGTTTTTTGCAATACCCATTGGTGCAGCCGCTGATCGATTGGGAAGTCGACATGTAGTTCTAATCGGAGCCGTCTCCGCAGCCGCCGCGACAATGCTTAGCATTTCGGTCAGCAACGTCTGGCTATTTGGATTCTGGCAGATGCTGGCTGGGCTCGGCCGGTCGGCTGCATGGATTGGAGCTCAGACATCGGTCACTAGAGAGCGCGATCTCGGGAATAGGCGGAACCAGCGCATTGGGTTATTGAGCCTTTCGGCTCAGGTTGGCAATTTCGGGGGACCATTCCTAGCCGGAGTGCTGATCTCGCGGGCGAATATTACTGCAGCCTTTGTTGTAGCCGCTGCTTCAATCGGCGCTGTTGCATTTTCTGTTCCGGTGCGAGGTGCGCCAGCCGCTTCTGTCCTGAGAACTGGATCATCGGCAGCAGAAGAAGCTTCAGCCATAGCTAGCCGTCATTTCGGACGGGCATTCAGGCTGCTTGGATTGCCAACATTTCGTCTGATAATCGTCGGCTCAGTGGTCCGTTTGGGTCTCATCGCTATTCGAAACTCTTTCTATGTGGTATATCTGCATCATTTGGGTTGGAGTCCGCTAAATATAGGCATCGTCCTTTCGTTGGGGTCAGCTGCAAGTGCAGGTGCGGCAGCCATGACTGGACTCTTGCATCGAAATTTTGACACCGGACAACTATTGTATGTGAGTCTGTTTGGAATGGCGTTAGCATTTTCGGCCGTCCCTTTCTTTGAGTCTTTTCCGGCCCAGCTGGCATGCATGATCGTGTTCGGGCTAGGTAATGGACTTTCGCAAACTTCATTGATAAGTCTTTTGGCAAAGGCTACGCCAAGGCAGGATCAAGGCCTTGCAGTCGGGTTGCGGACTTCGGTGAATCGAGCGGTTCAAGTTTCCGCTCCGCTGCTCTTCGGGTCTCTTGTTACATTTGTGGTGCTGCCAACACTTCTGTTCGCATTAGGCATGGCCAGCCTGGCAAGTCTGATCGGCGCTGCCTGGCTCATGAGGGGTTCCGCCCAAACGAGTCCGGATCTGAATTTGTGACTAAGGGTCATTAACCAAGCCTTATCCGACGGGTGCATAGCCCAGGGATGGGGAAACCTCTTCCGGCCATGTGGCTGTCCTGCCAGCAAAGGTTGTTAAATTCCAGGTCTTTGGTTGCTGTAGCTCTTGCCATTTCCAGTATGTCATCATGACGCGGCTAAAGACCTAGGGATCAATTTTGCTGGAATACCCGGAGGCAGCAGTTTTGGATTTTAAGGGGCCAAAAAGATTGGTTAACTTTTGGCCTAAGCATTCCCGCAAAATAAATCCGGGTTGTGTAGCGAATCTTGTGCAAATTCCATCTGCTGAAGTCTCAGTAGGTGGTGGCCATGGTATCTAGGTATTTGAAATTATTGGATACTTAGACCCCGAAGGAGGGTT
>SCQM01000111.1 GCA_004298555.1 Actinomycetota bacterium | reverse complement strand
GGTGTTTTCACCTACTTGGATTAGTAGTTTTCCTGGGCTAACAGGCAGCTTGATTATGTTATGGGTGTCCGAGTATGAGCTTAGGGGCGTGTCAGTGACGTCGCAAGATGTTCTCTAGGCAACGGTTATGGGTGAAGCGGCCAGGGGGCTGGTAAAACAGGGTCGATGAGCCGGTGTGTTGGTTATGCGGACCAGTACCGGAGGTTTTGAGACGTGGAAACGGTAACGAAAGTTACGTGGAATGATGATCAGTGGAGGCCTAGGGCCGAGTGTAAGGAGCTAGATCCCACGCTGTTTTTCCCGGTAGGGGTTACCGGGGAAGCCGAGCGACAAATTCTACGAGCAAAGTGTGTATGCGAAGCGTGTCTAGTGCAAATGCAGTGCCTTGAATTTGCTCTCAGAACGAATCAAGAGTATGGCATCTGGGGAGGAAAAGACGAGGAAGAACGTCGGATTATTCGACGTATGAGACGTCAACAGCGCAAGCTGGCCCAAGCTTCCTAATATGGAGCCTCCTCGGAGGCTCCATATCTATTTTGGATACTTGATGCGGTCAGCATGGGTGTAAATATTGGCGCTATTGTTCCGCGTGAACCCTACAAGCGTAATTCCAAGGCTTTCAGCAGTTTTTACGGCCAGCGAAGACGGCGCAGATACTGCAACTATTACAGGAATTTGTGCCATAGCCGCTTTTTGAACGAGTTCGAAGCCAATACGGCCCGAGAGTGCAAGAATTTTGTTAGAAAGTGGAAGTGTCTGTTCTAGGAAGTAGTGCCCCACGATCTTATCAAGCGCATTGTGGCGTCCGATATCCTCTCGAATGAGTTCGAGTTTCCCGGATTCATCAAAGATTCCAGCCCCGTGAAGTCCTCCGGTTTTCTTGAAGATTGCTTGCTTTGACTGCAACTGATTTGGTAGAGAAAACATCGTATCAAGGTTTACCGTCAAAGTTGAGTTCACCTTCTCTGTACGGCTTGCAAGTTCTTCAATGGAGGTTGTTCCGCATACACCGCACGCTGCAGTTGACATGAAGGTGCGTTCTTTGTGATTCCCGAGGTAATGATAAGCGAGTTCTACGGTGACGACATTGAAGCGCTGCTCTTCATCTTTGACATTTGCACAGTAGCAAACGGCTTTAAGATCCTCATAAGACGCAATCAGTCCTTCGTTGAAAAGCAGGCCCACTGCTAGCTCGAAATCATTGCCAGGAGTGCGCATGGTGACCGTTATGGGCACGGCTTCCTGATTGAGTCCTTGTATGCGTATTTCCATTGGTTCCTCGGTGGCAAGCACGTCCGGCCGGCCTGTGACATGACCGTTGCGAACAGCGGTAATCTTGACGTCGGTCGTGGGCCGGCGTACTGGCATTGGATCCGTCGTTGCGACTCCGGTCATGACCGGGACCTCCCTTTGGCATAAATTTGCCGAGCTGTGACTATCTTGTGCAATTCTTCCAGCGTGTCGATGTCGAGGAATTCCAGGTTGTTTGGATCGTCCCACGTATCCATTGAGAGATACTGGGTTTCGGGAAGGTTGAGCGCATCTCTGACTCTCAATATGCCGTTCCTTACTAGAAGGTTGCTCCGGTCCAAACTCCGGGCAGACCAGCGTGCCGCTAAATATTGCTTTTGGCCGTTTACTACCGGAACTACGCTTGCAGCGCCAGGCCAGTTTGCGATGATATGAAGAGTCGATGCTGTAATCGAAGGGACATCACCCGCAAGGATCAATGCACACTGGTTTAAGCTTAGTATTCCCTGGTCCCTTAGGTGCCTGACGGACTCCGCGATAGCTGCGAGGGGACCGCTGCCCAAGGTGTTATGGATTCGCGGCAGCCCGCTCAAGCCGGTTCCGGCCTCAAAGGAAAGTCGGCACACTGAAGAAAGCGCATTGGCGGAGAGCTTTGCCACCGGCTGGCCGTCAATTGTCTGTACGAGCTTGTTGCTTCCGAAACGCTTTGACATACCGCCAGCGAGAAGTATCCCGATGCACTCTCTTCCCGTCGAATGGCCGCTGAGATGGTAATTGGGATTGTCACTCATGGATTCGCCCCCTGGCATTCAAAGAGTTTAGGTTGAACGATTGGCATAGAACCCACAGTAAATGCTGCTTTTTGCGTTGAAAGCTGTTGCTCGGGATTGAATGAGTACTGGTGCAGCATTATGTGCCCAGCATGCTGGAAGCTATGGTATCAATCTTCGATGTTGCTTCAAGATTTTCTTTGGCAGGATCTGAGCCGTCAACAATTCCGACGCCAGCGCGCAATATGGCTTTGCGGTTATCAAGCTCAATCGAGCGAATGTTTAGTATCCAAGTGCCATCGCCGCCCATCTTCTGATAACCGACAAGGCCTCCATACAGTCCCCTTCTTGGAGCCTCGTTTGAAAGAATGTATTGCATGGCTTCGTCG
The DNA here is from genome assembly GCA_004298555.1 of Actinomycetota bacterium. Classification (GTDB taxonomy): domain Bacteria; phylum Actinomycetota; class Acidimicrobiia; order Acidimicrobiales; family Acidimicrobiaceae; genus SCQM01. Next base: position 7,392 of record SCQM01000111.1, on the reverse strand, counting down.
TAGGGCTCTCCGTTTACCGCGGCCGTAGGGGCCAGGTGTGCGGCTATTTCGATACTTGTGGCAGTTGAATTTGGAGAAAGCCATCCGGAAATTCTGCTTCCAAGATGGACAATCTCTCCATAGTTGGCAATCGTTGGTTTTGATTGAGGTTGTGCCGAAATACCTAGATCTAGGAGTCTTGAAACGATTTGTCCAACAACAATTCCATGCTCATGCTTGTCTTTATCGGACCGGAGGAGTCTATCGCTGCAGGCTGAATTAGCGGTACCAGCGAGGGGATGGCTGATTACAGAGTTACCTTTAAGATTGACTACCAGTTCTGGAGATGCCCCGATGTAGTTCCCGATACTGAAAAGATAAGTGTCCGGCCTGTCTACCGAGAGATCGTCGAACAGCAGCTGAGCCTCAGCGTTCTCAGTGAAGGTGATGACCGAAGCCTTGGAAAGCACTACCTTATTCAAACTCGTGTTCTTTATAGCGTTTATCGCAGCGCTGACTCGATTTTCGAACTCTTCTGCTGTTTCAATCTCAATAATTACACCACGAGGCTGCTGAGCTTTCGTTCTGTAGTTTCGGGTGACTCCATGGGTGGCTTTATAGAGAATCTCCAAAGCCCTGTCCTGGCCATCATGGGGGCTCGAAATGGTCACCCGGCCTCTCCCTTCGAAGATGACTGCCACTTCTGGAACTATGATTTCAAATCCCATCTTCGGGTCAAAGGGAATTGCCGCAGTTACGAGATGCTCAGCAGAGAGGTCATTCACAAGAGATCGGTCGTATTGGTCCGGCTGATGTGGATCGAGCATGACCAGTCCATTACCAAGGAGGTATCGTTTGCGTTGTCCGATCGAGACTATTGTCTCGTTTAAACCTGTGATGTAAGAGCACTGATATTTGGAAAAGGTGCATCTAAAGAGATCTTGGGCTCCAATTTCGGAAAGCTCATTGCGAAGTGAAGTAACTGTTGCTAAGGCCATTGCTCTATGCCTTGGTGGCGGTAAAAAGTTGAGCGGCACCACTCGTAAGCAGCTTGTGAGAAACGTTGTAAAATCCGGTTTTCACTAGAAGCTCAATAATCGAAGCTGGTGGAGGGAGATAGCTTACCGATGCCGGCAGATAGCTGTAAGCCTTTTTGTCGCTCAGCAGACCCCCTATGAATGGAACTATCCTATTGAAGTAGATGCCATGCCCAGCTCTCATCACCAGAGATTGGGGACGCGCCACTTCGAGGAGGGCGATTCTGCCTCCCGAATTCAACACTCGTGCGAGTTCCTGGAAAACTGGCGGCAGCTCAGTGAAATTCCGCAGGGCAAATCCACAGGTTACGCCATCGAAGGAGTCATTTTTGAAGGAGAGATCCAAAGCATCTGAGACAACTAAGTCATCGGAAAGCTGCGAGTGTGAGATCATTCCAAACGAGAAATCGGTGCCGACACACCGGTATCCTTCGTGTCTGGCAAGCTTTACAAAATCCCCAGTTCCGCACGCCAGATCAAGTATTAAGGCTTTGGCCGGCAATTCAAGGCTCCTCAGAGTCTGCCTTCGCCAGTTTTGATCCAGACTGAAAGTCATGATTCTGTTTAGCTTGTCGTAGTTAGGGGAGATGGTGTCAAACATCTCTTTAACGAAGGCTGCCTTTTCGGTACCAATTGGCAAATTTGGATCGGGCACTAGTCGCTCGGCTTTCCTGGTTCGATACGTGACGGGCTATTAATGACGTTTCTTACGGCCTCTTTTTCATGTTGGGCTCCAACCTGTTCAAGATGGCTCTGTGCAAGTGCCAGAAGAGTCCTTTCAAAGTGGCCTGCAACGAGGGCCACGGCTGCAGGAAGCAAGCGGTTGAAAGCCTCAATGAGCTTTTGCCCTGACTCCGGGGAGTCGTTCTCCTGGGTGATGGGGTTTCGGACATACTCATCGAAGAGTTCAATAGCCAAAAGGGCGTTCTTTCTGGTCGCATCGTGATGCCGCTTGGCGAGTTCCAACAGCTCGGACAGCGGGATTCCCGATTCCAGAAGCGCCAGCCCAGCCCTCGCCATTTCAATATCGCTGGACGGAAACACCTCCAGTTCGTTGACTTTCACTGGCGGTATAAGCCCCTCATTAACCAGCGATTGGAGCAAGGGTTTGGGAATTGAAGTCCTCAGGGCTAATTCGTCTAGGGTCAGGTAATCCGAGGAATGTGCAGCCCGGATTGGTTTTGTCAACGCCTCGAACAGAGCCCGGTCTGCAGCTTCGACATCCTTGCTGAAGATACGGCGAATCGTATTCAAGCTGAGCCCCGATCGCTGAAGCTCCCGGATTTCATTAAGTCGGCTGAGATGCGACCGCTCGTACAGCGCTTGTCGTCCTGTCCGCGACGGCGGTTCCAGCAAGCCGCGGGTCTGATAAAAACGAATCGTGTCTATAGAGATCTTCGCAATTGATGCCAAATCTTCTATTTTGAATGGTCCCTGCGGATCGCTGTCAGCTTCGTGTTCTGGATCAAATTGGCTCATTTACACCTCGAAGTAGTCGAACTCTATTATATGAGCGGGTGCTCGAATAGTGTGAGTCAGTACTCGCAAGAATGTGAGAACAACGCCTCTAGCACGATATGAATCCGGGCAGGCAGATCGCAGGGAACAGCTGAATGCAATTAGGCAAAAATTACTTGATGACGATGTCCTCGAGGCCGGTGACCTTGGGGTACCGGGGATTCATGAGATTGAGCCGGTCGAGAAGCAGCTGCAAAATCGAATAATCCCTAGACCAGCGGTGATTTGCAGGAATTACGAACCAGGGTGATTCATCGGTGCTGGTTGCGCTAATTGCTTCTGAATAGGCGTCTTGGTATTCGGGCCACAACTCTCTTGTTTTGAGGTCGGTGTCCGAGAATTTCCACTGCTTGGCCGGATCGTCTATCCGCTCTTGAAAGCGCCTGCGCTGTTCGTCAGAGGATATGTGCAGGAACACTTTGATCACATCGATATTGTTGCGATCGAGGTAGTCCTCGTAGTTACGGATTTCCTGGAAGCGCCGCTGCCGCTCCTCGTCATCGATCAGTTTTAACACATAGGTTGCCACTACATCCTCATAATGGCTTCTGTTGAATATTCCAATCTCTCCTTTTGCCGGAAGTGCCTTGTTGATTCTCCATAGGAAATCGTGCGAGGCTTCGATGGAATTTGGCTGTCGGAATCCGGTGACTCTGACCCCCTGGGGATTTACCCCCTTGAAGACGCGCCTGATTGTTCCGTCCTTGCCTCCCGAATCGAGCGCCTGGAGAACAAGCAGAATCGATCGTGAATGCTCAGCCCACAATCTCGCCTGCAGCTCGGCTAGCTCTTCATGCATTTTTTCGAAAGTTTCGCTGAGGCTGTCCTTGTCTTTCTTTTTGAGACCCGGTGTCGCCGCAGGGTCGATACTGTCAAGATGAAAGGGTTCGCCTAGGCGTACACGCAGGTGCTTTTCAGAATGGGAAAGTGCCATGCTACTGGTAATACCGGTAAAGTAGCTGGGCTGCCAACGATGGCTTAGGAGCGTTTTCAACCTCGATTGTTGCTTCGACAGTCAATTGGATTCCTCCTTGAAATTCCTCAAGTTCGGTTATTGTGGCACCAAGTCTGATGTTTGAATTTGATGGAACTGGTGCAGGGAAGCGGATCCTGTTTGCTCCATAGTTGACGGCGATCCCCGCATGATTTACGGAAAGTATATCTGGCAGAAGTCTTGGTATCAAAGAAAGCACCAGGTAACCATGGGCGACAGTGGTTCCGTATGGACCAAATCGCGCAGCCTCGGTATCAACATGGATCCACTGGTGGTCTCCGGTCACATCGGCAAACTGGTTGATCTGCTCCTGGGTGACTTCATACCAGCCCGAGTAACCCAGATGCTTGCCCAGGTATCCCTTGATCTCGTCAATGCCATTAATTACTACCGTCATCGTAGCTCCTGTCTCAGCTTTGGCTCAACCTTGGTGGAGCCGTTATAAGAGGCTGGTGCACCGGTTCAGTGAAACCAGATTTTTTGGTGCTCTCTCGACTGAGGGTGGAGCAAAAGGGCAACAAGCGCAATCTCGAAAACCAATGTGAGGGGATTCGAGAAGATTAGCGAGAAAATGCTGATTCTAAAGGAAACTGCATTTATCAGCAGAATGAACAGCGGGAACACTGCTCCGATTACCGCAGTGATGTATCCCCATCTTTTCGAGTTAGAAATACCATAGGCACCGACCAGCTCTGCGGCGGCTGGGAGGATGACCAGCAATGCAAAGGAGGAGAACAACAGGGTTACAATCCCGTTCATGTAAAGCAGAAGGGTTGCAATTTGGAGAGTCTGAGGAAGAGACCTATCAAACCATCTCGGTGAGTCCATTTCGATCCTCTCGTATCAGTTCTTCAATCAAGTAAAGCATCAATATTCATTCTTGCAGAGTTTGTAAGGGAAAGTCTTTCGCCGGTTTTACTTTCTGCAAGGGTTCCAGCCAATTGCCCGCAAGCCGCATCTATGTTAGTACCCCGGTTTTCGCGAATAGAAACTGCCACTCCTGCATTATCTAAAATGTTAGCAAAGCCGACAACTTTTTCGAACGGCGATCCCTTAGTTGGCCAGCCCGGGGTTGGATTTAGAGGTATCAGATTCACATGAGCTTGCAGAGGAATGCAAAGGGCGATGAGTTGTCTTGCATCGTTTTCGAAATCGTTGATCCCGTCCATCATCGCCCATTCAAAGGAAATTCTGCGGTTTGTGGTGTTCGCGTACTCCTGAAGAGCTTTGGTGAGTTGTTCAATCGGGTACCTATTATTAATTGGAACGATCGAGGACCGCTTTTGGTTGTTGGCGGCGTGAAGGGAAACCGCCAAATTGACCTGGAGGCCCAGATCGGTGAAAAGTTTGATTCCAGGAACAATTCCAACCGTTGACACGGTTATGTGCCGTGCGCCGATGCCGATATCTTCATTTATGCGCCTGATCGCACCGAAAACATTGCGGGTATTGGCAAGGGGCTCACCCATGCCCATAAAGACGACGTTTGACAATCTCTTAGAGCCCCTGGTGATCCGGGTTCTCGATATTGCCCATATAACCTGTTCAGCGATTTCCCCTATGCTCAGATGGCGATAGAAGCCGCGTTGCCCGGTGGCACAAAACGCACAGTTCATTGCGCATCCCGCCTGCGAGGAAATGCAGACTGTAGATCTGTCCGCGTAGTGCATGAGCACAGTTTCAATAACCTGTCCGTCGTTCAGTTCGAAGATAGCTTTCTCGGTAAGATGCCGGTCATCCGCGCTCAGGTGCAGGAGCTTGAAGGCCGAATTTAGCTCAGGCAGACCCGCCAGTTTTTCCCGCAATTCTTTGGGTAGTGACGTCAGGAGTTCCGGTCTGAGGGCACGCTCATGTATCGACTGCCAAATTTGCTTGGGCCGAAAAGATGGCTGGTCCGCTAAAAGTTTTTGCCAATCAGTTAGCTGGAGATCGTAAAGTGACATAAGTGAAACTAGTTTAATGGTCTATGGCTGGACAAAGATTTAGCATTTCTGAATTAATTCATCGCAACTCAGACGCGAGCACTGATGCTTATCCTAGTCGCACTGAGATTTTGAAGAGCGACGTGGGGGTCCGCCATCGTGATATCACAGGAGGCGGTGCCCGGGCCGCCGTATTCGGTGTAAGTGACGGTCTTGTATCCAATGTGGCACTGATACTCGGCGTTGCCGGTGCACATCCTTCGGCTCCCTTTGTAAGAGTTGCCGGACTGGCCGGGTTAATTGGCGGCTCTCTCTCGATGGCGCTGGGTGAATACGTTTCAATGAGGGCTCAGCGCGAACTGTTCGAGAAAGAGATTGCTCTTGAAGCCCATGAGATAAAGACGAGGCCGGACTTTGAAAGGCGGGAGCTGGTTCAGCTCTATCGGCGCAAAGGGGTGCCCAAAGAGCTGGCTGAAGATTTCGCCGAGCATATAATGAAGGATCCAGACCTAGCATTAGATACGCACGCCCGCGAGGAGCTTGGTGTCGATCCCTCATCCATCGGTTCGCCAATTCAAGCTTCACTGGCATCATTTTTTTCATTTGCGATCGGCGCAGTACTTCCGCTGATTCCTTGGTTTTTCCTCACCGGAACAAACGGAGTGCTTTTCACGGTTCTTCTGGCAACATTGGGAGCAATTGCCGTAGGTGCTCTGCTGGCCGTATTTACCGGCAGATCGCTGCTGAAGACGATATTCAGGCAGGTTATTCTGTCAGGACTTGCGGCGGGGATAACCTACCTGCTGGGTCATATGGTTGGATTTCAGGGAGGTTAGTCCTTTGATGTCGCCGGACCGAGGTCTGCTACATATGCCCGGTCAATATGGTCTATTTTGAATCCCAGCTTTTCGTATAACTTATTGGCCGAGAAGTTGGTAGCTTCGACATAGAGCATTGCAGTCTTTATGCCTTTTCCGCTCAGATAATTAAGCCCTGCGAGACACATCGCTTTGCCGAGATGTTGCCCTCTAAGCTTCGGATTGACGGCTATCACATAAATTTCACCCAGGGGAGGCTCGGTTTCCGAATGTATCTTGGTCCAGCAAAATGCGGCCAGAACCCCATCAATTTCGTGCAAAAGAAATCCGTCGGGATCAAACCAGTCCTGTTCCTCGCGGTGGTGCAGCGTGGCCAAATCCCAGTCACCTTGTTCCGGATGCCAGGAGAAGGCGTCGTTGTTGAGTTCTAGCCATTTTTCCTCGTCCTGTCCAATGATGAATGGCCTTGTTGAAATAGGTTCCACCTGAAGATTTGGCTCGATAGGCAGAGGCCGGCGCAACTGGTACAGGTCACGTCCGCGCTTGAGTCCGACAGAGTTGCATAGTTGATCGCTTTCGGGCGATGGTTTTGCCACCCAGGCGTGGATGTGTCCGCCACCCTGACGCCGAATCTCATCAAGAGCTGATTGAAGGAGCTGCCTACCTATTTCCGGATCAGAGCGGTACTTGGGGTGGATTACATACTCGATTGCCCAAGAATTGCACGTACCTTTTGATATCTGGGAATACCCGATGATGGCTTCAGAATGATATGGCTTGGCAACGAGACCAAGGACTCCCTTGCGCCCCCCTTGTACCAGGTCTATCCATGCGTGGTCTTCTAGAGCCTTGTGCTGATCCACTGCCTCGGCGGCTTTCACGAGTTCTACGATTGCTGATATATCTCTTTCACCTAGTCGCCGGTGAATTTCTACATTCGGCATAGTAGAAAATCTAATCTATAGAGAAAATTTTGTTGTCCTTTCCCAATATTTCTTTCCCCGAGTGACACATCCCTCCACTTCAAGCATTAGATTGGTAGATCCCAAGTGGAGCCTTGATCTGAAAGTGAGCAAATCACCCAAATCAAAGCCCGGTTGGCAAAGCTAGATCCTGCAATGCGA
>SCQM01000110.1 GCA_004298555.1 Actinomycetota bacterium | reverse complement strand
CGTGCAGTATTGCGAACCTGATCAGATACCCTTTAATATGAGGTTTTACGGGAACCGGTCTAGGATCCTCTAGGAGAGTTCTCAATATTTGCCAAATATCGTGAATAACGGGGCCTTGTTATCGCACTTGCTCTAGCGACGGTAAGTCCGGAGGTAAGAGTTGGCTTTACTAATTTTGGCACTTTTTGCGCTAATCATTTTAAGCTTTCTTGGAGCGGTATTTTCTTCAAGAGTTCGATCTGAAAAAAAATCCATTGCAAACTTTCATGAGCAGATGGGTCAGCTGTCTGGCGTGGTCAGATCGGAGAGCCATGCAGAAGATGCTAATTCTCAAACGAAAACTGAGCTCTTTGCGCCAACTCCATCTCACGTCAAAGTGGTAGGGAAGGCTAATGTCGCCAAGTCTCCCGGGACAGGCAGAAGACGCAATTTTCGGGCCGGCACCTCAACTGCTTCAGGCGGGACAAGGAGCCGCTCATCGGCGACCAGAGGAACAAGCCCGTCGTCAGCACGCCAGCCAGGATCGGGGACGATTCCAACTTCCGAATCCAAGCCTGTCCTCCGTGAAGTCAATGCTGGAAATGATGGTGCTGCTCAGCCTGTCAGCGCTGGGAATGAGGGGCCTGCGGTTTCGCGACGGACTCGGCTCAGTTCAAGCACCCGGCCAGCCGGTCCCAAGGTGCACACAGAGGTCCTGCATTTTGATGATGACCCAGCAGATAACTCTGATAGGAAAATATCCCCCGGTCCTATTTTTGGATCCCGCAAGCTAAACGCGAGAGTTCTAGCGGTTGCCTCAGCCGTGGCATTGGTAGGGTTCGGTGTGATCGTTGCCGCCCTCAACGCCGCCCATTCCTCCAATGCGCCCAGTCGAAGTTCGGTCGTCACAGTTGTTCAGAATCCAGGCGCTTCCAAATCTGCCACGGCGACAACTGAAGCTCCATCGACTCCAGCAGGGCCATTGACGCCCACTTCGGCTGACAGCACCGGTGCTACTTACTTTATCAATGCCTCGTCGATCACATTGACCATCAGCGCATCAGCTCCTGCATGGCTGGAGGAATCGGTGTCACCCGGCTCGAAGATTTTATGGCAGGGCATTATTCCATCAGGAGGCAGCAAAACCCTTACCCTGAACAGTTCTATGTGGATTCGCACTGGAAACGTCGGGGTTCTTACAATAACCGCCAATGGACGACCCGTGAGTTTTTCGGCTACTCCTGGCGTGTATGAATTCACTTTCAGGCAGGGGGTAAAGGCATAGAGCGTTTTGGCGGGCGTATGCCCGTCATTCAGCGGTTTCTGAAAAGCTTTCATCCAGCAGTGCTGCTGATGCCAATCTGAGCCGGTTTTAGAGAATGTTACTCGCAGGCATTCCGTTGCGTTATCGCTGTCGATTGCCAAGCGTGCTTGAGTCGTGGCTCACGCTTTAGGTAATGTCAAGCGCCGAGAGCACAAACGCGTAAATAAATGCTTCATCACGCCATGCGTCATATCTGCCCGAAGGGCCTTGGTGACCGGCGCCCATTTCAGTTTTGAGTATCACCCTCGGCTCGATCGTTTTTGCTCTGAGCCTTTGCACCCATTTGGCTGGCTCCCAATAGGAAACCCTCGGGTCGTTGAGTCCTGCTGTCACGAGCATGAACGGATAGCGGGTTTGAGCTACGTTTTGGTATGGAGCGTATGATTTCATCAAGTCATAGATGGATTTATCAGTTACCGGATTGCCCCATTCTTCCCATTCGAATGTGGTAAGTGGCAGGGATGGGTCAAGTATGGTCGTCAAGCAGTCCACAAATGGAACTTCGGCCACAATCACCCTATAGAGCTCAGGTGCCATGTTCGCTACTGCACCCATCAGCATCCCGCCGGCACTTCCGCCTCTTGCGGCAATTTTGGACCGGTCTGCCCATCCGGTTTCGATCAAAGTCCGCGTGCAGTCTATGAAATCTGTGAAGGTGTGGGTTTTGCGGTCCAGCTTTCCGTCTAGGTACCAGGCCCTTCCCATTTCCCCGCCTCCACGTATATGGGCAAACGCGAAAACCAGTCCGCGGTCCAAAAGACTCAAGCGTGCTGAGGAAAATGTTGGGTCAATTGAATGCTCGTATGAACCATAGCCGTAGATGAGCGTGGGATGCCCGATTTCGTTTGCCTGCAAGTCAGATCTAGCTACGACCGATATAGGCACTTTGGTGCCGTCTCTGGCGTCAGCCCAGACTCTAAAGGTCTTATAGTTGGATCTGTCAAAGGTACCAAGGACTTCACTTTGCTTGAGAAGAACCGATTCCCTGGTTTCGAGATCAATTTCAAATACTGATCTCGGGGTGATCATTGAAGTGTACTCATACCGCAGAAGTTTTGACTCGAACTCCTCATTTGCACCGATATAAATGGATGAGACCTCTTCGCTCTTTTCAACCTCAAAAATATACTTTGACCTCAGATCAACCACTCGCAGGCGAGTGGTGGCAAGGCATCTCTCCTGCAATGCCAAGAAGTCGGCAAATACTTCGATGTCAAGCATACGGACCCCTTCGGATGCCTCCAGGTACCGCTCCCATTTATTGTGGTCGTTCACGCCTTCTTCAACTTCGAAGAGGCTAAAATCCGGATTGTCGCGATTGGAGACGATAAAGAATCGGTCCTTCCAGTGTTCGATCGAATATTCGAGATCCTTGACTCTCTCACTGAAGGCCACTGGCTGCGCCAGGGGGGCAGCGGCATCTATCGTAAAGATTTGCGTCGTGGTCTTCGAAGCAGCCTCAATCACAATGTATTTGTCGTCCTTTGTCGTTCCAATGCCAACGAAGCAGCCTTCGTCGTCTTCCTGGAATACCAGCTCACTTTGGCCAGAAGCTAAATCAAGACGCCATACTTGGTAGGGGCGCATTTGGCTGTCAGTCTTTGTATAAAAGACGTACATTGAGTCGAGCGACCAGGAAAGGCCGTAATAGCATTCTTCGAGCTGAACTTTTACATCGCTTGGGTCTGCAATGCTACGGACTGTGAGCTTGTAGAGCTCAGATCCATCTGTGTCGGATAAAATGGCGGCGAGTTCTTCGCTTGGGGACACGGACAATCCGCCAAGCGCAAAGAAGGAATGTCCGGAGGCTTCATAATTCTCGTCGAGAAGGATCTCTTCTGTTTCCGATCCCTTGCGTTTCCGGACATGGATTGGATACTGAAGCCCTTCCTGTGTTTTCGAGAAGTATTGATAGTTTCCCTTTTGCACCGGCACAGAGAGATCAGTTTCTTTGATTCTGTTTTTGATTTCCGAGAAAAGCTGCTCTTCAAGGCCTTCGAGGCCTGCGGTAACCCGTTTTGCATATTCGTTTTCATTGTTGAGCAGGTCTATGACTTCTGGTAACTCCCTGTCTTTTAGCCAATAGTATTCGTCAATTCTCTGATCTTGAAAGTGTGTAAGAGTTTCTGGTATTTCTCGTGCGCGGGGGGGTGGTCCAGCATTTTTGAAGAGGCTTTCTAAAACTGTCATTCCGTCAAGGCTAGTAGGGATCTCGGTAAAGTTTTGGGGATCCGGGTCCTCCCAGCTTGGCACAAGGCAAAAAAAATATCAGAGTTATTACTATCCAGATAGGGATAATTGTTTACACTGCCTAGAATGTTAATGTTTGAATCATCCAACAAGGTTTTCTACAAGTTTCTGAAGGCGGATCGATTATGTCTACAGCTGATCTAGATCTTGGCAAATATCAACTCGGTTGGGCTGATGTCGAAGACTATGTCTTCAAACCGAAGAAGGGTCTGAACCAAGAGATTGTAAAAGAAATGTCCTGGATGAAGGGTGAGCCCGAGTGGATGAGGGAGTTCAGGCTACGTGCGCTGCGCTATTTTGAGAAGAAACCTATGCTTCCATGGTTCGCAGTGAATATGCCCGATATCGATTTCGATGACATCTTTTACTACATAAAGCCAACTGAGAAGCAAGTAAGTTCCTGGGATCAATTGCCGGAGTCGGTGAAGCGCACCTACGAAAAGCTGGGAATTCCTGAGGCGGAGCGCAAGTATCTTTCGGGAGTCACAGCACAGTATGAGTCCGAGGTTGTCTACCATAAAAATAGGGAAGATCTCGCGGCACAGGGTGTCATATTTACGGATATGGACACTGCCCTCAGAGAGTATCCAGATATCGTGCGCGCCTATTTCGGAACGATTATTCCGCCCAACGACAACAAGTTTGCCGCCCTCAATAGTGCGGTTTGGTCTGGTGGATCATTTATTTATGTTCCCCCGGGCATCAAGGTTGAGATGCCTTTACAGGCATACTTTAGAATCAATGCAGAGAATATGGGTCAGTTCGAGCGGACTTTGATCATAGCCGACGAGGGATCTCAGGTGCATTACATCGAAGGATGTTCCGCCCCCGTTTACTCGACGGACTCGCTGCACTCCGCGGTGGTAGAGCTTATTGCCAAGCCCGGTGCCAGAATTACCTACACTACTATTCAGAACTGGTCCAACAACGTTTATAACCTTGTAACCAAGAGGGCCCGCGCTGAGGCGGAAGCCCGTGTTGAATGGATTGACGGAAACATCGGATCACGATTGACTATGAAATATCCTGCGGTTTATCTTGTCGGACCCAAGGCAACGGGGGAAGTGCTTTCCGTCGCTTACGCTGGCTATGGACAACATCAGGATGCCGGAGCCAAAATGATCCATGCTGCGCCTGAGACAAGCTCAACCATCATTTCAAAGTCAATTTCCAAAGACGGCGGTACGTCTACCTATCGAGGTTTGGTCCACGTCGATGAAGGAGCAAAGGGTTCAAAGAGCTTTGTCCGATGTGACGCCTTGCTGCTAGACGACTTCTCAATCTCTGAGACAAAGCCATATATGGAAGTCAACGAGCGTGATGCTCAGATCGGCCACGAGGCAACAGTCTCAAAGATTGGCAATGATCAGCTGTTCTACCTGATGTCCCGCGGTCTTTCGGAATCGCAGGCAATGAGCCTGATTGTGAATGGATTCATTGAGCCAGTGACCAGGACTCTGCCCATGGAATATGCAGTCGAGTGGAGCAGGCTGATAGAGTTGCAGATGGATGGCTCAGTCGGCTAAAACGTGAAAATCAGCAATCTGATATCAATGGAGAAAGCCCCCTGATTATGCGGGGAGCTTTTTCCATCCGTCGATTACCTCCAGGTCACCAAAGCTCTGAAGGATTTCCGAGGGAATGCGCCCCCAGCTCCAAAGGTACAGTTCTGAGGCCGTTCCTTTAATCGCGGCGTCGGCCTTTTGATGGCCTCTCTCGACGGTCATCACTCCATCATTGAGAGTTACAGTCCATTCGGCGTCGATATCAGTTGCGTGCAGGTGTAAGGAGCCAGGCAATGAACCTGTCAATGTCCTTCTCCCGCCAATCGTGACCTCAAGCCTTTCCTCAATGCCATCCTTAGCGAATTCGGGAGTATATCCGAAGGGAATTGATTCCGCCGGTAAAGATTTGATGGCACTTACGCTGGGTATGCCCATATGGGCAAGCTCGGCGTCGAACCGGTGGATTGCGGCTTCGTGTGCCTGCCGCCGTATCATCCAATCAAGTGTCATATTCTTTCCGGTCCAGTTCCAAGCTGGGTAGTCCGGAGGATGAGTCTGGAATATTTGATAAAGGTTTTCCCAGCCAGCATTGAACCAGCTCAGCATTTCTGAAGATTCAGTGGGAAGACTGATTTCATAGCCCGTCGGATCGACATCTGAACCTATTCGGAAAACTGCCCTTCTGTGTACAGATCCCAGATGTTCAATGAGATCTTGGACAGTCCAGCCCGGACAGCTGGGAACGGCATGATCAAGAACGGCCGCACACTGCTCGGCGAACTTCTGGCATTCTTGTTTAAAGTGGCTTATTAACTCATTACGCTCCATTGCACCGAGTCTTGCAAATATTTTGGCTTCTGGCCACAGGTTCTTTCAAAAAAGTTAATTTTCTTTGAGCAAAAGGGAGTGGCTATAGGCGGGGTCCAAGGGCCGCAGCTGGTCAGATTTCAGTTTCCGAGATATCGATCAGCAAATCGAATCCAAAGGTTGTTCCTTTTTCAGAGCCACCACTTGTTACCCATGCGCTGCCTCCGTGTGCTTTTATTATGGATGCGACGAGAGAGAGCCCAAGTCCTGTTCCTCCCGAACCCCTGGACCGTGAGGATTCGGTTCGGTAAAACCTCTCGAAGACGTTCCTCAGGGCGGATCGTTCGATTCCCGGCCCAAAGTCGGTAAGAGCGAAGCGGACAATTTCGAACTTGCCATCGGGCGGCAGCTCGAAACCGTTCTCGTCGGCTCTTACAATTTCGAGGCCGTTGAACTCATTTAACTGGTCTGGTTCTATGTGGCGAAGAAATACCTTTGCTGGCGTGCACTCCGGCGTGTGGAACCTCAGGTTGGAGAAAAGGTTTGCAATTACCTGGATAAAGCGGTTTTTGTCCCCGATTACCCAGAGGTCATCTTCAACATCCGAGTCAATTTTTCTGCATGGCTCAACAGTATTGATGTCCAGAATCAGATCGTTGGCCAGTTCTGACAGGTCTACAGGAAGCTTTTCGACCGGCCTATTCTGGTCAAGCCTTGCCAGTAGAAGCAAGTCTTCCACCAAGCTCCCCATTCGGATCGACTCTGATTCGATGCGCTCCATCGCCCGGTTCGTTTCAGATTTGTCCAACATCCCTGACCTCTGCCTTACAAGCTCCGCATACCCACGAATCGACGTAAGTGGGGTGCGCAGCTCATGCGATGCGTCTGCTACAAACCGGCGCAACTTTGCTTCAGATTGGCTTCTGCGCTCGAGCGCGGCGACCAGCTGGCTTAGCATGTAGTTAAGAGCTTTAGCCAGCCTGGTAACCTCAGATGCCTGGTTGTTGTTTGTTTCAACCCTTGCCGATAGGTTGCCTTCCGAGATTTCGTTTGCAGTATCCACCATTTTGTCGAGTGGCCGTAGTCCAAGGCTCACTAGATAGGTGCCAAGCGCGGCCAGAAGTGCAAGCACTGACAACGAGACTAGGAATTCAATGAAGACGAGCCGTTTCAATGTTGTCATAACGCCGGTGAGCGGTATTGCCAAAACTGTGACAGCACCTGTCGCCTCATTCTTGTCGGCTAATACTCGATAGCGGAGAGTTGGGTCGCTCGTGCTGGCAACATTGAATGGCCTGTCGAAAGCTATCGAGGCGGATTTGCTGCTGATTGCTGGCAAATTGGGTGGAGATCCGGCCTGTGCAGGACTTTGCACGAAGGCTGCAACAAATGTAGATCCGCTTTCTGTGACCAGTTCGCCATAGCTTCCAAATGGCACGAACGCAAATTGGGACTGACTTACACTTTCTCCGAGACTTGCTCTAGTCAGCGATCGGGAAGCCGGGAGGATCGATGCACTTAGCTGCTGGTCGAGTTTTGTGATCAGGAATGACCTGAGGGCGGAATAAGTTGCAATATCAGCTATAGCGATTCCGATGAACAGTAACGATGTCACTGAAATGACGAGCCTCGCCTTAAGCGACAGTTTTTTCCAGTGCACGGCGTTAACCTACTTTAGGGCCCGTTTGGCTCCTTAGCGAGTAACCCACACCTCTAATTGTCTTAATCAACGGTGCATCATCTGAGGTGCCAATCTTCTTTCTCAGGTATGAGATATAAGTCTCTACTATGTTCGCATCTCCACCAAAGTCGTATTCCCAGACGTGATCCAAAATCTGAGCTTTTGATACGACTCTTCTTGCATTCAACATAAGAAATCTCAGGAGGCGGAATTCGGTTGCCGTAAGTTCAATGACATTTCCGTCCCGGTAGACTTCGCGTGTTTCTTCGTCGAGTTCCAAATCTTCAAATACCAGCCGGGATGAGACTGACTTGTCACCCCGCGTTCGTCTCAGAACTGCTGCGACCCGGGCTGAGAGCTCCTCCAAACTGAATGGCTTGGTGACGTAGTCATCGCCCCCTATTCCGAGTCCTCTGACTTTGTCCTCTGTGGAGTCTTTTGCTGTCAGGAAAATAATAGGAACCTGCTGGTTTTCTTGGCGAAGCTTGCGTGCCACTTCGTACCCGTCAAGATCTGGCATCATTATGTCCAGAATCAGTATATCCGGGTGGAACTGGGTCACTTTTTCTATGGCCTCGCGTCCCGAATTCGCTTGTTCCATCTGGTAGCCCTCATATCTAAGAGCCATGGTGACGAGTTCGGTTATGGGAGTCTCGTCATCTACGACTAACACCCTGCCAATTGTTGGCTTGGACTGCAAAGACTGCATCTAATGCCTTCCCCTGTTGAGCGGATCAGTGCCTACGTAATACATTACGCGGTTGGAGCACTTCCCAGGGTTACGACCGCAGATCCATTGCCATTGCTGTTCGTCCAGTAGATAGTGACCTTATTACCAGGCTTCTTTTGTTGAATGGCGGTGACAAGCTGGGATGCGGAAGTGACTTTGGTGTTGTCAACTTTGGTTATTACTGAGCCCGCCGTAAGGCCCGCGCCGCCAGCCGGTGACCCGGGTACGACATCGACAACCAATGCACCTGTAAGACTTGATGGCAAACCCAGCTGCGCCGCAATCTGCGGAGTCAGGTTTTCAATGTTGACTCCCAGAAATGCTCTGCCGCCTGTAGCAGGAGTTGTCCCTGAACTGGGGTGGGTTTCGATCTGCTTCACAACTGGCAGAACTGAATCGATTGCTTCAGCAAATCCCAGATTCTGGGTAGGTTCAGAGCCGGTACTTGCAATGATGGCAGTGTTCATGCCGATCACCTGGCCAGCTGAATTGACCAACGGCCCCCCTGAATTGCCGGGATTGATAGGTGCGTCAGTCTGAATCATGTCAGTCAGTGTGGTCGATCCGGAGGAAATACCATTGGGGCTGGTCGATATAGACCGGTGAAGTCCCGATACGATTCCCTGGGTAACTGTTGGCAGCCCTTGCAGCGCCAGGGCATTGCCCACCGCGACCACCGAATCTCCCACCTGAAGGCTGGAAGATTTCCCAAAGGTGACAGTTGGCAGGTTGGAAAGCCCCTGTATTTTTATGACTGCCACATCATGCGAAGGATCGGTGCCAATGACGGTTGCGTTGTAAAGCTTGGTCTGATTGAATAGCTGGACTTTGATAGTGGATGCATCCGCGATTACGTGGTTGTTGGTCAGAACCTCTCCATTGGACGTCATGATCATGCCAGTCCCGGCTCCTTGGAACTGCTGGGCTCCACCAAAAATCCCGCCCTGGGTAATGGTGCCAGTGGTTTGAATATCCACGACAGCGGGTTCGACCTTGGACAGTATTCCCTGGATATCGGTGGGTGTTGCATCGATTGAACTATTACTTACGCTTGGTGTTGTAGTGGGCTGGCTGTTGGAAGAAGTCAGTTTGGCTACAACCGCGCCGGCGGATCCGCCAAGGATCAAGGAAACAATTGCGGCAGCTGCAACTGCCTTAGAAAGAGGGGAGAGCGGTTTGCGTCCCTTCCAGATTCTTTTTCGGTTGGGGGTGCCATTCCCGGAACCTGAGAGGGGGTAATCAGGTGCCGGGAATGGCTTGGGGATAGAAGGTTCAAAATCCGAATTGTCCTCGTCACCGGGCCGATATATTTCCTGCGTGGCCTCGACCGGGGTTTGTTCGCCAGCACTGAGATCACTATTAGCAACAGCCTCCGGCTCATTGGTATTCCCTGTCATGCCGGGTACTGAGGGCTCGGTCGCTTCTGCTGTATTGTTGTGAGCCTCATCTGAGCCGGGAGATTCCCCGTTGCCCGTCTCTGCGGTTTCAGGATTCTCGTTTGGTTGGCTGTCGTTCGTGTCCACTGTTTATCACCCGCTGTTGATACAATCTGATTTTGCTATACCTACATCTTGCACGGTAAAGCTTTGAGAATTCTGGGGAACCTCTGAGTATCGTTTAAAACCTTAACAAAGTTAAGTGGCGAGGTGCCCGATGTCCTAAACCTCGATGGCAAGATGTAATGGCTGACAATAAATGAGTTATGGACCGGTAAGGTTGGATTCAATGGCAATGCGAGAAGAATGTAAGCATTTTCAAAGCAGGACTTATCCTTCAGGCGAGGTGGCCCGATTTTGCGAGCTGGATCTCGCTCCCGAGGCTCCATGGCGTTGTCCAGCCGACTGTACGAAGTATGAGCGCAGGCTCGCTGACGTGGCTTGGGTGCATGGGTCCCTCATCCCGCCGAAGATTGAAGAAGAGCCCGAAGGCAATTCGGAAGAAATAACCGAATTGCTTCGTGATGCAGAATCCGTAGTTGACTCTGTGCTTCCGGAAGCTCTTGCTGAGGTTGGAGAACAAGAAAGGAAATCGAAGCGGGGGTTGTTTTCCCGGTGGAGAAGATCCTAATTGCCGGTAAATTTTGGCGGGCGCTTCTCCACAAATGCCGTTACTGCCTCCGATAGGTCGTGCGAGCCAAGTTGAGGCAAGCTCAACTCTGCGACCAACTTGAGCTGATTAGTGATTTCCTGGTCATAGAAACTTCTCAGCACCTCTTTGACCCCTTGAGTCGCAGTAGGTGAGTTGGCTGCGATTTCAAGTGCCAAAGAGACAGCTTTGTTCATTAGTTCGACTTTGTCTCGGCACAAATAGCTGACTAGCCCGATTTCATGTGCAGTTACTGCCGAAATATCCCGGCCGGTGAACGCAAGTTCCGCGAGTTGGCCACGGCCTATTATCGAGGGCAGCCTTTGAAGTGAGCCGAGGTCGGCTATCATCGCCAACTTGGTCTCGCGCAATGAAAATACCGCGTCTGCGGAGCACAGCCGCAGGTCCGCATAGGAGACCAGATCAAGCCCTCCACCGATGCAGTGGCCATTTATGGCGGCGATAACCGGTTTGCGGCAGGTTGCAAGCGAGCTTGTGGCTTTCTGCAGCCGCTCAATCGTCGCGAGAGCCCGTGCCGGGTCTCCGGCATCTCCCCCCGTGAGAAGGTCCTGCAACTCCATAAGGTCAAGCCCTGTTGAGAAGTGTCTTGAATTCGAGGCGATAATAATGACCCGTACATCCGGGTTGTGGTCCAACTCCGATATTTTGCTGGGCAGCTGATGAAAAAATGCAGATCCCATGGCATTCGATTTCTCGGCACGCGACAACCAGAGGTATCCGATGTTCGCCTTTACTTCTGTGTACATTACTTGCGTTGAAGATGGTTCCACATTGCGACTATAGCGCTATTTTTAGCAAATTTTTATAGCTTTAAGCCAAATTAGAACTGTCAAATTTGATTTGTAAGCTAATGACGGTATTTAATAACATCTAGGTGTTAGAAATTCATCTGGCTGCAGTAGAATTTGTTTTTGGAATCTGAGACTATTTTTACGTTATCCGGGACCTAAGGAGCAACCATTCAACTCTCGAGCGCGTGGACTGAAAGCCTTGACAATGCCGTTTCAAATAGCGGCCGGTCCCAACGTTTTAGCGATATTAGAGCACGTATTGATTCGTTAGAGATGCCAACATCGGCAATCGAGGAGTGGCGGTATTCAGATATCGATGATCTCGACCTGTCAAGATATTCGGTCTTCGGTGGAACAAGTGCGCCTGCTGAGCTCGACTCCGCGTTGGCCAGTCCGATCTTAGAGGCGAACCCGAATGCTCTTATAATAAAGACACAAAATGGCATCATAGATCCCAGCTTTGCGCCGCCCAAGGGAATCAGCCTTGAGGCGACGGATCCGGAGGATATTTCACACGATTTTTCAGCTGCTGATGTGTTTTCGTACATAAATGTATTGCTGGCAAATCCGGTGACGATCACGATTGGCGCCGATCACGATGCGAGCCGGCCCGTGGTTGTGATCAGATATCTCGACGCCAGGGAAGCTGCGGTATTCCCAAATTTGTGTCTGAAACTGGAAACCAATGTCAAGGCTCAGGTGGTGGAGATACTTGCATCTCCACCTGATGCGGATCTTCTGGCAATTCCCATCACCAAGATCTTTCAGGAAGATGATTCCGAGCTTGACTACCTGTTAGTCCAGGACCTTGGCCCGGGCTGTGTGATGATCGGCCACCAGGCTTCCAGGCTCATGTCGAAAGCCAAATTGCGATCAATGTCGATAGTTGGCGGGGGCAGCTATTCCCGTCTCTTTACAACCTCGACCATTGCAGGCCCAGGTGCTGATTCGAATCTCAATGCCGCATATTTTGGATCCCGCAGGCAGGTTCTGGACTTCAGGACTCTGCAAGAACACAGTGCCAGGAATGGCCGGAGCGAACTTTATTTCAAGGGAGCCGGAGCGAACGAGTCTCACCTTGTTTATTCCGGACTTATCAAAGTTGACAAAGGCGCCATATCAACCGACGCCTTCCAGACGAATAAGAATCTCGTTCTTTCTGAGGGCGCCCGCGCTGACTCGGTTCCTAATCTCGACATTCAGGAGAACGACGTGAGATGCAGCCACGCTTCCGCGGTTGGTCCGATCGATGAAGACCAGCAGTATTATTTGGAGAGTCGCGGGATCAGGCCGGAAATTGTTCAAAGACTTATTGTTGCAGGGTTTTTTGCCGAAATGGCTGATAGATCAGAGATTGCGGGGGTAAAGAATATTCTTACCGAGTTGAGTGCGAGGAAGTGGAAGGAATTTCAGAGTTGAGCAAGACGGTTGACCTATGCGCCAAGGATGAAATAGAAAATGGGTCCGTGCGGAAGTTTGTGGTTGACGGGCATGAAATAGCTGTAGTTCGGATCGAAGACGATTTTTATGCTATTGGTGACCGCTGCAGCCACGCCAATTATTCGCTTTCCGAGGGCGAAGTATGGGCGGAGGAAAAAGAGCTTGAGTGCTGGAAACATGGATCAACTTTTTCGCTGGTGACTGGCAAGCCCACCTGTTTGCCAGCTACGAAAGCCGTGCCTGTGTACGATATGGTGGTCAAGGGTGGCAGAGTGTTGGTGGTGATAGATTGAGCCAGGCGCATGTTTTGAGGATAGAGAACCTTCACGCGAACGTCGGTCCAAAGGAAATCCTCCGAGGAATTGATCTTGAACTGAAAAGTGGCGAAGTCCATGCAATAATGGGTCCGAATGGCTCCGGAAAGTCTACATTATCGCATGTCCTGATGGGAAAGCCCGGATATGAAGTCACTGCCGGCTCGATCCATCTGGACGGCACCGATCTATTATCTTTACCGGCCTGGGAAAGGGCGCAAGCTGGACTGTTTCTGGTTTCCCAGTATCCTATCGAAGTTCCCGGCGTGTCGTTGGAAGAAGCACTGAATGCCGCATTCGAGACCAGATCCAGAGATGCGAGCGACCTGCATAAAAATATTCTCAATGAGGCAAACCGTTTGGGGTTTCCACTGGAGCTACTGGCTCGGTCATTGAATGTGGATTTTTCCGGGGGCGAAAAGAAGCGTAATGAAATGGTACAGCTCGCTGTTCTGAAGCCAAAATTTGCAGTGCTCGATGAAATTGATTCAGGGCTGGATATCGATGCACTGAGGGACGTCTCAAAAAGAGTGGAAGAAGCAACCAATGATGACCAGCTGGGAGTTTTGGCGATCACTCACTATTCGAGATTGTTGAAAGAACTGCGGCCGGACCAAGTGCATGTCATGGTTCGTGGGGAGATTGTGGCTACAGCTGGGCCAGAACTCGCCTCGCAACTTGAAAAAACCGGTTATGCCGAATACGGCGTCGAGGAGCCAGCTGCGATGGCCGGAGGCAATGTTTTTAGCCCCCTTCCTTAAAAGGTGACTTTTTTCACTTAATTTCCTCTCTGGAGTGTGAAATTGTTCACGTCTTGTGTATAGTGTAGGAAGAACGGCAGCCGCTGAGTGGGTAAGGCAGTGTCAGGGATTTTGCGGAGGGGGCGTCGCTTTCGCGACGATATTGTGATACTGGGTCGGGCACCGCCTGGCTCAGTATCATTCTTTAATAAGCCATTACGGAAGAGCTGTATGGGCGTGGCCTGTTTGGCGATAGGCATTTTAACCTTGGCCTTTTCGAACATCCCTCGGCCGGTGGCGATAGCAAGGCAGTAATCAATCAGGCTGAGCTCGAGGATCCGGCAATCTTCATCATCTCTTTGCCTCCACAGGAGGAAATGCCTATTTTCATCAAGCCAGGTCAGCCACGTGGCGAGCAAGGGGCATCGTGACGAGTAGTGTGCGGGGGATTTTATTTGGCGCATATTGGAAACTTGGCCTGCGACTGGTTTTGCACAATGTGGGTAGGCACATGCAGGTGGCAGCTCAGTCAACGAAGTGCCGTGTCTTTTTGGCGAGCGCAAACTAAAGTTACTATTGAGTTGCTTAGAGCATTTGGAGTGTAGGTAGATGAGAGTCCTTGTAATCGAAGATGAAGTTCGTTTGGGCGAGGCACTGAAAAGAGGTCTGGAGGCCGAAGGATTTGCTGTTGACGTGATCCAAAATGGCACCGAGGGGCTTTGGATGGCAACCGAAAATCCATATGATTTGATTCTTCTCGACATTATGCTGCCGGGTACGAATGGATTCAAGATTTGTGGCACGCTAAGGGAGCGCGAAGTTTGGACTCCAATTTTGATGCTGACTGCCAAGGACGGGGAGCTCGACGAAGCAGAATCTCTCGATACAGGTGCCGACGATTTTCTCTCTAAGCCCTTCTCTTTTACTGTGCTGCTGGCAAGGATGCGGGCTCTGCTAAGAAGGGGTGTCCGGGAAAGACCGGCAGTGCTGACCGCCGGAGATCTTCGTCTCGATCCTGCGAGCCACTCAGTAACTCGGGGGGATGTTGACATAGTCCTCACCTCAAGAGAGTTCTCACTTCTTGAGCTTCTTATGCGCAGGAAGGGTGAAGTGCTAACCAAGAAGGTAATTCTTGAGCACGTATGGGATTATGACTTCGAGGGCGACTCAAATATAGTTGAGGTGTACATCGGCTATTTGCGCAAAAAGATCGGCACTCCGTTTGGAAAGAGGGCGATTCGAACAATTCGCGGAGTTGGCTACCTCTTAGAGGAAGATGGTGGCTAAGTAAGTGGATTCAAAAGAGGGACAAGGGAATTACTCCTGGTTCCATCGCTGGCTATACTCTGTCCGGTTCAAAATTACGCTTGTTTCCGTGCTGGTTGTAGGCATAGCTCTATTTAGCGCTTCCAGAGTTTTGCTGACGACTCTCAGATCGCAATTGCAGAGTTCGGCCATAAGTCAAACCAAAACACAAGAAGCCGCGGTGGTTTCCCTGGTGAGTTCGGGAACCTTATCGAATCCGCTACCATTGCCAAGAAGTGAAATCGCAGTCCAGGTGATTGATTCGCACAATAACGTGGTTGCTTCGACATCGGGCATTGGTGGGCAAGGTTCTGCGGTTGAGTCGTTTGATAGTCCCAAAGCGGCTGTATCTTTTGTCCCAGTGCCCAGGTGGATGTCAGTTGGAGATCCCGACGAATTCAATAGCCGTGCCGTCATGGTTACCTCGACTGTCGGAGCTCCAAATGGAATGAACCTTTCGGTTACCAATGAGCAGCCTGGTCTGACGCTGAATCTTGGCCCCGGTTCGACTAATTCTCAAACCACCCAAACGACAAGTGGGGGCACGTCCCCGAAGATCGTCACTAAGACATATCACTCGGTTTTCAGGGTCATGGCATTGGAATCGATGTCTACTGTGGATCAATCTGAGCACACTGTGCTAAAGGTCATTAGCATTGCTTTCCCTCTGCTGTTGGTGATAGTGGCGCTGCTGGTAATCATGCTGACGTCTAGGACGCTCAAGCCAGTTGAACGCATCAACAGAGAGGTCTCATCGATTACCGGGTCCAATCTCCACAACAGGATTTCAGTTCCACCATCCAAGGATGAAATCTCGGAACTTGCGGTGACGATGAATCAGATGCTTGAAAGACTGGACGATTCCGCCGAGAGATCCAAGCGGTTCGTGGCGGATGCTTCGCATGAACTGCGAAGCCCGCTTTCAGCGATCCAAGCCGAACTCGAGGTGGGCATTCTTCATCCCGAGGCTACAGACTGGCAGAGAACGGCCAATGATGCATTGGAAGAGTCAAGGAGGATGCAGCGGATCGTTGAGGATTTGCTGATGCTGGCGAGTGCAGACTCCGGAAAAGTGCTTGTTCATACCCTCCTGCCTGTAGATCTGGATGATTTGGTCTTGGGTGAGGCAGCGAGGCTTAGGCTTTCGGGAAAGGTAGCGGTTGATACCAAGGCTGTCAGCGGTGGCAGGGTTACGGGAGATCCGCACTACCTCTTTCGGGTGGTGAGAAACCTCTCCAACAATGCTGCGCGCCACGCGCGCAGCAAAGTAACATTCGCGCTTCAGAAGGCCGGAGATGTGGTGCAGTTGGAAGTTAGCGACGACGGTAAAGGTGTTCCGGAAGAGCTTCGCGAGAAAATTTTTGAGCGCTTTGCCCGTCTCGACGAGGCGAGATCCCGGGATGATGGCGGGTCAGGTTTGGGATTGTCAATAGTTCGTACGATTGTTGAAGCTCACGGTGGTACTGTTGAGGTGACAGGAAAACCTGACGGCTCCAGCGGTGCTCGCTTCGTGGTCAGAATTCCGACGCTATAGTGGCTTTTACCATTTTTGAACTGGTAATTCATCTTTATGTAAGCTTTGGTACCTAGTATTTATGCACAGTGAAAACCTCCCAAGAGATTAGTCCCGCCGAGCGGACCAGCATCCGTTACACGTCCGTCAGCAAGCCCCCCCGAAGGGGCCTTAGGGCAGTGGTCCTGGCGATTGTCATATTAGTTATAGGCAGCTTTACATGGTCATTTGGTAATGCTCTTACTGCGCCCAACCAGCAGAGTGAATCGTTGAAAGCAGTTGAGTGGATAAGGGGTCACGGAGGGGCGCAGATCCTTAGGATGGCCGAAGATATTTGGTACACCTGGCATCAGCCACCAAAGGGTGGCACCCCACCTAAGGGTGCAATAATTGCCTCATCACCAACCACGTCCGCGACAAATACCACCGTTGCAGGTCCGTCGCACCTTGCACCTCCCAAGAATGTCATGCCGTTTGTTGCAAATCCATTGCCAGGGGAGGGAGTGTGGCAACCAGAGGGTAGAACAATAGGCGGACTTCACGGCCTGTATGTCACAACCATGCGGCCGGACTCAGTCCACACGTCAATTGTTGCAGGCCTAGCCTGGATGGATCCGAAGCTACTTTCGTTCACCCTTTTTGCAGGTGGGGTTGAGCCGGGAGGGGCACCGTGGCCCAATATGGGTCCGATCAAATCTTCTCAAGCTGCGTCACTGGTTGCTGCGTTCAATTCCGGTTTTAGAATGCGGGAAGCCAGGGGCGGTTACTATTCGAATGGAAGGACTGCATTCCCGTTAATCAATGGCCAGGCCTCGTTCGTCATCTACTCCAATGGAACAGCCAATGTCGTGGATTGGGGTCGGGATCAATCTATGGCACCTAACGTGGTTTCGGTCAGGCAAAATCTTTCTCTAATTGTTGACAATAGCAAAGTGACGTCCGGGGTATATTCGCCGAACTACCAGCAATGGGGGGCAACGGTTGGCAACAGCGTGCTTGTCTGGCGATCAGGAGTGGGAGTCACTGCCAATGGCGCAATTGTCTACGCTGCCGGTCCCGGGCTCAGCGTTGCTTCCCTGGCAAGCCTGCTGCAAAGGGCAGGTGCCGTGCGTGCCATGGAATTAGACATCAACAGCGCTTGGGTTGACTACTTCTTTTTCAATCCTACAAATGGTGGATTGGCCTCTCCTTCCAATGGGAGCCGGCTGGTCTATAATATGGAACGCCCTCCCCAGCGGTACTTCGAGGGAACTGCTCGAGACTTCATAGCAGTGTTTGCCCGACCTTACAACAAATAGCGAGTAAAGCTGCAGTCTTTTTCGGCTCGCAAGCTTGACTCCGCCTGTTATTGCAGTTGGAGACGGTGTTTGGCTTCTGGTAAGGGTATTCTGAAGTGCTGCCGAAGGCCAAAAGGTAAAAATGCTTGGTCGTTTGCCAGGATATTCTTATTTCGCCTGCAGCTCGTCAAAGAGGTGCTTCTGCGGCGGGGAAATCGGGATCCAGGTTTGTAAAATCAAAGCTCTTGCAGAACTGGATCGCTTGTAACCGGGCTCTTGCTCAAAAACGAAAGGCCTACATGCGAAAAGCTGAGAGGCGCCAACAGTATGATGAATAGCGATAAACTCTAGCTCCGACCGTTCGGGTTTCGCTCCCGATTGCGTGCTGTCACGATACTGTGATCCAATCTTCCACTATTGGTAGGGTGGTAGAGTTCCATGGTGCGCAAAGATAGGTTGAGGCTTGTGTGGCTGTGTACCGAGCACCTGAAATGCCCGTCTTTCGAATTTGGTGAGTTTCTTCTCTCTCAACCGATGATTGCCGGGCTTAGCCCGGCAATTTCTTTCTTTCTATCGGTACATGCCTTTGCCTTAGTGACGAGCAGCGGCTAACGCTTTGAACAGAACTCACGTGACTCGAGGCTACCTGGAGGGACCGCCCCGACAGAGTTCGCACACCGTCGGCTGCCGATCTGCTCTCGGGCGTTCTTGTATGGGTTCCTGTGGCCACTATGAAAAGTGTCTCCGGGATGATCGGCATGAGTTCATTCTGACAAGCCAGCCATCAAGCAGCTGGTTGAAGCCGGAATTCTCAAGCAAGTCACGGTTGGTCGTAACCGGATTTTCAAGGCTCTCGAGATAACTGAGGCCTTAACGATCTTGGAGAGGCAGCTCGCCAGCCCGGCTGGAGAGCTGCGAACTAGTGAACCAACTCGACTCGGCCCACGGCAATGAAGGAATCCGGAATTGGCTTCCCCGACTGAATGTGGGTACTCATTTGGCTGATTTCCTTAGCGTACTTAAACGTTGGTGATTCAAAGGTGGCTTGACAGATTGATCAGTCTGGAAGTATATTTATCTAGGTACCTAGATAAAGCGAGGAACTATGATCGAGTTTCACTTGGATAGCCGCTCGGGAGTCGCACCCTATTTGCAGGTTGTTCAACAGGTGCGTCAGGCGCTTCGATTAGGAACGTTGCTCGAAGGGGACCAGCTCCCGACAGTCAAGGATGTGGTGGCTCGTCTGGCAATAAATCCCAATACTGTGCTCAAGGCTTATAAAGAGCTCGAGCACGCTGGCCTCGTAGCAGCCCGTCCGGGCATCGGAACCTTCGTTATCAGGACCCTTAGCGATGCGTCGCTTTCTGCGCACGGGCCACTCCGCCAAGACTTAAAGCGCTGGTTGGCGAAGGCACGAAAGGCCGGACTCGACGACGAAAGCATCGAGGCACTCTTTCGAGATACCTTTCTTTCCGTCTCGGAGGAGGGGGTAGCATGACTGCCGTTGTGGAAACCAAGGGACTCGGCAAGCGTTACGGAAGACGATGGGCGCTAAGCGACTGCACGCTTTCGATTCCCCCAGGGCGGGTAGTGGGGCTCGTTGGTCCAAACGGTGCCGGGAAGACCACGCTGCTGAACCTGGCTATAGGCCTGCTTGCACCTACATCGGGGGTGATCGAAGTCCTTGGCGGACATCCAGCCGACGGACCGTCACAATTGGCCCGTGTCGGCTTCGTTGCCCAGGAAACACCTACTTATTCGGGACTTTCAGTCACAGACCACCTTCAAATGGGCGCGTGGCTCAATCCAGGGTGGGACAACGGACTTGCCATAGGGCGGATCCAACATCTCAAGCTTGACCCGAAGCAAAAGGCAGGAAAGCTTTCCGGTGGCCAGCGCGCCCAACTTGCCCTCACCCTTGCACTTGCGAAGCGCCCGGAACTTTTGATTCTTGATGAGCCGGTCGCTGGCCTCGATCCTCTGGCCCGGAGAGAATTTCTTCAGGTCCTCATGGAGGCGGTCGCCGAGCACGGTGTCAGCGTGATACTCTCCAGTCATCTTGTGGCTGATCTTGAGCGCGTCTGCGACTATCTTGTTGTGCTCGTCGCCTCACGGATCCAGGTGGCTGGCGAGATTGAATCACTTTTAGCGGGCCATCGCCGACTTACAGGACCTCGCCGTGATCCGAGCCGCCTCCCAGCAAACTATCGGGTGATCGAGGCCAGCCATACCGACCGGCAGAGCTCGCTCATCGTGGCCACTGACGAACGCGTGCACGACCCAGTCTGGACTGTTGAGCAGATCGGCCTGGAGGACCTGGTCCTCGCCTACATGAGTCGAGGAGTTGAAGTGGAAAAGCGGCAGCCTGCCCATGTGGAGGTCAGACCATGATACGGTTCACCTTGCGCCAGTTCCGAAATGTGGCGGTCGTTTCCATATTAGTGCTGGTGGTATTAGCGGTAATCTTGGCAATCACCGGGGTGCCTCTGGTCCATCTCTACGATTCGACAATCCGCAACTGTAAGGCACAAGGCGATTGTAAGGAATTTTTGCTGACGGACCGGAGCCTGTACGTATGGCTCGGAATCATTGTCTTAGTTGCTCCTGGAATCATTGGGGTCTTCTGGGGTGCGCCCCTCGTTGCAGGGGAGCTGGAGAACGGCACATTCCGTCTCGCATGGTCACAGAGCGTCACCCGTACCCGGTGGATGGTAACCAAACTCGGCGTCGTTGGCTTGGCGGCGATGGCTAGCGCCGCGTTGCTCAGTCTCATGGTTACTTGGTGGGCGAGCCCGCTAGACCGGGTCAACATGGATCTTTTTGGGCACTTCGACGAGCGGGGCATTGTCGCGATCGGCTATGCTGCCTTTGCCTTCTCGCTTGGCGTTACTGCAGGAATCCTGATTCGAAAGACCCTGCCCGCCATGGCCGTCACCTTGGTCGCATTCGTCTTTGCCAGGCTGGCCTTTGTTTCTTGGATACGCCCAAATCTTTTCGCTCCGGCATATAAAGCTTTGCCCCTGGATCCTGTTTCGACTGGTTTCGCAACATCAGGAGGCTCAATGTCGACGGCTACCTTGATACCTGCTCCGCCGTTTATCTCTAACGCCTGGGTCTACTCAACCCAAATCGTCGATAAGGCCGGCCACGCTCTTACCCATTCGTTTCTCGCAAGGGCATGTCCGTTGCTCGTTTCCGGCAAGTCAGCTGGAGTTTCGTCTGCGGGCTTCGGATTGCTCGGTCACAGCGCCACCAGGTCTCAGGCACCCGCTGGTGCCCAAAGCGTGCTTCAAGATTGCGTCGCTAAGGTAGGAGCCACTTTTCATGAATTGGTAACCTACCAACCAGCCAGCCGCTACTGGCCCTTGCAGTGGTACGAAATGGCAATATTTCTCGGTGCTGCCGTCATCCTGGCTGGATTTTCCACGTGGTGGGTCCGACGTCGATTAACCTAAGGCGCCAGTAGGTACAAGACTTAGTCTCAGTTCTGATTTGGCGTCCTTGCCAAATCTAAGAAGGCAGATCAGAAGTCGGCAATTCGAAAGCAATCCAGATTCCGAATTCACCAAGCCAACAATTATGGATCTACGGAATTCGCAGCTTTTCCGCTTTATTGCCAACCTATGCAAGTAGGTTGCCGATCTAAATTCACCGAAACGGGGTGTGGGGTGAGAAGCTCCTGGATTCATCCACGGGGAGGCAGAACCCCACTCGACCCAAAGGGGCGACCCGCCAGTAACGTGGGTATAGTTTTAGAACGGTCACAGCGCCTGGGTATTTTTGAACCTATGGCCGGAACCGGTACCAGTGAACTGAAAGTCCGCTACAGCTATCGTCTGAGGCTTTCCCGCGCATCAGAACGCAAGCTGATGGCCGAGTGGGATAGGTGCCGATTCGTGTGGAACCAGTGCGTGACAAGATCCAAGGAACTACGAGAGGCGGGTGAGCAATGCGGACCAGCCCGACTGGACAAAGAGCTGACAGCGCTGAGGTCGGAGAAACCCTGGCTGAAAGAAGGCTCCTCTGTCGCACAGCAGCAGACCATCAGAGACTTCGGCGCTGCCCGTTCAAAGGCCGTCAAGGACGTGATGAACAAGGCTCCCATGACGCGGCGTCGTGGGTTTCCTAGATTCAAAAAGAAAGATCTGGCTCTGCCATCTATCAACTACACCCGAAGAGGCTTCTCTCTCAAAGGCGGTCGGCTTCATCTAGCTGGTGGGATTGAACTCGGAGTTGTCTGGTCGCGCGAACTGCCATCGGCTCCAACCAGCGTGAGGATATCCAGAGACTCTTGCGGCAAGTGGTGGGCAAGCTTCGTGACGAAGACCCGTGCAGATCCCCTGCCACAGCTGAACAGAGCCATAGGTGTCGACTGGGGTGTCAAAGAGATAGCCACCACCACTGATGAGGCGTTTGACCTTCCACACCCTAACCACGGCAAGACCGGGGCAGCGAAGCTTGCCAAGTATCAACGCATGATGGCCAGGCGGAAGCGGCCCAAGGGCGTGCCCAAATCGAACCGATACAAGAAGGCCCAACTGCAGACGGCGAATGCCTACGCCAAAGTTGCACGAAAGAGAAAAGACGATACCAGAAAGTGGGCCAAGAACGTCATTTACAACCACGACCAGATAGCAGTCGAGGACTTCAAGCCCAAGTTCCTAGCCATATCGACTATGGCCAGAAGAGCAGCTGACGGAGGCATTGGCCAAGCTAAGCGGGAACTTATCTGGATGGCTGTAAAACATGGCCGGGATCTCCGAGTAGTAGATCCCAGATACACGACAAAGGACTGTTGCCAATGCGGCGCAAGAGCCAAGCACGCCCTGCCACTTTCCGAACGTACCTACACTTGTTCTGCCTGTGGGTCTGTAAGACCCAGAGATAGAAACTCTGCTGCCGTGATGGTAGCCAGGGCTGGTTTCAACCCTACTGGTGTTGATCGCGTAAGACTTGATCATCCGACGGGGGACCAAGCAGCGTGAACCAGGAATCCCCCGGACTTATCCCTGGGGAGGATTCAAAAATGATCGCTCAAATTGGAAGCTGCAATTAAATGAGGTGGGTCAAGTGTCCTGATGCGTCATGTTTGGTATTTTGGTGCCGCAGGATCGACAAAGGCGTGATTTTCCGGTTGGAGCAATAGCTATGTCCAGGTCGGGCAGAACCAGATTGTGTGCCGGTGGCAACGCATCTAGGAAGTGGGTTTCGCCCAGAATTTCCGCACCTCAGATACTATCGCACCAGGAAGCGCTC
>SCQM01000109.1 GCA_004298555.1 Actinomycetota bacterium | reverse complement strand
CTCCAAGGCAAGACGTTCGAAGGGTCAACACCGGTTGGTCCCCACCTTGTCACGCTAGACATAGATACGGTGGTTAACGACGGGTTGGATCTCAGCTGCGAAGTCAACGGTGAACAGGTGCAGCACACAGTGACATCAGATCTCCTGTTCAATCCGGTTTTTCTAGTCTCTTATATTTCGAAGATTCTGACGCTCCGTCCAGGCGATGTGATTGCTAGTGGAACGCCTGGTGGGGTTGGATACGCCCGGAATCCTCAGCGGTATCTCAAGGACGGCGATATCCTGGTCACGAAGATTGAAGGTATTGGCGAACTTAGAAACATCTGCAAGAGCGCATAGTGTGGCGACGATCCAGGCAGCACGAAAGAAGGTGAGTTGACTTTGGACATAGGGATTTTCAACAGGCACATTGACTGGATGGAAAAAGGGACCGACCTGTTCGCGGAAGGTGCGGCGCTCTTGGGTCCCGAGGAACATGACCGGCCTTCACTGTTGGAGTCTTGGACGGTTGCACATCTCATTGCTCATGTGAACTCAAATGCCAGGGCCTTAGTCAATCTGACAATTTGGGCCCGCACTGGAGTCGAGACTCCGATGTATCAAAGTAATGAGCAGAGAGCGAAAGACATTGAGGAAGCGTCCAAACAGTCTCTGGAATTTCTAATTGAAGACTTTCAGATTTCCAGCCAGGAATTCCTGGAGGCGATAACTTCATTATCTCGCGATCAGTTAGACAATAAGGTGAAAAGCAGCCGCGGCAGGGACATCCCCGTGTCAGATGCGGCCTGGATCCGCATTCGTGAAGTGTGGATACATGCGGTTGACCTTGGAAGTGGCATCACCTTTTCCCGGTTTCCCGATCTGCTTTTGGATGCGCTCATGAATGATGTGGTATCGAGCTTTTCCTCGAGAGACAATATTCCGGGTCTTGGATTATATGCCAGGGATGTTTCGAAAACCTGGAGTATTGGAGCGGCAGATGGTGCAATACCGGTGGACGGCAGTGAACGTGCAATTCTGGCCTGGCTGCTCGGAAGGAGCAAGGGTGAAGATCTGACATTTGGAACTTCTGACGGTGCGCCACCCCTCCTGCCGGCCTGGCTGTAAGGGCAACTGAGAGGCCTGCTCCAGGGTCAACAACTTGCACAATTCCACGTAACACATGCCGATACCCGCGATGGGCGGAAGTGCCGATGTTTGAGATAAGTGGTTCCAGTTTCGGTTGTTCACCGGCATGTCATTTCCACAGCTCTTTCATAAATCCCGTTGTCATTGAATCTGCCGAGGCAAGCCGTGCTTCGTTAGTTCTCGCCTAATGTCTCATGGGCGGCTAGATTTGTTGAGGTGACAGGAGAATCAAGCGGTCTTTCTGAAGAATCCCCCCGGTCAGAAGGCCCGCTGCGCGAAGTATTGGTTGTCGACATTTCCAGGGTGCTGTCAGGCCCCTACGCGGCGATGCTGCTCGGAGATTTAGGTGCAAGAGTCATAAAGGTCGAACGGCCCGGCAGCGGGGATGATACTCGAAGCTGGGGACCTCCGTTCGTAGGGCCTGAAGGCGCAAAGGAGAGCGCATACTTTCTAAGCGCTAACAGGAACAAGCAGTCAGTTGTTCTGGATTTTAGAAATTTTGATGATTTGGCTGCGTTGAAGAATCTGATTAAGAAAGCGGATGTCTTGATCGAGAATTTTCGCATTGGGGTGCTGGACCGTCTCGGTATCGGACACGATGATTTGATGGAGCTGAACCCTGGTTTGATCATCCTTTCCATCACCGGGTTCGGACACATCGGATCCGAAAAGGACCGTCCGGGCTACGATCAGATTATCCAAGGGGAGTCTGGTCTGATGAGTTTTACCGGGCCAGACCGGGACACTCCCACCAAGGTTGGAGTGCCGATTGCGGATATTCTGACAGGTATATTTGGCGCGCTCGGCATCGTTGCGGCCCTCTTTGAGAGAGACAGGACTGGAGCGGGCCAGGTTGTCCGGACTTCGCTCTTGGCGAGCGCAATTGCCGTTCACACTTATCAGGGTACAAGATGGCTGGTGGGAAACGAAGTCCCGGTGGCAGAGGGCAATTTGCATCCAACAGTATCGCCTTATGGAAGCTTTCGCTGCCGAGACGGCTTCATTCAGATCGCTGTGGGCAACGATTCCCTGTGGCGCAAATTTGCAAAGATTGTAGGGGTTGATCCCGAGGACACCAGGTTTGCAAGCAATCCTGACAGGGTTGCTAACAGAAAGCTGCTCGCAGGACTGATCGAAGAGTCATTTTCAAAGGGCAGCGTTAGCGAATGGATCGAGAAAATCTCAGGCATCGGCGTGCCCGCAGGGGAGGTGAGGAGCCTCGACAAGGTTTACGAGGATCCTCAGGTTATTGCCGAGAAAATGATTATCGAGACCCTTCACGCGACTTTGGGGAAGATAAAGCTTCCGGGAAATCCTCTGCAGTTTGATCGCGGTCGAATCGAGCACAGCGCACCCCCAACTCTCGGAGAGCACTCCGCCTTGATAAGGCGGTGGCTCGAGGATGCCACGGAGCCAGAATTAGGGCCTGATGACGAGGCAAACTGTGATGATGTCCTGAGCGACTGAGTCAGCGGTAAGTGCAGCAGTCTGAAGTGGGTGATATCACTCGAGATTCCAGTTGACTGATCCGGGTTACGGCGAGGTGAACGGAGTTGTAAATTTGCTGTTCAATATGGCTTGGTAGACTAGCCAGCAAAAGTCCTGGATTCAAGAACATATCTTTTGAGCCAGCTGACTTTCCAATTTGGATTTTAGAAAAGGTGTGTAAGAGAATTGTTGATGCGAAGGGTGAAAATCATCTGCACCTTGGGCCCAGCTACTGAGTCCGAGCAAGTTCTGAGCGCTTTGGTCGCGGGTGGTATGGACATTGCCCGTCTCAATTTTTCGCATGGAACACACGAAATCCATGCTCTCGCTGCAGAGCGTCTTAGGCAGATAGCAAAAACTCAGGGCAAATACGTCGGATTGCTTGCAGACATATCCGGGCCCAAGCTGCGGGTAGGCACTCTCGGAGAACCTCTGAATCTCAACGTGGGAGATGCAGTCGAACTCCGGGAAATCGCTGACCCTCCTTCGCACGATGTTTCCATCCCGGTCGCGGCCTTGGGAGCCCTTTCCCAGCTGTCTCCCGGTGAGACAGTGAGCTTTGCTGACGGGACGATTTCCGTCAAAGTGGTGGGGGTCTCGGCTTCAAGGGTGCAGGCGACTGTCGAGGTAGGCGGCGTTCTGACTTCACGCAAGGGAGTGAATTTTCCAAGAGCTCAAATTAGGCTGCCGTCATTGACTGATAAAGACATTGATGATATCAAATTTTGCCTTGAACTGGGGGTGGACTTTTTCGCAATCTCCTTTGTGAGGCGGGTGGAAGACGTTCTCTATGCCCGCGAAGTGATCTCAAAGTTTTCACCCAGGCATGCGCACAGGATCATCTCCAAAATTGAGAGGCCTGAGGCGTTGGAGGATATAGAGGCAATAGTCAGAGCGTCAGACGGAATCATGGTTGCACGTGGGGACCTGGGGGTGGAGATCCCACCAGAGCAGGTACCAATTGAGCAAAAGCGAATTATTCACCTATGCAACACAATAGGTAGGCCGGTGGTCACGGCTACTCAAATGCTTGAGTCAATGGTGCATTCAACCATGCCGACGAGGGCAGAGGCTACAGACGTTGCAAATGCAATATTCGACGGCACTGATGCAGTCATGCTCTCAGCGGAAACGGCCGCAGGCGATCATCCGATTGAAGCCCTGGAGTACATGGCAAGAATATCGTCCAGGGCCGAGGAGGAACTGCAGAACCAGGAGCTGACTTTACTCAATCGTCCGGAACCGTCGCGGGAGACTATCGCCGATGGTATCGGATACTGTGCGGAACGGCTGACGCGGTACCTTCCGATCAAAGCAATTATCGCCGTCACGGAATCTGGTCATTCGGCCAGAGTGATCTCAAAGTTTCGCCCATCGGTTCCGGTGATAGGAGCCACAACCAACGCAATGGCCGCGCGCAGTCTGAGCTTGAGTTTTGGAGTTATGCCTGCTGTTGTCAATGAGTCGTCGGCAGATACGGAAAATATGATTCTGTCTGCTTTGGACTACGCAAAAAAGATTGGCCTTGTAAATGAGGGAGACCTTTGCGTGGTGGTTGCTGGAATACCTTTCGGGGTCCGGGGTACAACCAATTTGGTAAAGGTGCAGAGGGTCGGAGAAGGGTTCCTAGTCAATCCAGATATCGACGATGAAGCAGATGGCCGGGGTCTCGATCTGCCTTAGAGTGCAGCTACTGGCGGTCATTCATTCCGAGTACCATCTGGGGCTTCACAATGACATGATCGTCAGATATCGGTATAACGGCTGAGCCGATTGCAAGGAACTCGATAGTGTGCGAGCCCCATCCGTGAGACTTTTCAATTAACTGCACTCCGACGATTCCCTGGGCCTGAACAGCCTGTGCCTCAGCCTGCATTCTCTCCATAGCGAGCTCTCTGGCATCGTACAAGGCTTGTGTGAAGTTGGTCATTTCCACGTTTCTCATGGAATTTCCCCAGCTTTGCCTCATGCTTTGATGGGCGACGTGATATACGCAGTTACCCATTACGAGTCCCAGGGGACGATATCCCGCCTGAAGCAGAGTCCAGAAGTCCTGTCCTGAAAGATCCGAGGTGAATGGCCGATTATCAAGCGTGCGATGGAGCACTCCGTCGCGATGTCTTACCGCGGTCCCGATCGCTATGAATTCGGCGAGGTCGGGTCCCCATTCGTAGCGCCCGACTTCAAGGCGAACTCCTATGATTCCATCTGCTCCGAGCTGGTCCGCCTCTTCTTCCATCCTGGTCATTGCGAGTTCCCGGGCATGGTACATGGCTTGGGTCAAAACGGTGAGCTCTTGGCTCTGCTGCCAGCGGGCGAACTGGAATCCTATGTGGTAGATGGAGCTGCCCACTACCAGCCCAAGGGGCTCAAACCCTGCCTCTTTGACTAGAAGAAACTCATTGACGGAGAGATCTGAAGTGAAGAGGCCCGCTTTGTTCTCCGCCAGACGCTTGGCGGAGTCGGACGGTAGTCCTTCCTTTGACGTTGGGTCGTAAGTCAATGTAATGCTCCATTTTCTGTTTCACGGACTGACAAATAGGATCTTTTGCGGCTTTGGCTGTGTGCTATAAGCCGCCTGGGTTATAGCTGTGGCTAAAACGTGGGTCGTAAAGGAGACCGCACCGACATTTTCGCTGTTGCTGCCTGGCAGCTGGTAACTGTTGGTGTTTGAGTGAAACCGAAAGTCGATTATCCCGCTGGCACCTAAGGATTTGGCCGCTTTCTCAACATCGCGCATCACGATCTGCCGGCTGGCGTAGTAGCCCTGCGTGAATTCTTTAATTTCGAAGTTGACACTCCCGGGGCCGAACATCGAATACATCTGCTGGTAAGTGGAGATTGATAGAGTGGCCAGATAGCAGGAACTCGCTCCAACCAGTCCGGCGGGGGAGATTCCATTTTCGAGAAGCAGGTGGACATCTTGGCCGCTAAGAGTAGTCAGAACCGGGCGACTGCTAGGGTTGTCCCGTGCATTCTTCATAAGTCCGTTGAGACTCTTGACGGCAGTTCCTATCATGGAGAATTCGATCAATCCAGATTCGGCGTCGAACATTCCTTGGGTGATCCGAACGCCAACTACCCCGTCTGCATGCGCAAGAGCAGCCTCTTGTTCAAGGCGTTTGACTGCAAGGCGTCTAGCCTCATTGAATGCCTCACTTAAGACGCTAAGCGGTTGCGAGCCGCCATAAGGCATCTGCTGGTATCCAATTTTGTAAACCGCGGTACCTGCCACCTGGCAGATCGGATGGAGTCCCGAGCTCTTCACAAGGGAAAATTCATTTATTGTGAGATCCGAGGTAAAGCTCTTTTGATCTGACAGAGACATCAGCCTTCGCATTGCCGCAGGAACTAACTGGCCGTTTTCCAATGCTTGCTGGGCAGCAGCCGGGTCATCGACGACTGGTTTGGGTAAACTTTGAGCAGGATCCTCCTGCGGCTGCTTTGTTTGGGAATTTTGTTTTCTTTGTCGAAACAAGGGCATGTCAGTTCAATCCGAGCATCTTGTTTATCGTCGCTCTGGCGATTTCGGACTGCTCCGCTTCTTTGGCGAGCTGATGCGCGAGTGAAGCAGCCCACTTATCCATAGTGAGTTCATCTGTTTTGATAACTATTTCCCTGACCACTTTCGATCTCGAGCACCTGACCGCGTTTCCTGATTTTGAGCGGACGACGCTATAAATCTGGTCATTCAACTGCACTGATATATCGTCGATGACCGTCTCTTTGGATAGAAGAGTTTTTCGGCGCCGTTTGATCTTTATACCCTCAGGCGAAATCGATTGGAGCAGTTCAGCAAGAGAATTCATAGAATTGTCGATATCGGCATTATTAAGTCGAAGGGAAGCAGCTAGCAGTTCAAGCTGAGACGGCTTAAATACAAATCTTTCCAGTCCATTGTTTTCAGTTGCGCCCACTTACTGTATGCTAACCAATTAATGTTGACAATGCTGGTTTCTTTTATGAAACCCTGCAACTTCGTCATTTCTTTATCGTCCGAGTTTTCCAACTTGACGGTTTTAGTCGGGTAATTTCTCGACGCGTCGACACAAATGTTGTAGAACTGTAGGAACCGCGGATCGAAAGGATGCAAAAATGGCTCGAAGATCAAGCCTTACTAGTCAACTCTACAAGGTTGCCCGTCTATCCAACAATCTTAAGGCTGCTTCCAATGGCCCGGCAGCATATGTCAAACGGGCGGCGCGGCGTAAGGTCTATGCGAAGCAGATGTCATTTACCCGGAAGCTGCTGAAGGGATTTGGGCTTTCTAAATAGCTGCAGCGACCTTCCATTTGGGAGGATCGGCGTCCTGCCAGGGAAGATATTGGCTTTGAACTGGAGCTGTTGTCTATTCACTCAGGTGGTCCAGTTGGGAGCTGATTCGTGGAATCGGCGCAAAGTGTTTTGGTTCTTTTTGGGGTTCATGCTGCGGGGCTGGGAGCCGGGTTAATTGGTGAGCGCGACTGTGACCCACATCACAGCTAGGCCTTGACTAGGATTATCCTTACAAACAGGCTTGGAATCAAAGAAGCTGAGTCATCCGATCGAGCCGATTTGTCGAATTTAGAGGCGTTTATCTTGGGGGGTATAATGACTGGCTGGGAAGAAGTATTTCCGGCGCCGGATCGCGAAATTTATCGTAGAGCCGGGTTCGGGAAGTCTGCTAAGTGGGATGGAAGGCCTGCCCTTGTAATAATCGATGCGCTATGGTCCTTTATCGGTCACAAACCGGTCGACGTTTTGGAAGCGATCAAAGAATACCCTACCGCATGCGGCAAGGCGGGTTGGGATGGACTAGATAGAATTTCTGCGGCGCTTGAATTTTTCAGAGGGTCGTCATTGCCCGTGGTCTATGTATGTGCTGACGGTAGCTTGCGCGATGTCTACGGAGCAACGACAAGGACTAGGAATCCCGTATTGCTGAGCGATGAAGACGCTTTTGGAATACCGGAGATGATCTCGCCTATGGAAGGCGAGCCAATCGTCAAGAAGACTAAGGCAAGCGGATTTTTCAGGACTCCATTGGATATCCTGCTAAGAAGAATAAACGTGGACACGGTCGTGCTGGCCGGGTGTACGACCTCGGGATGCATAAGGGCAAGTGCTGTCGATTCACATTCACTCGGATTCGAGACGGTTCTTCTGTCGGATGCCATTTGGGATAGGTCGACTTTTTCACACGAAGTATCGTTGTTCGAGTTGTCCATGAAGTATGCGAGTGTTGCCACTGTGGACGAAGCCTCTAGCCAGATAAGCAAACATGCAAATAATCGGAGAGCCTCGAAATGAATGTCAGAGAGTCCGATTACTGCTCCCCGGGGTTGAGGTATCGCTACCAGCCAATTGTCGATCGGCCAGAGTTCATGTGGCCTGGGGATGCTGCAGTGGCTGTGTGGGTGATTCCAAACGTCGAATATTACCCTTACGACAAGCCGGGCGCCTCGGTGAACGACCGGGCAGCTGCAGCCATGCCAGACGTTCTCAATCACAGCTGGCGTGATTACGGAGTTCGGGTAGGTATTTGGCGGCTTTTGGAATGCTTCGACGAAATCGGTGTTAAGGTCTCAGCGACGCTCAACAGCGATGTTTGCGATGAGTATCCTCGGCTTATTGAAGAGGGTGCAAAACGTGGCTGGGAATGGATCGGACACGGCACAAATAACTCAATGAGACTGCAGTCGATGAGCGAGTCTGAAGAGACCGAACTGGTCAAGAATGTCCTTGACAGGATCGAGCAGGGTGTGGGTGTCAGGCCGCGCGGCTGGCTCGGGCCAGGACTTTCGGAGTCGCA
Organism: Actinomycetota bacterium; assembly: GCA_004298555.1. Classification (GTDB taxonomy): domain Bacteria; phylum Actinomycetota; class Acidimicrobiia; order Acidimicrobiales; family Acidimicrobiaceae; genus SCQM01. The sequence goes on along the minus strand of SCQM01000109.1, from coordinate 355 downwards.
TAATACTTTGGACATTTTGCAGCGGCGGGGAGTCGAGTACGTGTGCGACTGGGTTGCAGATGACCTTCCATTTTGGATGGAAGCCGGTGGCGGACGTATTTTGAGTGTGCCTTACAGCATTGAGATGAATGATATGGAGCTTGTATTGAGGCAGCGGCTTACTGGGCCCGAGTATCAACAGCGGCTGCTAGACCAGTATGAACAGCTCAGGGCCGAGGGCATTCGGCAGAATCGGGGAAGAGTTATGGCAATTCCCGTGCACCCTTTTCTTATGGGCCAGGCCCACAGAATCAGGTACCTGGCTGATGCGCTCGGCGAGATCGCCGCCAATGGAGATACTTGGCTGGCGACAGGG
>SCQM01000011.1 GCA_004298555.1 Actinomycetota bacterium | reverse complement strand
GATTCTCTGGCTACCTTCACGCAGCAGGTTCCTCGCTTTGCTTGTGAGGTGCCAGCGGGTCCGGCGCCCTACTTTTTCCGGATCTAGGAGTCCTTTCGCCGAGGTTCTGGCAAGGGTTTGCCGAACCGTCTTTTCGTCAATTCCTAGTGCTCCCAATCCGGTTATAAAGGCATTTGTCCAGATCGGGCCGTCTTGGAATATTGCAAATTCGCCTAGAATGGTCAGCAAGTAGCTTCTGGCGCTTGGAACGCCAAGGGCCTGGTCCCTCTGGATCTCGGTCCTTCTGTTCAGTTCAGCCAAACCGCGCGAAGAATTTTTAGGCACGATTAATTATCTCCGACAGCTCAAGTCAATGCACATAGTAGTTTATCGTATCAAAAAAAAATATTCTACGATCTGTTGACAAATATCACAATCACTGTAGAATTACCTCAAATAGGTATCCCGATTATTGATAGGAGACTGAGTGAAATCGAAGCAGGTCAACTTTGACACTGACCCAAAATCCTATAGGCATTGGGCGCTCGAATTCGACGATTCTGTGGCAACACTCAAGATGAAGGTCGATCCGGCTGGAGGTCTCAGAGACGACTACGAGCTTAAATTGAATTCGTATGATCTTGGTGTAGATATCGAGCTTTATGATGCTGTGCAGCGGATCCGTTTCGAACATCCTGAAGTGAAATCCATAGTTGTGACCAGCGCAGAGGACAAGGTTTTTTGTGCAGGTGCCAACATTCAAATGTTGGCTGGATCGGATCATCATCATAAAGTCAATTTTTGCAAGTTCACAAATGAGACCCGGAACAGCATTGAGGATTCAACTGAATTCACCGGTCAAACCTGGATCGCCGCCGTCAATGGAACAGCGGCGGGTGGAGGCTACGAGCTTGCTTTAGCCTGTGACGAGATCGTTCTTGTTGACGACAAGGCTTCGACTGTGTCCTTTCCTGAGGTACCGCTTCTTGCGGTTTTGCCAGGTACCGGAGGCCTGACCAGAGTTGTGGACAAGCGTCATGTGAGGCGCGACCTGGCGGATTTATTTGCAGTCAAGGCCGAAGGAATCAAAGGTTCACAGGCTGTCAAGTGGGGCCTGGTGGATGAAGTTGTGCCAAAGAGCCGTTTTGAGGAGCACGTCAAAGAGCGTGCTTTGAAGCGTGCGCAGAAATCAGATAGGCCTTCCAATGAAAAGGGTATTCCGTTGTCGCCTCTTCAGCGCGAGGAAACAGACGGAGGGTTATCATATCCGCATTTGGAAGTTCGCTATGACCATGAGCTTCGGAGTGCCTTCTTTGAGATCAAGGCTCCCAGCGCTGTGGAAAGATTAGATCTTGCTCAGCTGAAGGAGCAGGGGTCAGCGTTTTGGCTGCTTGCGCTCTGCCGGGAACTAGATGATGCCGCACTGAGGATGCGCTTCAATCAACCCGAAATTGGGTCGTGGGTTTTTGAAACCACGGGAGATCCGGATGCCGTGCTGGCTACCGACGAGCTGCTTAGAGACAACGCCAATGATTGGCTGGTTCGGGAGATTCGACACTACCTCAAGAGGACCTTCAATCGGCTGGAACTCTCTTCACGTACCCTAGTTACCCTTGTCAAGCCAGGAAGCTGTTTCGCTGGCACGCTTGCCGAATTGGTTCTTGTAGCCGACAGGTCTCTCATGCTAGAGGGGACTTTCGCTGACGATGAATCGTTAACGGCGCCATATGTGGTTTTGACGGAGGTAAACGATGGCTGGTATCAAATGGTCAACCGTATAAGCCGCCTTGAGAGCCGATACTATGGCCGGCCCGACGAGTTGCGCGCAGTTCGTGCAGTATTCGGCAAGCAGCTTTCGGCGGAGGAATGCGAAGATCTTGGCATTGTAACCTTCATCTTTGATGAAATCGACTGGGAAGACGAGGTCAGGATTCTGCTCGAGGAGCAGGCAAGTTTTTCACCTGATGCTCTTACCGGCCTAGAGGCCAACTGCCGGTTTGTCGGCCCTGAAACTATGGAATCCAAAATCTTTGCCCGGCTCTCAGCCTGGCAGAACTGGATATTTCAGAGGCCAAATGCAGTGGGGGCTGAAGGTGCACTGAAAAGTTATGGAACAGGATCAAGACCGAATTACAATCACGAGAGGATTTAGTAAAGATGACTCAGGTCGATTACGACTCGTTAATTCCCAATAACGTTAATCTTAAGGAAGACCGCCGCCTCCAGCGTGCTTTGGAGTCTTGGCAGCCCAAGTTTATTGAGTGGTGGAAAACACTCGGTCCGGTGGCGTTTCAAGACAATGATGTTTACCTTCGCACAGCTATTTCGGTTTCTCAGGAAGGCTGGGCGAACTTTGGATATGTGAAGATGCCGGAATACAGATGGGGTATTTTTCTTGCTGATCCCCAGCCCGATAAGAAGATCGGGTTCGGAGACCATATGGGAGAGGATGCGTGGCAGGAAGTTCCCGGCGAGTACCGCGCTGACTTGCGGCGGCTGATCGTGGTCCAGGGTGACACCGAGCCAGCTTCAGTTGAGCAGCAAAGGCAACTTTGCAGGACAGCTCCCAGCCTGTATGACATGAGGAACCTTTTCCAGGTGAATGTTGAGGAAGGCCGCCATCTTTGGGCAATGATCTATTTGCTCCATGGATATTTTGGGCGCGACGGCCGCGAGGAAGCTGATGAACTGCTTCAGCGCCACTCCGGAGCCGAGGACAACCCGAGAATTCTTGGCGCATTCAACGAACCAGTAAATGACTGGCTTTCGTTTTACTTCTTTACTTATTTCACGGACCGCGACGGGAAATTCCAGCTTGCTTCTCTAAAAGAAAGTGCCTTCGACCCGTTAGCACGTACTTGCGAGTTCATGCTCAAGGAAGAGGCTCACCACATGTTCGTAGGGGCTACAGGTATAGGGCGGGTGGTCCAGCGGACTGTTGAATTGATGAAGGAACACGATACCGACGACATTTCCCAATATGGCGGTATCAATATCTCGACACTGCAGAGGTATTTGAACCTCCATTACACCCTTTCACTGGACTTGTTCGGAGCTGAAACCTCTACTAACGCTGCTAACTACTTTGCGGCTGGGCTGAAAGGAAGGTTCCATGAAGACCAGCGGAGCGATGATCACAAGCTGAAGGATCTGAGCCGTCTGGTTCCAACCATTTCAGAAGGTGCGGTGGGTTGGAGAGAAGCTCCAGCTCTCACGGCTCTCAATGAGACGCTTCGAGAAGACTACATGGCTGACTGTGCCAAGGGTGTTGAACGTTGGAACAGGATCCTCTCTGAGACGGGTCAGCAGCTGAAACTGCCTCATGTCGGATTCAACCGTCATGTGGGTGTGTTCAGTGGGCAACCGGTGACTCCGGAAGGGACCCTTGTTTCTCAAGATAGTTATGAGCGCGGAATAGCGCAGGAATGGCTCCCAACCTCCGAAGACCGCAGCCACGTGATGTCCTTGATGTCACCAGTACTTGAACCGGGAAAGATGGCAAATTGGATCGCAGCCCCAGCTACTGGCATCCATCAGAAGCCATTGGACTTTATTTACGTTCGCGCATAAGATCTCATCCAAGGATCGTGTGAAGAGGTATCCAGATGAAGGATGTTTATAACGCAAGTGCATGGCTGATGGATCGAAATATCTCGTTGGGTAACGGCGCCAGGGATGCCATAATTACTGCGGAGAGTTCCGTTAGCTATGCAACTCTGCAAAAGAGCGTTTATAGGGTCCAAAATGCGCTCAAAGAACTGGATGTGAGACGAGAGGAGCGGGTAGCGCTGGTTTTGAATGACGAGCCGGCGTTTCCAGCTTGGTTTCTTGGATGTATGAGGTCGGGAATTGTTCCAATTCCGCTGTCAACGATGCTTACTGGCAATGACCTTGGAGATATTGTTCATGACGCCCTTGCCCAAGTGATAGTTCTTTCCGGCAGATACACTCCGATTCTTCCAGCCATCGTGAAAGCTGCGCCACATCTAAAGGTTGCAGTGATAGTTGGGGATGAGCAGTCGGATGTGGATATCAAGGTTTTCAATTGGCATGAATTCCAAAACGTTGACGAAGCTCCCGTAGCCGATACCAATGTTGATTCGCCTGCATTCTGGCTCTACAGCTCAGGTACAACCGGTTTTCCAAAAGGAACCATCCATCGACATTTCAATCTGGAGGCGACGGCAAACACCTACGCCAAGACCGTCCTGAATGTCAACAAGGATGACAGGTTCTTTTCGGCCGCCAAGCTCTTTTTTGCGTTTGGACTGGGAAATTCGCTTACGTTTCCTTTTTCGGTAGGAGCTTCGGTAATTTTGGATCCTGCCTGGGCAACTCCTCGCGGGGTCGCAGAAACTGCAGCAAAGCTTAAACCGACGCTATTCTTTGGCAGTCCAGGACTTCTGGCGTCGATTTTGGATTCAGGTGTTCCCTCTGACTCCTTCTCTACGGTTCGATTGGCTGTTACCGCAGGTGAGGCGTTGCCCGGTGAGATCAATAAGAATTTTTCCAAAACGTTTGGCTTCCCTGTTCTTGATGGAATCGGTTCTACTGAGGCGCTGCATATATTCTTGTCCAACCGTCCAGGTGATGTACGTTTTGGCAGTTCAGGACGTCCGGTTGAGGGCTACAAGCTGATGTTGCTCGATGATGAGAATAGGGAAATCGTGGAGCCAGATGTGCCCGGGTATCTTCACGTGAGCGGTGAGTCGATTGCAGTTGGCTATTGGTGCCGGACCGAAGCGACAAAGAATGCATTTCGTGGAGAGTGGCTGAGGACTGGTGATGTCTACGTCAAGTCTGCGGACGGCTACTACCAGTTTTTGGGTCGTAATAACGACATGATCAAGCTCGGCGGGATCTGGGTCTCACCCGCTGAGGTGGAGAGCGTACTCATTGAACACGAGGATGTTCTAGAAGCTGCCGTCGTCGGTGGTTATAATGACGACGGTCTTGAAACATCTGTGGCCTTTATTGTGCTCAAGGCAGGGAAGGTGGTCGATGAAGCCAGCATCGAAGCACATTGTCGTTCTAGGATGGCATCCTTCAAGCGGCCGCGCACCATTGTTTTCGTAACCGAGCTTCCAAAAACTGCTACAGGGAAAATACAGAGGTTCCAGCTTCGCGACCAGATAGCACAAAAAGGTCGTTAATGGGTATCTACAATAATGCTGTTGTAATAGGCGGCGGAACCATGGGTTCCGGAATTGCCCAGGTTTGCCTTGAGTCGGGAATGCATGTTGTTTTAGTTGAGGTTGATCAGGCGCGCGCTGATGCAGCCCTTGAACAGGTAAAGTCTGGAGTAAGATCGCAGCTGGTCTATGAGAACAACAAGGAAGACACTCCGGAGGTCGAGGAGAAGTCCAAAGCTATCATGGCCAGATTCAGTTCCAGCACCAGTCTTCCCGCCCCGACACCGGCATGGACTCCAGACCTGGTTATTGAATCTGTCTTTGAGGATTTAGGCGTAAAGTCAGGGGTCCTGGGCGGGGTTGAGAGTAGGTACCCAGAGTGCCCTCTGATTGCAACCAATACCAGTTCGCTGTCGATTGACATACTTGGGTCAAAGCTCTTGCGTCCTGAAAAGTTTATTGGCATGCATTTTTTCAATCCTGTTCCCCGTTCTTCACTTATCGAACTTGTTGCGGGCAAGAAGACTTCGCAGGCAACTATCGATTTTGCCCAGTCAGTTGCAAAGGCATTGAGGAAAGAGTCCATACTTGTCCACGACTCCCCTGGTTTCGCGACTAGTCGATTGGGGATTATCCTTGGTTTAGAGGCTATTCGCATGGTTGAAGAAGGCGTAGCATCTGCGGGCGACATTGATCAGGGTATGGTTCTTGGCTACAAACATCCAATAGGTCCGCTCAGGCTGACTGACCTGGTCGGATTAGACATACGCCTGGCGATTTCCGAGTATCTCGAGGGAAAGCTGGGATCCCGATTCTCACCACCTCAGTTGTTGAAGGACAAGGTCGCTAAAGGCGAGCTTGGAAAGAAAACGGGTAGGGGTTTTTATGAATGGTGATGCAGCTCTTGATTCATTACCGGCGTCGCTCTGCACGTATTAGTCTGGAGCACTAGCTAATTTTTGCAGCTAAACAAGATAGGTTTGCCAGTGGATACGGAAGTCCAGTTTTTATCTATTGACGAGCTGAAGATCGAGTACTATCTCTATCCGGCTGCTGCCGGGCGTGAAGGTTTTCCCACCTTAGTCTTTCTCCACGAAGGGCTGGGAAGTTCCGCCTTATGGCGAAGCGTGCCAGAGATTATCAGAACTCAGCTTGGTAATCCCGCTATGCTTGTCTATTCACGTGCAGGCTACGGGAAGTCAACGCCTCTAGAGGGCGATCGGCCAGTCACCTACATGCATCACGAGGCACTCGACATGTTGCCAAAGGTTCTAAGGGCGCTCAACGTTGAAAAGCCTATTTTAATAGGCCATAGCGATGGCGGTTCGATCGCACTGATTCATGCGGGAGCAGGTCATGATGTCAGCGCGCTCGTACTTATTGCTCCACACGTAATAGTGGAAGATCAGTCCATCGAAGGAATCGCTGCCGCCAGAGAAACTTTTTTGAGCAGCAACCTTGCGGAGAAAATGAGTCGCTATCACATAGATGCGGAGTCAACATTCTGGGGGTGGAACAAGGTATGGCTTTCTCCGGAATTCAGAGAATGGAATATCGAGGAGTATCTCCCGTCGATAGATGTGCCGATCTTGGTGATTCAGGGGGATGTGGACGAATATGGCACCTTGGAGCAGCTGGACCTAATAGCCCGAAATGTCGCTGGCGAAGTTGAAAGGAAAATCATTCCCGGCGCACACCATTCCCCGCATCTGGAGTCTACAGACGAGGTGGTTGAAGCCGTGGTGAAATTCCTAAACCAATTCATAGTTGTGTAGTTAGTTAAGGAGTCTGTGGGTGCCGACCGTAAAGACGCAGTATCGCGATGATGCCATCTATGTGGGGCTGGACAGGCCTGAAAAGCGAAATGCCCTTGATGAACAGATGGTAGAGGAGCTTCATGAAGTTCTTGACACAGCTGTTCGGGGCGAACCCAAAGTCCTGGTCCTTCATTCGCTGGTTGAAAATATATTTGTATCCGGCGCAGATATCAGCGAACTCCTAGACCGGGATGCAGACAGCGCTATGAGGTCGATAAATGCCGGCCTCTTTGAGAAGCTTGAGCGGTTCAGATGGCCAACTATAGCCGCGATAGACGGCTACGCACTTGGTGGAGGCTGTGAACTGGCTATGGCGTGCGATTTCAGGATTGCCTCAACCCGCGCCCGATTCGGACAGCCGGAACTCGATCTTGGAATTCTCGCTGGAGCTGGTGGCAACTGGAGGTTGCCGCAGTTGGTGGGAATTGCAATGGCTCGCCGGCTGCTCTACACGGGAGAAATAATCGATGCTGAAAAAGCACTCTCCGTGGGACTCATTGACGATATATTCGCACCCGATGAATTGATGGATTCCGTGCAAAAGCTAGTTGATACGATCGGCAGAAGATCTTGGAGAGCACTGGAACTTACGAAATTGTCTCTTGGTGTAAACAGGCAACCAACAACCACCTTTGACATAATTGCGCAGGCACTTCTTTTCGAGAGCGATGACAAGAGAGCAAGGATGCAGGCTTTTCTTGATCGAAAAGGAAAAAGGAACAAGTAGCCAGAGCTGCATTGTTTTTTCTCGCTATCCAGCAAAGGTCGGCAAAAGAATAGGTTCTCAGAAGTTCGGCGTAGATTTAATTCTGGGGTTTCACCTTGTGAACCTATGATGCTGCCAAACTGGTAGATGGCAGATATAGGCAGATATAAAAGCTTTGGGTAGAATCAATGGGCATTGAAACTTTAGATGAAGTGCTAATGGCGAATGCGGAATTCTATTCCTGCTTCGAGGCCCGCAGGGTTGTGTGCCGGTAATTGTGCAAATTGAGCCATGGCACTCTAGATGCTCTCAAGTCTAAGCCACCGTGAAGGCGAATTCACGTTCTCTGTCTTTGAGGAATGTCATGTTGAGATAGCGG
>SCQM01000108.1 GCA_004298555.1 Actinomycetota bacterium | reverse complement strand
GCAAAATTCATCAACTGCTTTTTCGACAGTAACGATGTCGGTTATGTCATTTGAGTGGTTCTTCGAAATCATGGCGTTCCTTGTAGCTGCGGGCTACCGTTCTTAGGCTGCAAAACTCAGGTTGTATTCGGCCTTCACTTATTTTCCTCTTTGTCTGTAAAGGGAGGCCGCCAGAAGTGTTGTTGATAATTAGATTGCGCACTGGTACATAATCAAAATTCAAGCTGAATAACACTTTTGCAGATCATACTAGCACGCTCGTGCGTGCATACTTAATTGCGTTCAAAAATATTCCCACCTCGTTCACGTAGTCTGTGTATGAAAGCGGGAGGAACAATGAACGCTCGGGAGAGGTTCGCGTCTTTAGTCAAGGAAAGGCTGTTGGCGGCGGGTTTCAGCTACAAGAAATTTGGCGAGGAAGTGGGCCAGGTGCCGCACCAGACAGTTAGTCGTTGGGTGAATGCGCAAGGTCTGCCCGAATACGATCGCCTAGCCGCAATTTCGAAACTGCTGGAGATTGACCGCGAAGTTCTCCACCGTCTTTGGGTGGAGGCGATTACGGAACGTAGCAGAAAAGTGGCTGGAGAACCTGTGGAAACTGGTCGGTCCGATTTGAATGATCGTGTTGCGGATGGGTTCGAAGAGTTGGAAGCTATGAAGAGAAGGATGGCGAAGCTAGAAGAGGAGGTACGCCAGCTAAAACGCAAGGGATAGTTTCCCGGGGAAGGCTTTCTGTGGCGAGTTGGCCATTCTTCTGCGAATGGAGGAATAGCAATTTAGATCGTTCTAAACGCTAAGTTCACGCGGCATTAGATCTTTTACAAAGTGATTATGGCGTGTTTGAGTTTTTGAGCTGGATTGCGGGAGTCTTCTTCTAACGACTGCTCTGCATGTCCTCTGTTGCGGAGACCTGGTGTTTTGCAAGCATGATTCAATGCCGCTGTTTCAAGATTCCGCAACTGCCTGGTTTATAATTGCCTGGTCCCTAAGTGGCGGTTAGCTGATTGCTTTTGCTGCTTTGCGTTACATGCGCGTACAGGTGGCGACAGCTTCGGCATGGTCAGCAGCGATTTCCACGCCAAGTTTTACCAGTTCTATCACCCGTTGGTCTTCGACCCGATAGAAGACGAAACGACCTTGACGTCTGGAAGTTATAAAGCCACAGTTGATCAGGCACGCCAGATGCGATGAGACACGGCTCTGTGCCAATTCCAGCAGCTGGACACACTCGGTGGCAGATCGTTCACCTTCAACCAGAAATTCAAGAAGCGCCAGACGATTTGGATCGCTTATTGCCTGGAAGAACCTTGCCAGGACCGCTCTGCCCTGAGTCGTCGGCGGAACCAGCGGCATTTCGACCGACAAATGAGTTGCCATGTCTCCTCGATTCGAATTCGTGTCCTTTGCTACAGTATAGCTCATTTCTGTACTATGATATATACGGAAATCCAGATATGAGGGTCTGAGTGATCTTGCAAGTTTCCGAAGGGAAGAATAATGGGCGATCAGCGAGAGGCAGTTATAAAAGTGACTGGAATGACCTGCGATGACTGTGCTCATCATGTCACTGCAGCGCTCAGAACTGCGGGAGCAAAAGAAGTTTCTGTACACTGGTCGGATGGCGAGGCCAAGTTCAATTGGCCCGAAGCGGTGTCCGAAAATACGCTTCGATCTGCAGTCTGCGAAGCTGGTTATGGTACCGGGCAGCTGCAGGTCCAAGGTCAACGTACCCCTGTGTCTCCGGGATCCGAAAATGATTACGACCTCCTTGTAATTGGGGCCGGTTCAGCCGCATTTGCGGTGGCAATCCGGGCTAGCGAGGCCGGTTACAAGGTGGGCCTTGTGGAATCCTGTGAAATTGGAGGAACTTGTGTCAACGTGGGTTGCGTTCCCTCCAAGGCCTTGCTCAGAGCTGGTGAGGCCGCCTGGTCCGTGGAACACAATCCATTTGGAGGGATTTCGGCATCACTGGATTCGGTGGACTTGTCAAAAGTGGTGACTCAAAAACAAGAGCTTGTGCGGTCGCTTCGACAGACGAAGTATGCCGATCTTGCCGGGGAATATGGCTTTAGCGTGCTGCATGGCCATGCCCGTTTCATCGGCAAAGATGCGATCGAGGTGGATGGAAAGCCACTCACGGCTTCACGGATTTTGATAGCAACAGGAGCGTCGCCGTCTGTTCCGCCGATCCCTGGCCTAAAGGAGAACGGATTTCTAACTTCAACTACCACGCTTGAGCTCACTGAGATTCCTTCTCGCCTTGTGGTGATAGGCGCAAATGCCATTGGCGTAGAGCTTGGACAATATTTTTTGCACCTCGGGTCGGAAGTTACTTTTATAGATGTCGCCGACCGGATCGTGCCATTTGAAGAGCCGGAAATATCCAGCGCGTTAGCGGAGGTTCTTTCAAGCCAGGGAGCGGCCATCTACACGGGTGCGACCGTTTCTGAAGTATCCGCCGGTAATGGCGGCAGGATTGTTCGCCTGAAGCAAAACGGTGCTGCGAAGGAGATCTTGGTTGACCAGATACTGGTGGCAACTGGGCGCCGTCCAAATACCTCGGACCTTGGACTTGAGCTGGCTGGAGTCGAAACGGACGCCCGCGGTGCCGTCATTGTAGACGACAGGCTTCGCACAGCAAATGAAAAGGTATACGCCGCCGGGGACGTTGCTGGCGCACCGCAGTTCGTCTATGTTTCAGCCTACCAAGGGGCTCTAGCGGTAGATAATGCACTCTTAGGAGCCGACAGGATAGTTGACTTCACGGCGCTTCCCCGGGTGATCTTCTCTTCTCCTCAAGTCGCTTCTGCTGGCATTACGCAGGCCCAGGCAGTTGCCGCAGGATATGACATTGTCACCTCGGTGCTTCCGCTCGATGCCATACCACGTGCGCTTGTCAACCATGACACAAATGGGCTTTTCAAACTAGTAGCAGAGTCTGGCAGCGGAAAGCTGCTAGGTGCTTCAATCATGGCCGAAAGTGCAGGCGAAGTGATTCAATCGGCTGTATTGGCCATAAAATACGGCATTCCCGTGAGTGAGCTGGCTTCGACATTTCACCCGTATCTAACCATGGCCGAGGGGCTGAAGTTGGCGGCCCAGACATTTACGCGCGACGTTCACAAGCTGTCATGTTGCGCGGTGTGAGATCTTACGGCCGCAGGGCCATTTTGCTTAGTTCCACTCGAGGGAGCAGGTAGAAGCTTTTCCCATCATATCGGGGTCCTTCATGTTGGGTGGGACTGTATAAGACGCTCTACACTGCGATTCGAGCAAGTGTGCAAAGCTCCTGGGGCCATTGCGTAATCATCCTCCATCAATCCCGCCTGGCCACAAGTTCGAGTGTCTGGTAGTCGATCTGTTGTATTGTGGATCGCATTGCGTGAATTCGCAGCATCGCAAACGAAGCGGGCGTTGGTTTGGTTTGCAGGCGATCTTCAGGGAATCTAAAAGTTGAACGAAAGTGATTTGAGCGGAAGCGGCCCGATGGTTGGACGCAGGCGTGCCAAGGCCCTTCCTTTTGCTGCACTGTTGCTTGCCACTGCCTTTTTTAGATCGACTCAAAATGCGGTTCAAACCACGATTGGACCTTTTGGCCACATCCTTTTGAAATTGAGCCCCTCAATAGTTGGATTTGGCATCACCCTCGCCGGCGGCATTGGAGCACTTGCCAACATATGGTTGGCGAGACGGCTTCGTTCGCTTCGTCTGCGGCTGGTGGCTTTGGCTGGCTTGGTGGGAATCAGCTTCGCAATCTCGGTAGTTGTTCTCGGCAGCAGTCTCCCAACCTATCTGATTTCCGCAGTGATATTCGGTGCATCGGGCGGCTTGGTGACGACGGTGCTGGCCACCATGGCGAGCCAGGTTCCGGGGGTGGCTAGAGACCGTGCACTCAGCGCATATACAGTTGCTTTGAGTGCGAGTCTGGCACTTGGACCGTTTCTTGAATCGCTTGTATTGCGCGCGAGTGGCGGATCTCTAAAACTTGCGATATTGAGCTTTCTGCCGTTGCCTCTGTTAGCCTCAGCGCTTCTGTTCTTGGTCGTGTCTGATGTGAGGCAATCGACCGAGATCGATCTAGCTGCTTCATTTCCGGCCCATGTCCTGAAGAACCCGCATTTGCGCCAGGCTATCGTGGCACTTGTTCTCTACCAGGTTCCTTTTGTGGCCATAACGAGCTTTGGTGCCCTGATTGCAGACTATTCATATGGGGCCTCGATATCCTTGGCGCAGCTGTCATTTTCTACTTTCTTTGTTGTGTCTTTGACAACCCGCTCGATGCTGGTTTGGAAGCCCCCTGGCCGGCGGCGCGTCCTGGTGCTTCGACTGGCTGCATTAGTTACATTGGCGGGCGTCCTGGTACTTGGATTTGGCCATGGTCTCATATGGCTGATGGTTGCGATGGCTATCCTGGGGGTACCCCACGGCTTGGTGTTTCCAGTGTCACTTTCGTTGGTAGCTGCCAGTACCAGTTCGCGTGATCTCACCAAAGCTAATGCCTTGCTTTTTGCCATAACCAGTAGCGTGTCAGTAGTGATACCTTTCGTGTTAGGAGTAATTGCCAGCTATTTTGGCTATCGCGAGATGTCCCTTTTGGTATTCGTCCCGGTATTTATACTGGCTGCTATGCTGTTTCGAACCAAGGTAGACACCTTGGTTTAAATGCCAGCGATTAGACTGTGACTCAGATGGGTTTGATTGGCAAAGGTTGCAGCTTCGCGCCAATTTAATCAGATTAAAACCGTATCGGAGCCGTTTTTTCCCTGCGTAGTGCCGAATTGAGTTGGACTTAATTGACTTTGCCGGGCGGTTATTGCCGGGTTCTGAGCCGATCAGATATCGTTCCGAGTATCACCTGATGAAAATGGGTCTTGACTTCTCCGGTCATTCAGCTCATTATCTATACATAAGAAAGTTTCCGAATGCGGGTTCCATTTCCATTGCATTCCGGTACTTTTCGAATTCAATTTTGCATCACGATAGGTAGAGAATCAATGAGAATTGCCATAATTGCGCCACCCTGGGTTCCGACCCCGCCGCCCGCATATGGTGGCATAGAAGCAGTTTTGGATACTCTGGCGACTGGACTTGTAGAGGCTGGCCATGAGGTCATGCTGTTTGCCACCGGGGATAGTACCAGCAAAGTGCCTGTGTCTTACCGATTTCAAACTTCGCTTGGAGTAGGACGTGATGATGCCACCTTGGCAGAGCTCCTCCACGTGGTCTCCGCTTACGAAGCTGCCCGGGACTTTGATATCGTCCACGATCACACTCTGGTGGGGCCTGCCTACAGTGGAGGATATCCCGGTCTGCCCGTGGTAACGACCAACCACATTCCCTTTACTGGCGGCATGGACGAATACTACAGGTCCCTAAGCGC
>SCQM01000107.1 GCA_004298555.1 Actinomycetota bacterium | reverse complement strand
CATCGGCAGCCCAGCAAATGGGCACCATTCAGTAAAGAATCAATACATGTCGGGTTTGGCGCAGACGAACCATAGGCAAAAACGTCTATTTCTTCTCGGGATGTTTTCACTGTTCATTGCAAATTATTGGCCTGTGGCTGATTTAGCGCAGCATGAATTGCTACTTGCCCGAATGTTCCAACAACTTTTGATAACTCTGTCGGCAACCCCTTTACTGTTGATGGCTTTGCCCAAGACCTCGATCGTGCTACTCACCAAACCCAGATTTTTGGACTTTCCTCTAAAGCATCTGACGCGGCCGGTGCCTTCTGTTTTGATCTTTACTACCACTACTATTTTGGCGATGACGCCTGCCATTGCCGGTTTTGATATGTCATCCGTAGCGGCCCAACAACTCGTGCATCTCTCCCTGCTCATTGCTGCACTTCTTATTTGGATACCCATACTGCGCATCCTTCCAGGCATGAAGCAGCTTTCAACCGTTGGAAGACTGGCATTCTTGTTTGTCCTTTCATTGCTTCCAAACATTCCGGCAATCGTCCTGATCTTTGCAAAAAGACCCCTTTACCCGACATATAGCCATTCAGCGCTAGGAATCAGTGCAGTTGCCGATCAGCAGCTGACCGGCGCCGCAGCCAAGGTATTGTCGCTGGCAGTGTTCTGGGGAGTTGCAATCTCCGTGCTGCTACGGGCTGACAAAGACGAGGCGTTGGGACTCGATCCTGATCCCATCACTTGGGATGACGTGCAGCGCGAGTTTGACCGTGAGGCGAAGAGGTCTCCTCGGGTATAAACGGTATTTCTTCTGCGGCTAATAGATTACTAGATAGCCTTTGCGTATTAGTTGTAACCACTGAGTGCACGCAGAGAAAATTTCCTAGTTCCCGCATTGGAGTAAATAGATGTCAATTCGCCACGATCTTAGAAATGTGGCAATTATCGCCCACGTCGACCATGGTAAAACCACTCTGGTGGATGCCATGCTCAGAGAGACCGGGGCATTCAGGGCCAACCAAGAAGTGGTCGACAGAGTTATGGACTCCATGGATCTTGAGCGGGAAAAGGGCATAACCATCCTGGCCAAGCAAACCTCTATCAATTATGAAGGGGTCAAGATAAATATAGTTGATACTCCCGGCCACGCTGACTTCGGAGGCGAAGTGGAGCGAGGGCTGGCAATGGTTGACGGTGTTGTGCTTCTGGTTGATGCCGCTGAAGGTCCCTTGCCCCAAACCAGGTTTGTCCTACGGAAGGCGCTTGAATCCAATTTGACAATAATCGTCGTGCTAAACAAGGTCGATCGACCTGACGCGAGGCCTGACGAGGTTATCAACGAGATATACGAGCTGTTTCTCGACCTGGATGCGAAGGAGCACCAGATTGAATTCCCGATTGTCTACGCCAGCGCTAAGCAGGGCTGGTCAACTTTGGATACTGACAAGCCTGGCGACAACCTAAAGCCTCTTTTCGAGACAATCCTCAAATACATTCCAGCGCCCGAGTTCGATGAGAACTTTCCTTTTCAGGCCCTCGTTACCAACATCGATGGCAGCGCATACCTTGGCAGGCTTGCCATATGCCGAATCGCCAATGGCACTGTGCGAAAAGGACAAAATGTCGCTTGGTGCAGAATTGATGGCTCGATACAAAAGGGCAAGGTTGCGGAGATCCTGATCACGAATCTCTTAACAAGACAGGAAACTGAGGAAGCCGGACCTGGCGAGATCGTGGCGATCGCTGGATTTCAGGAGATCACCATCGGTGAAACTTTATCCGATCCGAACGATCCGCGCCCACTGCCAGTGCTGAGGGTCGACGAACCAAGCCTTTCAATGACATTTGGCGTCAATACATCCCCCCTTGCAGGCCGGGATGGCAAAAAACTCACCGCACGCCAGATCAAATCAAGGCTGGACTCCGAACTTGTCGGAAACGTTTCTGTTAGAGTTCTCAACACTGAAAGGCCCGACACATGGGAAGTTCAGGGCCGTGGCGAGCTTGCGCTAGCCGTGCTGATCGAGACGATGCGGCGGGAAGGCTTTGAGCTCACTGTCGGCAAGCCCCAGGTGCTGACCCGGGAAATTGCTGGCAAAATCCATGAGCCCGTTGAGCGCCTTGAGATAGACATGCCGGAGGAATTCTTCGGTCCGGTGACTCAAACGCTAGCTCAGAGGAAGGGCTCACTTGACCAGGTAATCAATCACGGAACCGGTTGGGTTAGAATGACCTATTTCATTCCCTCAAGGGGACTGATCGGCATCAGAACCGAGCTGCTGACACAAACCAAAGGTACAGCGATAATCAACCACGGCTTTGAGCGGTGGGAACCTTGGGCCGGAGAAATGCGCAACCGCTCGAACGGATCCCTGGTGGCGGACCGCACCGGAATATCAACGGCTTATGCCCTGCTCAATCTCCAAGATCGGGGCACCCTTTTCATAGGCCCGGGAGAAGACCTTTATGAAGGCATGCTGATCGGAGAGAACTCCCGAAATGACGATATGGACGTAAACCCGACCAAAGAAAAAAAGCTTACCAACATTCGGTCCTCGACCGCAGAAGAGTTCGTCCGACTGACCCCTCCCCTCCGAATGACGTTGGAGGCTGCACTCGAATACCTTAATGAAGATGAGTGTGTAGAGGTTACCCCGGCGGCAGTCAGACTTCGAAAAGTTGTCTTACAAGCCTCTGAAAGAGCAAAACACCGAAAATCAACCGGCACTAATTAACTGATACGCTGCGCCTGAAACTGAATGGGAGCCTCCTCACGTCTCTGATCCCTAAGACTTGCTTTGCCTTGGGTTCGACCACCACTAGTGCAAAACGGCTGACGTGATAAGGCGCTGACGTTGGCTGAGGCAGCTTGAGGCGATATGCAATCAGGCAGTAATCGGGTCCACCGGGAGAAATAGGTCTTGAAAGGATCGATTCGGCAGTCTTCTGACTTATCAGGCGCACGCCATAATATATTTTTGGTGACGTGACCGCCTTCTGAGCAATCGGCAGTGCCTCGAAACACTGTGCAGCTCCGGTGGATAGTTGAAGCCTGCCAGAGGAACATGAAGCCAAAGCTAAACCGTAAATTATGGCAGCGGCGGCGATACGCAGAATCCGCCTCCAGGCCAAAGGCATCATGGACCTACTCATCTTTTGCCTCCAGCATAAAAAGTTCCCCATCCGACTGTTTGCGGTCATTAGAGCCGGTTTTCATGCGCAATCCGACGTAGCAGCCCAACCCAGGCAGAAGCCAAATCCAGAAACTGAAGAACCTGTACAGCAGCACGGCAGCAATTGAAGCTTCTTGATTACCGCCGTAAGCTACCAAGGCTATTGAAATCGATCCTTCCACAATCCCCAGTCCTCCTGGGGTAATCGGCAGATTCGCCGCTAGCTGGCCCGCGCTGTATGCAAGAAGCAGACCTGTAAAAGGCACCGGCGATTTGGTGGCGAAGTATACGATAACCAGCACCGTAGCATCGAAAATCCAGTTTGCCAACCCCCAAGAAAACGCCCGGGTCAGCCGCGGCGCAGAGGGGGAAATCGACTTGATGTCTTGTGCTATGTCAAAAACTTTTCGTGTCGTCTTCCAAGTTGCATTCAGCCTGCGCTCCAGGAATTCCAGGAACCCACCCACGATCAGGGTGACCTTTTCTGCCCGGGCCACAACGATAAATGCCGCAATTAGCACAATTGCAACGCTTGCCAATGAACCGGTCAGTGATATTCCCGATACGCTTCCCTCCGAGAGAACCAGGCCGACAAAGGCTAGCAAGAGCAAGGATAGGCCAGCCAGGACATTTGTGGCCAACACAGTCCACCCCGAGACACCCTCGCTAGCCCCGATATCCCTGAATCGTCTGTACGAATAAACTGACGCAAAGGCAGTTCCACCGGGAACTGCGTTGTTTATCGAATTGGAGACCAAGAAGATGGCCTGAATTCTCCAGAACCCGGCATGAACGCCACTAGCTGCAAGAGCTGACCTCATCAACTGGGCATAGGCAGCCATAGAAGCGCATTCAAGAATGATCGCCGGTGCTAAGAAATAGAGATTGAGGTGCGAGAACACACTTGAAATTCCAGCCAGTTCGGAGCTGCGGTCAGTGATCATGTAGACCGCGACTGCAGCCGCAATCAGAACCCAAAGAACTCCAACGACGGCTCGCAATCTTCTCAGCCGCAATTTCCTAGCCATGGACGCAACGATTCACCGAATTACCCATCCAGATGATGCGCTAAAAATATCGGATTTTTCAACTTCCGGATCCCAGTCATGACCAACGGCTTATAAGGCAGCATAGATAGATGCCATGGTTATCTAATTCGGTTTGGACCAAAAAGATGAAAGAGCCTCAAACCCGACCACCCGGGGGAATTCTAATTGACTCTGGATGGCCGAATTGAACGATGTGCTCAACTAAGTTACTTTCACACGTCAGAGGTCAGCGAGTGTCTATAAACCAGGACAACATACTCTCAAAACCGCCAGTCACACTTGGCATTCTTACAAGAGTTCCGGGATCAACCGAGGTATTCGTAGCAGAGCTGGATGGCAGGAAGGTAATTGCCGTTTTTTCCAATTCTGGCCATCAGCGGGGTGCCTTCAGGCAGGACGACGGTGCGAAGATATCCCGTGCCGCCGTATTGTCCAAAGAGAACCTGCTCCCACTTGTACTTGTTTTATCGACCTCCGGCGCTTCCATCTCCGACGGCATTTCCGCCTTAGCCAGCTGGGGCAAAGCCGCCAAGGCCATGGCGGAGATTTCCGGAATAGTTCCAATCATCATCGGACTCACCGGGCCGGCGATTTCCGGGCCGGCCTTGCTTCTCGGATTGGCGGACATTGTCATCAGCACCATAGATTCGTATGCCTACGTGTCCGGACCTTCAATGGTGGAAGAATTTACCGGGGTAAAAACCAGCAACATAGAGTTAGGTGGTTCACATATCCAGGCATCAAGGTCAGGAGTCACCGCCCTCGAGGTGGCCGGTCATAGCGAGATAATCGAGAGTATCTCAGAGGTTCTTTCTTATCTTCCGAATTCAACCAACAGCCTGCCAAAAAGAACCGACAATACTGACGATCCAAACCGCAGCTGCCCAAGTCTATCTACGGTCATACCAGTATCCCCTACGGGCTCGTATGACGTGAGGACGATCATCGAAGAACTCTCTGATAATGGCGAATATCTTGAGCTCCGCGCAAAATGGGCTCCACAGATCGTGACTTGCTTAACCAGGATCGGCGGCAGATCAGTTGGGATACTGGCAAACCAGCCACAGGCCATGGCTGGCACTCTGGACATTCAGGCATCACAAAAAGGCGCAAAATTTGTCAGATTTTGCAGCGGATTCAACCTGCCCCTAATCACGCTTGTCGATACTCCAGGCTTCCTTCCGGGAAAAGACATCGAATGGCGGGGAATGATCAGGCACGGCGCCGAGCTTGCTTTCTCATATGCAGCCTGCAGCGTTCCTAGAATTTGCGTCATATTGCGAAAAGCCTATGGAGGCGCATATATCGTAATGGATTCAAAGGGAATGGGATCTGACATCGTATTCGCCTGGCCGCAAGCCGAGATAGCGGTAATGGGCGCGCAAGGGGCTGCCCAGATCCTAATGAGAAGAGCCTCTGATGACGAAAGACTTGCTTACCAGGAAAGTTATCGAGAAACATACCTCACGCCATGGATTGCCGCAGAACGAGGATTTGTGGATGCGGTAATTGACCCGGCAAGCACTAGAGCTGAAATCAATGCGGCCCTTGAAATACTAATTACTAAAAAGGAAAGGGTAAGGCCGTCCAAACATGCGAACTCGCCGCTCTAGCAGACTATAACCCATACCTTTGTAGCAAATCGTAAGTCGCCTGCGGATCGTCAACATCTATAACAACCCATCGGTAACGGTTATTTGTCAGCTCGAAAGTCACCGCAGTCTCACCTGTGAAACATGCCCAAAATGTTGCCCCACTGTCCCGGGCTCCCCTGAAAGATCCAACTTTAAAGAACGTCGGAATAGTCCAGGATCCTATTCTTCTACTAAAGGTCCCCTGTTCCGAAAAAACATTCGGAGTCAACCTGACGCTTGTTACCGAATCCAGCGGAAACACTACCTGCTTGCGTAACGAGAGTATCCTTGCCGGACCAAATAGAGAAATGACGACTGAATCACGGTCTACGGCCACCTTGCAAACCGTTCTGGCACGCCGTCCCCAAATGATGACTCCCGCCCAAAACACAAGGAGCACTGCAATCAGCACGTACCCCAACACTGGATTCTTAGTAGCCGCTAAAACCAAACTGAATTCCCCCACTCAATTTTTCACAATTGTGACACGCTCAAACTATCAGCAAAGCACCGAGCCAGTCCATAAACAAACCGGCAAGTTTTCGAATGGTGACTGCAGTGGCGGACAGTACTGAAACAAGCTTTTAGCTACGTTGACCCTGGTCTAGCCTCAGGAGCGGGCTTGGTGTCTTTGCCTAAGGCATTGGCTGAAGACAAATCGCGTACCGGCAATGACGTCGCAGAATGTCTTCCTAATGCGGTTGGCCGCACATGCACTAGCGGATGCTCATACAGTTACTCTAAAACCTTGGTCCTACAGGTAGCTTGACCCCTATGGAATGGGTTTTCGCACCCCTACCTTTTAGTAAATTGAATTCAGAACGCATTTGCAGTTTGCTGGAGACGTCTAGCCATTTAACTCGTCCATAGCAAAATCTATTGCTACAGGAATCTCGCTGGCGGAAAATCCAGCCTCAGTTCCGCAGGTCCAAGCAGTCAGGTGGTGTGATCTCCTCTGAGGCACGCGCGACATTGCAGAGCCAGGTCCGCCAGTCTTGTTGATATAGGCGATTCAGGCGGGTCCTAAAGTAACGGCTGCTTGCAAACACACCGCCCAAGATTGGAGCAGCCTAACCGGAAAGCGGATCAAGAGGCACACCATTGAATTTATCGATGTGGGTAAACTCCTCAACCGGCATTCGGGTTAGTTTGGTAAAGAACTTTTTCGGGATTCCGAGCGTTATCAATCCAGCCACCGCGAATTCACTGGGAACGTCCAACAACGACTTCACCTGGGATTCACGCCTGCAAATTACAGTCGTCATCACTCCTCCCAATCCATACGATCTGGACGCCAACAGAATATTGTGGCCAAATGGGTAAATGGAGCCTCCTCCCACAATGCTCTGCCGTCCCAGGCCATTGTCAAGGCAGGCCAGATCCTGCAGCCTCACCAAGAGCAGCAAGAGAATCGGAGCCTGGTCCAGTTGGTCGGCATACTGATTGTGAAAAGTCATAGTGGCTGCCTCATCAAGATCAATGGCAGGACCATCCCATCTGCCATTGCTTATAGGAGCAAAGGGAACCAAACCCTTTTTTACATGAGCCATGTATTCCTTCCAGCCTTCGGAATAAAGCTCGCGGATACTAGCCTTCAAGTGCCTATCCTTGACTATCACCACTCTCCACGGCTGACGATTGCCCCCGCTTGGAGCAAAACGGGCAACGTTCAGAATGTCGTACAGTACGCGATCCGCATTTGGAACATCCAAGTAATCTCGAATTGCACCCGCCGTCGCCATAACCTCTAACAAGTCCATGACTTCACGCTTTCTGTAAGTCCGCGATCAACTGATTAAGTCTCAGCTTCTCGTGACGCCCGATATCAATCCTGCGCCGCATAAAGTGGGAAGGTGGAATTCCATGATCCCGAAGTGATCAAATCTATTCTTACCCACTATAGGTCATGGGCAATTGTCGGAGCGTCCGCGAGCCAATCCCGGCCGAGCCATGGTGTCATGCGGTTTCTAGATAGCCTTGGTTACCAAGTCATTCCTATCAACCCGAATGGAAATGAAGTACTTGGAAAAAAATGCTTTCCTTCATTGACCGCCGCTAGCTCTGAATACGATATTGAAGTGGTAGATGTATTTAGAAAACCGAGCGAAGTTGAGGCTATTGCACTTGAAGCCATTGCGATTGGCGCTCGTGCTATTTGGTTCCAACTCGGTGTTGTCAATACCAGCGCAGCTAACACCGCAAAAAACGGGGGACTTCAGGTAGTTATGGACACATGCCCACTGATCGAGATCCCAAAGCTTGGGCTTAGCTTCGACTCTTGGGACAAATCTTCTGTCCAAGATAAGCTTCGCTCTACGGAAGAATTTTAACGGGTCGTATATAGTCAGTTTTAGATACAAAATAGTATATGTAATAAAATGAACATTGATCGGGTAGACTGTTGGCATGCCTGAAGCGAAGAATACCGGAAACAGAGAGAGCACGGAACTCGCTGAAAAGGTCCTTCTGAGCTTGTTCACAGTTTTTCGAAATTTGCGGCCGGCAGGTGGCAAGAATTTGCTTCCCCGCATTGAACCCCCGGCGCCCAGACATGTAATGGCACTTTTCCATCTGGCAGCGTCCGGCCCCATGTCAGTAAGTGAACTAGCGACTCATCTAGGCGTGACTCTCACGACTGCAAGCCTCTCAGTAACACAGATGGCCGCTGCTGAGTTGGTCATTAGAGAGGAAGATCCCTCTGACCACAGACGAACGATTGTTTCCATCTCCCCAAAAGTGGAACCAGCCATAAATGAAATGTTCACCTCCAAGGTTCAAACTCTCGAAAAAGGGC
Source organism: Actinomycetota bacterium (assembly GCA_004298555.1). Taxonomy (GTDB): domain Bacteria; phylum Actinomycetota; class Acidimicrobiia; order Acidimicrobiales; family Acidimicrobiaceae; genus SCQM01. The sequence continues at coordinate 3,735 of SCQM01000107.1, read as the reverse complement.
TTGCAGCCCTTGGAGCCAAGAGATCTGAGGCATTTCTTCGTGACCTTCAAACACTTCTTCAAGCGATCGAATCAGAACATGAACTGGACGGGCCATCACTTCATAGCCAATCGAACTAATATCCGCCAACTTCCTTTAGGGTAACCCGGCGCATCAAAAAATCCGACAATCTCTAAAAGGCTTTTATCTCCGAGGTCAATAATTGTGAACAGGTTATTTGCAAAAGTGGGGCACTACTCTGTGCGGTTTCGATGGTTCATAGTCCTCGTTTGGATAATCGGATCATTTGCCACTATCAAGTTTCTTCCTTCCATATCGAGTGTCATAAAGACCAATAACCAAGCGTTTCTCCCATCCAATTCACCAAGCATCACCTCCGCCAAACTCGCCAAGCCTCTCCAGAATTACAATTATTCGCTTATAGTCATGGTAGGGACCGAGTCCTCAGGCACGCTGACCCCAACTGATCTCAAAGCCTTTTCGGCGATCAACAGCAAGGTCTCGAGCGTGCCCACTGTCTTAAGCGTAAAGATATCGGGAATCTCATCTGACGACAAGGCAGTCCAAGCAGAAATCATTTCAAGCACCAGTGCATTCGATGATACCAAGATCACCACGGTAGTCTCAAATATACGTTCAGCAATGACCTCGATCTCCACGCCGTCTGGATTTTCAGTCCACTTAGCCGGTCAAACGGCTACCGCAGTGGATTCAGTATCAAAAAATGGCAGCCAATCAAGCAACACCCAGAATTTCTCTGTTCTTATAATCTTTGTGATATTGGCTCTCGTTTTCCGTGCAGTTCTCGCACCTATAATCACGCTCCTGCCCGCACTATTAGTTGCAATTGTTGCCGGACCTTTGGTAGCTGAAGCCTCTCACCTTGGCTTTCAGGTTTCTTTCATCACTCAGTTGTTATTGATCGTCCTTGTTCTCGGTGCCGGCACAGACTACGGATTATTTCTTGTATTCCGCGTTAGAGAAGAACTGAAGAAAGGGAGCGCACCTAAAGAAGCGGTAACCAGGGCGCTGTCTAAGGTCGGCGAATCCATTACCTTCTCGGCAGCGACCGTCATCGCAGCCCTGCTGTCGCTCGCAACAGCCCACTTTGGCCTTTATAGAGGTCTTGGATATCCGCTCGCAATCGGCATCTCCCTTATGTTGCTGGCAGGCCTGACGCTCCTCCCTGCATTGCTGGCGATCTTAGGGAAAGCGGTGTTTTGGCCAAGCAATGTCAAAGTGGGAACCTACAAGATTGGAACATGGGGCAGGCTTGCGAGCACGATCGTAAAGCGACCCTTGATCACGCTCTTAGTCGGAATGATATTCTTCGGCTCTTTGGCAATTATCTCAGTAGGAAACCACCCATCGGGATTTTCATCAGCAACCACCTCGCCTAAGGGGACCGACAGTTACTTCGGAAATCAGAACCTTAAAGCGCACTTTCCTTCCTCGACGTTCAATCCAACTCAGGTGATTTATACCTTTGATAAACCGGTTTGGACAAATCTCACCCAACTGAACAATATCGAAACTGCACTGAGTCAATCTCCCCACTTCAAGACGGTTTCCGGGCCCTTCAACACATCAGGTACCCAGCTTACGCCGGATCAGCTAAGTAAACTCCACAGCCAGCTTGGCGATCCCCGGCTCCTTCCTGCAGAACAGTCCCCAACCGCGCCAGGATCAGCCAACTCGATTAGTGCGATCCTGTACAACTCCTACAGATCGGAGTATCAGTACATTTCCGCAGATGGCAAGACGGTCATTTTCGAAACCACGCTCACTGCAGGTGATGCATCGTCGACATCTGCGCTGAACGCAGTGCCAGCAATTCGAGCCCAAGTCGCCGAAATTGGCAAGCACTATGGGACATCGGCGAATGGCGTTGCGGGTGAAGCGCCGGCAAGCTATGACATCTCGGCCGCATCGAATTCAGACCTCCTCAGAATTGTGCCAATCGTGGTGATAATTATCGGTATCCTGCTCGCAATAGTACTTAGATCGTCAATTGCACCGCTCTATCTGGTCGTCTCGGTAGTGCTTTCCTATCTGGCTGCGCTTGGTCTGGACGTATTGGTATTCGTGCATATCCTCGGCCACAAGGGCCTTTCATTTGTTCTGCCATTCCTGTTGTTCCTTTTCCTCCTCGCGCTAGGCGAGGACTACAACATACTTGTGATGACCAGAATCCGAGAAGAAGCCCATCACATGAATCTCAAGGATGCGGTAACCGCAGCACTGAGCGCTACCGGATCGACCGTCACTTCCGCGGGATTGGTTTTAGCCGGTACATTTCTAGTTCTGGGGATCTCCTCTGGAGGCAACGCACAAGTGCAGGAGATCGGGTTCGGTCTCGCCTTGGGGATACTTATGGATACATTCTTAGTGAGAACTCTCCTCGTGCCTTCTATAGTCGTATTACTGGGAAAGTACAACTGGTGGCCATCAAAGCTGGTCCAAACCCAGGAGGAGCTCACCGCGGAAATCCTGGATGAGAGAAAAGAACTGATGCTCGACTGAGCCCATCTGAAGGTTCGATGAGCACCATTAGCCCGCATTCTTCAGATCTCTAATATGATTTCGAGCGTGAACGAAACTAGTTGTGAAATGAAACTCCCAGGCGGTAATAACTTGAGTGATTGGCGATCCATGTAATCTGGGTTCCGCAGAAAAATTGTGAGTGAATCTTGAAAAGCTCGTTTTTTCGAATCTAAAAGGATAAGATTGTCTACATAAATGCATGCAATTACGGCTGCATGGATTGGGCAGCCTGAAAGCGGTCCGAATTAGGCCCGTCCGTATTCAACATCTTGAGACCGGATCGCTGCTGGATATTTTTCATGAGCCCAAGGTTTTGTTTTACACGAGATTAGAAATGATCCCATAAGTGGCGAGTCGAACGATGGCTTTAAAGGCAACCATGCATCTCGAAACCGAATCGTGCCCAAGGGCCTGCAATGCGAGGAACCTATGTCAAATAACGTGATGATCGACCAAATGAGGGACCTGATACTTCGCCGAGTATTAGTGCCAGGACAGCGAATCCGCCAAGCGGAAATCGCCGAAATGCTGAACGTGAGCCGAAGCCCAATACGTGAAGCGCTCCAGGGACTCGAAGCTGAAGGACTGGTAACATACCAGCGAAATCGAGGCTACGTGGTCACTAGACTTAGCGCCGCTCTGCTTCAGCAGGCATACCGAATGAGGGAGCTGTTGGAAACCGAAGTCCTGCAAAACGTGAAATGGCCGGATTCCAACCAGCTGCAACACCTGAAAGATCTGCAAGGCAACCTAGTTGAATCAAAAGACAGTGTCAACAATCTAGTCCGGCTCAATCGCGAATTTCATTTTGCAATTTTTGCGCTCGCACAGATGAGCCTCTTCGAGGAAGAGGTTGGACGCCTCTGGCGGCTGACTGAGCCTTATCGGGCTGTATATCTTGTAAGCGAAACAACCCGCGAAGAGATCATTCGCGAGCATCAAATGATTCTCGAGTGCCTCAGCCAGCGCGATCGCGACCTATTACTGATTCTGACCGCCCAGCATCGTAAGAAATCTGAAATTTACCTCACCAAATTCTTGGAGGAAGACCTTGTGATCCTTGACCAAGGGGAATTTGTCGTGGACACGAACGGCAAGCTGTTCGACACACCGGCTAATCCCGCCCCGGTTGCTTAGCAGCAAAAGGCCCAGGAGCGAATTCGCCAGCTCACATGTTCGCCAAACATGTCC
>SCQM01000106.1 GCA_004298555.1 Actinomycetota bacterium | reverse complement strand
TCAACATGACATTCCTCAAAGACAGAGAACGTGAATTCGCCTTCACGGTGGCTTAGACTTGAGAGCATCTAGAGTGCCATGGCTCAATTTGCACAATTACCGGCACACAACCATGGCAAGAGTTATGTCGAAAGCCGCTGGGTGTCGAATGCAAGAGTTGCTTAGCGCGGAAGAAGTTGATCAGGAACTGGGAAGCCTGGACCAGGCATGGGCGGGTTCGGTGGACTCACTGAGTCGTGTGATCGAATTTCCCGGCTTCCTGGATGCGGTGCGTTTCGTCGATCGCATCGCACCCGATTGCGAAGCCATGAACCATCATCCCGACATATCGATAAGCTGGCGTACGGTCACGCTGATCCTGAGAACCCATAGCGCCGGAGGGGTCACTGCCGCCGATTTCGCTCTGGCCAGAATCATTGACAGGGCAGTCGGGGAGCTGATATAGCCTAAATGAGGCTTAACGGTTGACTCCGGACTTAATTTGGGTTGGCTTTGGCTCTCGGAACGGCTTGTTTCTCGATGCCGAATGTCAGCTTTTCAACCAGCTTCAAGAGCATTTGGACCTCGCCTTTTGGCCACTGCTCCACGACCCCGTCGATTGTCTGTTGCCGGAGCCTGATGATCTCGTCGAGCACCCGTTCACCGGTTTGCGTAATGATAATCAAGTATGCCCTTGCGTCTTGTTCGTGAACTTTACGGGTAACCAGCCCGTTGGCTTCCAGCTGCTTGAGCTGGCGGGAGACCGTTGATATGTCCAGGGACAAGATGTTGGCCAAATCGCTCGGCCGCAGCGGGCCATGTTCATGAAGTATTGCCAGTTGCCAATATCCGGCGCCGTCTATCGACGAGGCCTCCTTGGAGCAGTGGGGGTATGTTATCTTGCGAAGTGCCCTTCCCAGCCTGAAGAGCAGCTGCTCCAGCTCAGGACTGCTTACTTCTGAACTGCCGATTTCTGGCGAACTTGCGTGGTCGATCATAGATTTTGAAATAAACGCTTTCCCAAGCATTCTTAACTTAAGCCCATAGAGCTGTCACTACGAGCTGCTTCTATTTTTTAATCCAGATCTCATCATAAGCCTTTGCGCCTAGAAATGTGAATCGCGGTTATTTGGTTGCTGGGATAATGCCTGCCAGCAGGGATCCGATGTTTGAGAGGCCGGAGCTTGGTAGTCTGGGTTGGTCGTCGATGAGGAGCGGATTTGCGGTCGGATTTAAAGCTTGGAACGATAATCTCAACCACGGACCTGCTGAAGTTCCTTTCCTGTGAAGAGCTGTCAGTTCTTGATCTATTGCGTTCGAAAGGCCTTGCAACGCCAATACCCGTGGTTGCCTCAGAACAGCTGGCCGCGAAGATGGGTTTGCTCAGTGAAGCAGTGGCCCTCGATGCTCTTCAAGAAAAATACGGGGAAGCTGTAAAGATATCGGCCAGAGACCAAAAGGCACATGCAGCCACTCTCGCGGCTATGAACCAGGGCGCCAAGTTGATCTACCAGGGCCTGATTCTCACGGAGATGGGAGGTTTCCTCTATGAGAGCCGTCCTGACTTTTTGCTAAAGGTGAATTACCCCTCGTCTTTTGGCGACTATTCATATGAGCCAATCGACTCCAAGCTCTCGAAGAGCACCAACTTGGAGGATCTTTTCCAGGTTCTCGACTATGCAGACGCGCTTTCCTCCGTGCAGGGCACCTTACCGAGACGCGTCCATCTCTACCTTGCAGGCCGGGAGCAGGTCTCCTACAGATCGCAAGCCTACATAGAAGAGATCCGGCTCCAAAAGGATAGGTTCATCCGCTTTGTGGAAGCATCAAAGACTGTTTACCCGGTTGGAGATGTGTTCGCCGAGCTCGATCCAAAGCCGAACAGCCGGTGTGTGGTATGCGACTGGTCAGCCAGTTGCGAGTCGTATTGGGAGAGAAGCGACTCCTTGTACCGGGTTGCCAATATCACCAAGCAGCAGGTGATGAAACTGATTGAAGCTGGAATCGGGTCCCTGACTGAACTCGCGAATGCCAAGCCGGAAGATATTGGACACGGCATGCCTGCAGGCGTAATGGAAATGCTGATAGCCCAAGCCAAAGCCCAGCTGAAAACTATCGAAGGCGGTACCGGAAAACCCTATTTCGAGATCCGTCCTGACGCTTACGCGCAGGCTCTTTCGGGCAAAGGGCTCGGGTTATTGCCAAAGCCGAGCGAGGGGGATATCTTTTTCGATATCGAAGGCGATCCGTTCTACAAGCCGGACGGGCTTGAGTATCTCTTTGGAATTGCCTACCTGAACGACGGGGCACTGGAGTTCAAAGCTTTCTGGGGCACAGATCCGGAGATGGAACGAAAAGCGTTTGGTGACCTGATCGATTTCATTATCGAACGGTGGGAGAACTATCCCGATCTCCACGTCTACCACTACGCCCCTTACGAGAGGAGCGCGATCTCCAAACTCGCCTCGAGATGCAATTACAAGATCTTCGAGGTTGACTCCATCCTGCGCGGTGGGCTTTTGGTGGATCTGTATCCTGCCGTCAAGGGGACGCTGATCCTTGGCACGGATTCATACTCCCTGAAAAAAGTTGAGAAGCTCTATCTAGACGAAGGTCGTCATGAGTCGGTCACCACAGCCATGGGATCGGTTGAAACGTTTGAAGCCTGGTTGGGAAGCGGCGAACAGGAGCTCCTTGACGAAATTGAGCGCTACAACGAGATGGACGTGCGGTCCACCGCTATGCTGAGGGACTTTCTCATGGGCAAGCGGCATGAGCTTGTTTCGCAGACCTCGGAGTTCCCGTACCGCAGCGACGGCGAAGAGGTCATGAATGACCGCGAGAAGAACGAGCGCGAAGCTGAGCTTGAAAGGTTGGAGCTGGCACTCGTGGCCAAGGCCCAGACAGCCGAAAGTCCAGAGTGGCAGAGGACTTATCAGCTCTGCAGCGATCTGATAAGTTTTCACGTCCGTGAAGACAAGCCAATCTGGTGGAGATACTTCAACCTGATCTCCCCGGAAAGAGATGTTTCGGATTACATGTCCGAGCCGGGCTGCATAGGCGGACTTGCAAGAAAGTCCCAGAGGCAAGACGAAAAAGGCAATGCCTGTGTAACCTACAGCTTTGATCCTCATCAATCGTTCAAGTTCACTGATGAGAAGCTTCTCGACCCTGAGCTCGAGTACGAGAGCTACCTCGATCCCGGCAGCAGGTCAGGCAAAATATCGGTGGGAGCGCCAACCCATGTCGATTATGCGCGCGGTCTGATCGAGATTAAGAGGAACCCAAAATATCCCTCCGAGCGGGATCCGCAAAACCTGGTTGCATTTAATTACGTATCGACGGAGGTCATCGACAAGGCGATACAAAGGTTTGCCAGCCGGCTGATCAACACTGAAAATCCGGCAGAGCTGAGAGACGTGGGCGTGGAGGTGCTGGCAAGAGACAAGCCCAAGTTCAGTTTCAACGGCCAGAGCTACCTCGGGGTCGCCCCACTTGTCAAGGCTCTGGGCCCGATGGAAACCGATGACGTCATCACTGAGACGGCCATCAAAGTTTGCGAACGGCTCGACCATTCTTACCTGGTGATCCAGGGTCCCCCGGGAGCGGGGAAGACGTTCCTGAGCGCCAAGATGATCTCGGATCTGGTGAAAAAAGGGAACAAGGTCTTTATCACTGCGCTTAGCCATTCCGCGATAGATAATCTGATCGAGGCAATGGTCCCGATGGTGTCAGCAAACGAAATACTCCTGCGCGTGGATGGCGCAAAGGCCAAGAAGATGGCAGGGGTCAAGTATATTAAGTCAGCCGAGGTGGCCTCGTACCTGCAAACTGAGGGTGGCATGGCCGTCGGCGCCACGATTTGGAATGGTGCCCGCCAAGAGCTGTCAAAAGGCTTCGACTTTGCCTTCGTCGACGAAGCCGGCCAGTTTTCTCTCGCCAATGCCATAGCCCTGTCAACCAGCTGCCGCAACCTCGTCCTGACCGGTGATCCCCAGCAGCTGGCGCAGCCTGTCACCGGCTCCCATCCATTTGGAGCCGCATGTTCGGTTCTTGAACACCTTGTTGGAGGGCGCGACGTGGTCGACGACGACTACGGCCTTTTCCTGCCTAGGACCTTCCGCATGCACCCGCGGCTCACCAATGTGGTGTCAGCCATTTCCTATGACTCAAAGCTCTCCTCTACCAACGATCTCGAGAAGCTTGAGCTTCTCGACGCTTCGCCTTTGCCGAGGCACGGCCTGGCGTATATTCCAGTCGAGCACCAGGGGAACATCTACCGGTCGCAGGAGGAGGTGGAGGCCGCCAAACAGGTTGCCGAGTTTTTGCTGCAGCGAAGCTGGATAGACAAGCATGGCAAGCGTTTGGAGATCACTCCTGATCAGATAATGGTGGTGGCACCCTACAATGCCCAGACAAACGCGCTCAGAGCGGCTCTTGACGGACTCGCGAGCGTCGGCACGGTGGACAAGTTTCAGGGGCGCGAAGCCCCATTCGTGATCGTGTCGCTGTCGGCTTCGGACGGCGAATCTTCGAGCCGGGGAGTTGATTTCCTGTTTTCAACCAACAGGCTGAACGTGGCAATATCGAGAGCCAAAGTAATGAGCATCGTCCTGGCGAGTCCGACATTGCTCGAAACAAAGCCCAGAACCATCGATCAGCTCGAGCTCCTTGGAGCGGTTGCCAAGGTGATAAAGGCGTCTGCGAAAGTGGAGCTGAGCAAGCTTAGCTAGGTCATTTCCGGGCGGAAGGTTCCGAGGATCTGCTCGAATGATTGGGCTGCCGAAAGCACCTGAAGGTCTCCAAGGTGGGGTCCCACAATCTGAAGGCCCACTGGGAGCCCGGAGAGGCTTATCCCGGCGCAGATCGAAGCGGCGGGCGACCGGGTCATATTGAAGGGATAAGTCAGCTTGACCCAGTCTTCCACCTCGCGGCCGCCGATCATTTGCTTGCCTCCGACAAGCGGCGGCAGGCCCGCTGTGGTCGGCGCCAGGAGCACATCTACCTCCTGGAACAAGTTATAGAGTGTCTGGTTCATGTAAAAGGAAAGGTCGGAAGCTCTCAGGAACTTGGTGGCACTGTTTTTCAGGCCCTTTTCCACCTGGTCTCTAACGCCCGGATCAACCATCTGATATCTGGGATCGGACATGGCTGGCTCGAGCATCTTGGCGTAATAGGAGTGGGTCATGGTGAAGAACTCTTCAAGGGGATCCTTGGCAAAGAGCGAATCCAGGAAGGTGATCTCGACCCCGGCCTCTTCGAGCTTAGCGACAGCCTGGCCTACGACTTGGGAGACTTCCGGATCGATTGGAGCGTAGCCAAGATCGGGCGAGAACGCCGCTTTGGCCGGGGGCCGTTTGACCGATATCTCCTGGTGCCATTGTTCAGGCTTGCGGCTCTGTGATCTGAAGTCTCTTCCGTCGGGAAATACCACAAGGTCCAGCAGCAGGGCCGTGTCTCTTATCGTCTTTGCTAGAGGCCCGGATACCGAAAGATCGCTCCATCCGGTGGGAACCGGTGATACCGAGGGGATCCTTCCAAGCGAGGTCTTCATCGCGGAGATCCCGCATGCACTCGCAGGGATCCGCAGCGAGCCGCCGCCGTCTGACCCGGTTGCAAAGGGGACCTGGCCGCTCGCGACCGCCGCGGCAGAGCCCCCGGAGGAGCCGCCCGGCGATCTCGTCAGGTCATACGGGTTTCTCGTCGGCCCGAAGACAGGATTGTCGGTATCGGACTTCCATCCGAACTCAGGAGTATTCGTCTTGCCAATAGGGATGGCTCCCTCGGCAACGAAACATCTGACCATGTGCGAGTTTTGCACAGCCTTGCCTGAATTGGCGAACAGCACAGATCCCCGGGTGGTTACGAACCCCTCCGCATCTTCGAGATCCTTGACTCCAAAGGGGATTCCGGCCAGCGAGCCAACATTATGGTTGAGCGCTCTTTTGTCATCGATGATTCCAGCTTTTGAGATTGCTGAATCCGGGTCAAGTGCTACAAAGGAATTGAGAGCCGGATTTATGCGCTCAGTGCGCTCGATGAAGTAGGCCACGCATTCCCGGGCGGAGATCTGCCTGGTTGATAAAAGCTCAGCAAGTTCGGTAAGTGCGATGCGGTGCAGTTCCAAGAGTCCTCCATGGTCGCTGAGCTACACCTGGATTCTAACTTGGGTCTTGGAAGGCCCGCTTCAAATCCCTTGTACGAGGAGAGCAATGCCTAGCCTTGATGAACAAATCTTGCTATTTCATTTTGACGGGAATTAAGCCAAAATGGGTACGTGAGAGATATGTGAGGGCGGATATGAATCACGATTTGGATTGTGTTTTTTGCCAGTGCGATCGCTCCAAGGCCATAGTCGAAAATGACTTTGGATTCTCCATCTTCGATTTGCATCCCGTCTCGAACGGGCACTGCCTGATAATTCCGGATGAACATAACTGGGATTATTTTTCACTCTCCCTTTCCGTAAGGAAGGGTCTTGATGAGCTGGTTTTTGCGGCCAAGGAACACCTTGATGACTGTTATAGTCCGGACGGCTATAACATAGGGATAAACCACGGAAGCGCGGCAGGCCAGACTGTGATGCATGCCCATATACACCTTATACCAAGATATTTGGGCGACGCTGATGACCCCAGGGGCGGAATCAGATGGATTTTCCCCCGGCGTGCCAATTTCTGGGGAGGCTGAAATACACCAGCCGGCCCAGTTTTTGGTTTGGTGCGTATTTGGTCTAAGGTGCAAGTGGCGGGTTTCATTTCGGAGCTGTGTTTTACTTGGGCTGTACTGATATGGGCGCCTGTATTTCAGAGTCAGGTCGGCGGTTTGGAGATTGAATGAGAATTATTAACCGGGCTGAAAAGAGACAAATCAACCAGGACCGGTACAACGGCGAGGCACTTGTTGAGACGCTGCGCTCCGCCACCAGCCCGAAAGATCCCGATGTTCTTCATTGTCACTATGAAGTCGGCGTCGTTACAAACTGGCATTCGCATCCGGGCGGCCAACTGATCTACGTTCTCTCCGATGAAGGAGTGATTGGCAACGAAACCGATGGAGAGGTTCGGCTTAACCGCGGAGAGCTGATTAGCGTGCCACCCGTTGAGCGGCACTATCACGGCTCGACTCGCGAGGAGGATTCCGATTTTCTGGTGCTGACATGGGGTGTGACCAACTGGGAGGATGTCTCGCCCAGGCCGAGCAGTCTAGCGCGGTAACTTCCGCCAGCTTTGCTTTCCCGGTCCGCTCAGGC
>SCQM01000105.1 GCA_004298555.1 Actinomycetota bacterium | reverse complement strand
CGAAGTTAGCCGAATTTTGAGGCTAACTTCGCCTGGGTCCTTGGCAAATTCCTCATACCTCTGCTGCAGCGGCTCCAGTAACGCAATCAAAGCGTCAGCAACCGTTTTTTTGAGCTGACCATACATGCTGTGCCGCGAGACCAACTCACTTGGCTCATCTCCAGTTGCTGCGCAATAGAGTTCGATAAGATTTGAAACGCCTGGCTTATTCTCCGGATCGAACTTCACAACACTCTCGGTGTCGGTAACTGCTCGGGACACCTTCCTTGAAATCACCTCCGGCGGGTCTAGGATGAAGAGGGTCCCAGCAGGGGATTGTGATGATTTGGACATCTTCTTGTCCGGGTGTGCGAGATCCATAATGCGCGATCCCAATGGCGCGATCGTAGCCTGAGGTATTGTAAAGGTCTCTCCGTATTTTGTATTGAACCGAGTCGCGACATTCCGCGTCAATTCGAGGTGCTGGCGTTGATCTTCCCCAACCGGGACCCTTTCAGCCTGATACAAAAGGATATCCGCAGCCATAAGGGCCGGATACGTGAATAATCCGGCCCGGATTGATTCATCGTTCTTCCCTTTGTCTTTGAATTGGGTCATCCTGGAAAGCTCGCCGAATGTGGCGGTGCACTCCAGCAGCCACGATAGTTCAGCGTGGGCTGAGACGTGACTCTGCGCAAAGATTGTGCAGACTTCGGGATCTAAACCTGCGGCAAGCAGAGTCATTGCGAGCTGAAGTGTATTGTCCCGAAGTTCTTCGGGAGAGTGCTCAACGGTAATGGCGTGCAGATCGACGATAGTAAAAAAAGAGTCGAATTCATACTGGTCATGGACCCATGCCCGAATGGCGCCAAGATAGTTGCCAATATGCAATTCGCCACTTGGCTGTATTCCAGAAAGTACGCGTATCACAGCCTTAGATGCTAGATGGCGCTCTCGCATTTGCAGGCGTGTTGCAAGCACTTGAGGATTCTTTCGGCAGTCTTACCAGTACAGGACGCGGAATATTTGTAATTCTAATTGTGTTATTTATGATTTCTCTGCTTTGGATAAGGTATGATTTGGCACAGTTTTAGTTAATAACCAGCAACAGAGATGTGGATGGATTGTTTGAGGGGAATGTTGCGCCCCTGTAGTCAGCCTTATTGATTTACTTGAGATGAATAAGGAGGTGAACCTGTGACGGAAAAGACCAAGCAGGGATATTACTGGCTTTTCTTAATTCCATTTATCGGCACTTTGATCCCGCCTATCTACTCCAAGATGGATCCACAGTTGTTCGGGTTGCCATATTTCTACTGGTACCTGATTCTTTGGATCATTATCACCGGAATTATTGGCGGTATCGTATATTTCCTATCAGAGCCAAAAAGGTAACCTAGTCAGCTTGAACTCAGCAAGGCAGCATATTCCAATTTGAGGATTTCTAATTCTTTAAGATGGGGGTGATTCATATCAAGTGGCAAGCATTTATTATCTTCCTCGTCCTATTCGTCTTTGTGGCCGGCGTTGGTTTTTGGGCCGCGAGATGGAGAAGAGGGGACCTGACTCTCCTCGACGAATGGGGACTGGGCGGACGCAGGTTCGGCACATGGGTAACTTGGTTCTTGCTTGGTGGTGATCTTTACACCGCATATACCTTCATAGCCGTGCCTGCACTGGTATATGGCGTTGGAGCGTTCGGCTTCTTTGCGGTTCCATACACAATTGTGCTCTATCCGATTATGTATATCGTGATGCCCAGACTATGGAGAGTATGCAAGGCCAATAATTTTGTTACTCCGTCGGACTTTGTGAAGGCTAGATTCGATTCCCGATCAATGTCGCTGGCGGTTGCAGTCACCGGCATATTGGCCACGATGCCCTACATAGCTCTACAGCTTGTCGGCATACAGGCGGTTCTCGTAGCGATGGGCATCAACAGCACAGGTGTCCTTAAAGACCTGCCGCTGTTTATCGCCTTTGCGATTTTGGCTGCTTATACCTACACTTCGGGACTTAGGGCGCCTGCACTGACGGCCGTCGTCAAAGACATACTCATTTACGCGACAGTCATTGTCGCTGTTATAGCGATTCCCGCAAAGCTGGGCGGCTTCACTCATATCTTCTCTGTCTCGCAGACCGCACTGCTGGCCAAGAAGGGAAATATAATTCTCACACCGAAACTGTATGGAGCGTTTTCGACCCTCGCACTTGGCTCAGCATTCGCGCTTCTGCTGTATCCTCACGTCATCACCGGCACGCTGAGTTCCAAGTCCGGCAGAACGATCGAGAGGAACTCGGCCCTGCTGCCGTTGTATTCTGTAGCGTTGGCGCTTCTTGCACTGCTCGGATTTATGGCACTGGCCGCTGGCATCAAGACAAGCGTCTCTTCAGAGGTCGTTCCGCTGCTACTCTTGAAAACGCTTCCCGAATGGTTCGTGGGAATAGCTTTCGCAGCAATTGCCATTGGAGCACTCGTGCCTGCAGCGATTATGTCGATAGCTGCAGCGAACCTTTTCTCCAGGAATGTCTACAAGGAGTTCTTCAATCACGGCGCCACTACTCAGCAGGAAGCGAAGGTTGCAAAAGTGACCTCGCTGATAGTCAAGCTGGGCGCATTGCTCTTCGTGGTAATCATTCCCCTCAAGTATGCAATTTATCTGCAAACTCTCGGTGGAATCTGGATACTGCAAACCGGCCCGGCGATCATTGGGGGACTTTGGACCCGTTGGTTCCACAAGAAGGCCCTCTTGATCGGCTGGTTTGTCGGCATGGCATGGGGAACCTACATGGCATATACGCTAAAGTTCGCTTCGTCGACCTACGATCTGCGTATCTTCGGCAAGTCTGAACTCGGCTACGCTGCGGTATATGCGGTCATCGCCAATTTGGTTCTTGTGGTCATTCTTTCCGCGATATTCAATGCAGCAAAGATGTCAAATGGAGTTGACAAGACTTCCGCCAGCGACTATCTGCCCGACGCGCAGATTGAACCCGCGAAAGTCCGTTAGAGATTTTCTTACTTGACTGCCCTTTTGCGCGCTACCGAATCGGTGGCGCCAGAAGGGCAGTTTTTTATTTTGTGGCTTTAACCCAGGTTGATGGGGATGCGGGACTGCAGGCACCGGGAATCAAGATATCATTTCCAGGAATGAAGCGGTTTTCTGCTCCCAAGAGCATCGGAGCACTCGTAATTGCCTAGTCGGCTGTTTTGTGAGGTTTGGCTTGTCATTTGAAATTGAAACTGAGGCATACAAGGGCCCTATCGGCCTGTTGTTGTCCTTGATATCCGCTCAGAAAGTCGACCTATGGCAACTTTCGATTTCAAATTTGGTCGATGATTACCTGGCGGAACTCGAAAAGATGCAACTTCTAGATCTCGAAATCGCCACCGAATTTCTTGTCGTAGCTTCGACCCTCCTCGAGCTCAAATGCCGAAGGCTACTTCCGGATCATGATTCCAGCGGGCTTGACGAGGAATTCGCATTTTTTGAGGAGCGTGACCTGCTGATTGCACGGCTCCTAGAGGTCAAGACCTACAGGGATGTTTCGTCAGCATTGACAGCCCTATTTGAACAGGGAGCGAAGATTTATCCCCATATCGGCTCTCTGGAAGAGCCGTATTCCTCAATGATGCCGGATCTTCTGCCAGGGGTCACTCCCCAGCGCCTTGCCAACAGCCTCAGACGCTTCATCTCGGCAGAGCCTGAGGAAGAGGTCGATACCTCGCACCTTCCCGTTCATCCAGTATCGATCTCGCAAGCTGCTAGAAGCGTGGTGGTTAAACTGCTGCAAATCAGAAAATGCACATTTGATGAGCTTATGGATCAGAACTCAACCAAGTTCGAAGTGGTAGTGGCATTCCTGGCAGTACTTGAACTGTACAGGCAGTCGCGGATTCTCATCGAACAGCGCAGCTCCCTAGGAGAAATTGCAATCGAATGGATCTCTGAAGACTTTTCCTCCTTTGAGCTAGACGAATTTCTTGAGAATTCGGGTTTCCATCTGGGTGAGGCGTAATTTGGCAACGGCAAGATTTTGCGCAGGGCAACAGAGAAACTCCTCATCGCACATTGCGGGGTGTAGGTTAGAGTGTGTCCGTCTGTTATGGATAGTAAGGAAGCATCCTTGAATTCTTTTAACTTCATGCCCGGGTCGAGAGAGTTAGAGGCAGTTTTGATGGTGAGTGCCGAGCCCGTCTCTCTTGAACAAATTTCTGATATCCTTGACATCTCAGGCCCCAAAGCAGAGCAGCTCTTGGAGGAACTTGCTGAATTTTATCTGCAAAGCGACCGCGGCTTTTATATTCAGAAGGTGGCCGAGGGTTACCGATATGCCGTCCTGCCGGAGCTGGCACATGTCATGGAGAAGATCGCCATAAGCCAGTCGCCTCCACGGCTGTCAGGTGCAGCACTGGAGACCTTGGCTATCATCGCATACCGCCAGCCGATTTCCAGGGCGCAGATCGCTGCCATTAGGGGAGTGAACTCAGACTATGTGATAAGAATGCTTGAAAGTCGCGGCTATATAGAGCCCGATGCACGAAATCCAGTTCCTGGAACTCCACTGTACTATTCAACCACACCGATGTTTCTAGAAAAACTCGGCATCTTTTCGTTGGCGGATCTGCCAAGAGTCGAGGGATTTGTTCCTGGGCCGGAATTTGCAGAGGCCCTTGAGACCTCGCTTTTTGATGGCACATACTAATGAGAGACCTAGCTCAGGCGGGCTGTGCTGCTCCCGGTCCGATGCAGCGCGCTTCAAACGATATTTTTCACGGAGAGAATTAGATGGGTGAATCCGCTTCCAGTCCCTCCGAAGGATTGTACGCGACTGAGAAGCTGCAGAAAGTCCTCGCCAGGATTGGTTACGGCTCCCGGCGGAGCTGTGAGGTCATGATCGCGCGCGGCCGCGTGGAGGTCAACGGACAAGTCGCTCAGGTGGGAACACGAGTCAACGTAAATATCGATTTGGTGAAGGTGGACGGTCAAGTCGTAGGTGTGAGACCTGATCTCGTATACATAATCTTGAACAAGCCGCCTGGGTTTGTTAGCTCGGTCAGTGATCCGCAGGGCCGCCCAACGGTACTGGATCTGGTACCGAGTACTACGAGGATCTTCCCGGTAGGCCGCCTTGATATCGATAGTGAAGGACTCATAATCCTCACAAACGACGGTGACCTGACCAATTTGGTGACTCATCCTTCGCACGGGGTGGAAAAGGAATATCTTGTACAGCTAGACAGGAGCATATCCGAGAAGGCTGTGACGCATTTGCGCCACGGCGTGATGCTGGAAGATGGCCGCACCGCCCCTGCCAAAGCTACCAAGCTGTCTGAAACGCTGATACGCGTCACTATCCACGAAGGGCGCAACAGGCAAGTCAGACGCATGTGCGATGTGCTCGGATACAAAGTGGTCCGTCTGGCCCGCACGCGAATAGGACCTATCCGTGATGGGAAGCTAAAGCAAGGGGAGTGGAGACTCCTTAAAGTCGAGGAGATCGCCGCGCTGCATAGTGACCTCACAAGAACCCTTCCCGGCAAGGCATCGATCACGCCACAAGGAAGTTAAGCTGAGCGGAATGGCTATACGAGCGTTACGAGGTGCAACCACAGTTGATTTTGACACGGTCGAGGAAGTGTCGAAATATACCAAAGAATTACTTCTTCAGCTTCTCGAAAGGAACGGCATCGATAAAGAGGACCTCATCAGTATCATTTTCACGTCCACGAGCGACTTGCACTCAGCTTTTCCCGCTGCAGCTGCACGCGAAATGGGTCTTGGGGATGTGCCTTTGATGTGTGCAAGAGAACTCGACATTATTAACTCGACGCCTTTGTGCATTCGCGTTCTAATGCACCTTGAGAGCTCCCGGGAAAGATCCCAAATGCGTCATGTATATCTTCGCGACGCCAAAGGCCTGAGAGATGATCTTCCAGAATGACTCGCTCCGTATCTTGCCGCCGGGGACCTGGAGAATAGATGCCTGCCGCTGAAATGCACTCCGAGGTATCGATTTCCGGAAAACGAAGTTTCAACGGCGAACTGAGCGTCCCGGGTGATAAATCGATCTCGCACCGAGCTCTTTTGATCTCGGCGCTTTCCTCGGGAACATCTACGGTCAAAGGCCTGTCCACCGGCAGGGATGTGATGGCAACCAGGGCAGTGATTGCTCAATTGGGCGCAGAAGTACGCAGTCTTGGAGATCTTTTGGCTATCGAAGGTGGCCCCGACCGCTTAAGCCCTCCGAATTCGGTGCTCGATGTCGGGAATTCAGGGACGCTGATACGGCTTGGGGCAGGCATGGTGGCCGGACTTGGAGGGACATACACCTTTTCCGGCGATGAATCTGTAAACAAAAGGCCAATGAAGAGGATATTCAATCCGCTTAGGCAAATGGGCGCAACAATTGATGCTGCCGACAACGGTGAGACTGCTCCTTTCACGCTGCGCAGCTACGGACTCCATGGAATAAGGTACTCCTTGCCTGTCGCCTCTGCGCAGGTAAAATCGTCGATACTCTTGGCAGGGCTTGGCGCCTCAGGGACGACCACAGTGATTGAGACAATGCCGACAAGAAGTCACAGCGAGGAGATGCTGGCGGAAGCCGGAGCAAAGCTGGAAATTGTACGCCTTCCCGATCGCAAGGAAATAAGCATTCAGCGGAGCAGTCTCAAACCTATGGATTACGTTGTCCCTGGTGATCCATCACAGTCTGCCTTTTGGATTGTTGCAGCTCTTATTTCTAGAGATTCGCAGGTCACTGTGCGCAACATCTACCTTGGCGAGCTACGATCTGATTTCATTTCAGTCTTGGTCAGGATGGGTGCAGATATCACTGTGGCCAACACATCAAAAAATAGCGGCGATGTAACCGCCAAATCATCGCAGCTTAGGTCGACCACGATTGCGGCCGAGGAGATTGCCGGGCTAATAGATGAGATTCCCATCCTTTGCGTCGCAGCATCCTTTGCAGAGGGAGTTACCACAATTACCGGAGCGTCCGAACTGAGAGTCAAAGAATCGGACCGGATTTCTGTGATGTCTAGCGCACTTAGGTCATTTGGAGTTGAGGTAGAGGAGTTTCCTGACGGCATGGCTGTGACGGGTGGTTCCTGCATGCATTCCGGAAATGTTTTCGCCCACATGGACCACAGGATAGCGATGGCGTGTTCCGTACTTGCGGCTGCAGTCAGCGGCACTACCATTATCACCGGTTTCGACACTGTGGATTCTTCCTACCCGGAATTTCTTGCGGATTTCGAGAGACTTACAAAAAGCTAAGTCACTGCAGCTGGCTGGCAGCAGAGAATGCGTAGATGGCTACTTAAGAGGTATTTCCCAGAGTGGGAACCAGTGGGAGAGATCCGGCTCCACGGGTATTTCCTTATCGATCAATGCCTTTACTGCCATCTCCCGTTCGCTGTTGCGCTTTTCATTACCAATGGGAACGAATGGATAAAAGGATCCGCGCTTGAAAAGATAGACGAAATAGACGATCTCACCCGTCTCGGTCTCCCTGAATGGAAATACCGAGCAAAGGAGCTGGGAGCCAAATCCGGCGTCGTTTATGGATGAGTTCAACACATGGGTTTTGGTCACGAGTGTCCCAAAGTCATCGTCTACGAGCGTGATCCATTCGTAGCCGTATGAGTCGACAGCACTTGGTGCAGGCTCGGTGGAGCCCATCGTCTCGATGACTGTCTGGAATTCGGCAATGGCATTTTCGAATGACGCGCCTGAAGCTGGTTTGAAGCAAACTCCAGCTTTCCCGGTGCTGACCAGATTTCCTGAAACTGAAAGAGTAATTGCCGCACCAGGCAACGAGAACAAATTATCCAAATTTGATTTTGCAGGCTGATTCCTGCCGAGGATTGTGTCAAAAATCTTCATCTGACGATACTAGCTCGGTCGGTTCATTTGCTCTTCGAGCTTAGACAACTGCTCAAGACGCCTTTCGAGAGTGGGGTGCGTCGAGACCAGATTCCCAAGCGAAACTCCCTGCGTGAGCGCGGGCGCAAAGTAAAATGCGTTAAAGGCAGAAGCAGAGCGCAAATCCCGGGTCGGAATTCTGGCTATTTCCCCGCTCACTTTTACCAGTGCCGACGCTAGCAGTGATGGCCTGCCAATTAATATCGCCCCCGAACGGTCAGCGGACAGTTCGCGATATCTTGATAGCGCCCTGGTAAGCAGGAACGAAATGGCGTAGATAATTGCGGAAATCAATACAATAGCAAGCTCGATCATGGCGGCATTATTGCCCGAATTGTTGTTGCCCCTTGAATTGCCACCACCCATAAACATTCCGGACCACAAAGCTATCCGGGTCAAGAACCCGGCGAGCATTCCTATGAAGCTAGCAATCGTCATTACCGCTACATCCTTGTGGGCGACATGTGATAGCTCATGGGCAAGCACTGCCTCGATTTCTTCCGTATTAAGTCTTCGCATGAGGCCTGTGGTTGCACAAACCACTGCTGCTTTGGGGGACCGTCCTGTGGCAAACGCGTTCGGGATGTCGATATCCGCAATTGCCACCTGAGGTTTAGGCATATCAGCCATAGCGACTAAGCGGTCGACTATCGCGTGAAGCTCCGGCGCCTGCTCTCTGGAGACAATTCTTGCTCCCATCGAGTACAGTGCGATCTTGTCTGAAAAATAATATTGAGAAAAGAGAAGAGCGGCGGCAATGATTATTACTGTTATTGACTGGACACCGACAGCAATAAGCAATGAAATGAATACTACGTAAAGAAGGCCGATAAGGAAAATGGTAAATCCCATTCTCGCTGAAAGTCCTCTATCTTTTGGAAACCTAGTTGTGGCCATATATACATTAAAGCATTGGCAGATAAGTTCCTGTCTGGCGGTGACTGTGATTTCACTGTGAATTCCATGAATAGGCCATCGGAAAGTACCGGAAATGATCATATTGAAGCTTTGGAGAAGACAGTGGACCTGATAGCTATCGATGGCTTGGCCGGTACCGGAAAGTCAACAATCGCGAAGGCTTTGGCAGAACGGCTTGGACTTAGCCACTTGGACACCGGCGCAAGTTTCCGCATGATGGCCTGGGTTGCATTGAACTCAAATGCCGAGCTTGACAGCGAGACCGAAGTCTTAAAAGCAACCCAGAATGTTTCCATCTCTTACGAAGCCGGCAAGTGCCTGGTGAATGGCGTTGACGTGACCAAAAAAATCCGAGACGAGTCAGTCTCAGATGCCGCTTCGAAGATCGCAGTCCACCCGCAACTGCGGCAAAAACTCCTTCTCTGGCAGCAACAATGGGTGTCAGATCATGGTAAAAGTGTGGTTGAAGGGCGAGACACTACGTCTGTCGTTTTTCCTGACGCATTAGTAAAAGTTTATCTTGAAGCAGATCCGCACGTGAGAGCCTCGAGGCGGAATGAAACTGCGGCAGCCAATGTCATCGAAAGAGACGCGCGGGACATGTCAAGGACGAGCGCTCCCATACGCAAAGTGGCAGACGCAGTAGTGATAGATACCACAAGGATCTCAATATCAGAGGTGGAAGACATTGTTGCAGGACTGTGGAAAAGCGCAATTCATAGCCACAAGGAATAGGTTGTATAGCTAATGGACTCAGAAATAAATGCCGCTGTCTTCAGTGTCAAACCACCAGCTGCCTGGGAGCTGTACGCATATGGATTCGCCAGAACCATAGTAAACTTCGTCAATCGGGCAGCCTGGAGGGTTAAGGTGGTTGGGGCCGAAAAGTTGCCGCCTGGTCCGTTCATACTGGCGCCCGTCCATCGCTCGAACCTTGACACCCTTCTGGTGGCCTCAATAACGAAGCGCCGCCTACGGTACATGGGCAAGGATGGAGTATGGAAATTCAAATTGACAGGCGCGATCCTGAGTGCTCTCGGAGGTTTCCCAGTCCACAGGGGGATTGCCGATCGCGAGGCAATGAGGCGCTGCAATTTGGTGCTCGCTGGCGGCGAACCGCTAGTTCTGTTTCCCGAAGGAACTAGAAAAAGTGGTCCCGTAGTGGAGGGACTGTTCGAGGGAGCAGCCTACATTGCCGTTAAGGGAAGGACTCCCATCGTTCCGGTGGGTATCGGCGGCTCGGAGAGAGCCTGGGGCAAATCAAAGAGGTTTCCACGTTTCACCAGGGTGGTTGTTCTCGTTGGCGACCCAATATATCCTGATTTGAATGGCACAGGAGCTAGAGTGTCGCGTACTTCATTGAGAAAGCTGTCCAGCGAACTCAAATCTTCATTGCAGACGCTCTTCGATCAGGCCCAGTCGATGCTAGGACTCAATGAATCCTGAAAGCGCCGTCCAGTGTTTCCAGCTAGAGCTGTAATCAAAAGACTCTTCAATGAAGCCGCATTTGCGCGAACCAGCTGATGGCATTGGCATCCAGTCATTGCATTGACCCAGCTATCCTGTCACGGATCAGTACATCGAGCGATTCGGATGCCGATCTAATTCGATCGCTGTCTAAGGGCGAGTTCGATGCACCGGGAGCAAGCAATGCCAGCGATAGTGCATCCGAAACAGAGCGGAGAAGATCGCGCAGTTCGGGCGGCGGCGGAAAATACTCGTCTTCGTCAGTAACGTTGATCTCCTCTGTTCCGTCACTTGGACTAAGCCGGGCAACTACGGACTGTACCAGATCTTCCGGGGCAGAGGCTCCGGCAGTTATTCCCACGACTCCTTCGATATCGTCTGGCAGCTCATCGGGGCTGTTGATTCTGAAGACCTTTTCAGCGCCGTATCGCCTGGCGGTCTTCTCCAGGGCTACTGTATTTGAAGAATTTGAAGATCCGATGACGATTACAGTGTTTGCCAACCTGGAAATTTCCCTAATCGCCAGTTGGCGGTTTGTAGTAGCGAAGCAAAGATCTGACCGGTTGGCCATCCAGACACTGGGAAATTTCTTCAGGGCGGATTCTCGTATCCCTGCCCAGTCATCCAGCGACAAAGTGGTCTGATTTATCAGTGCCACCTTTTCCAGGTCATCAGGGATTGACTTCAGGTCTTCTTCGCTTTCAATCACGGTTACGGATTCGGGTGCTATTGCCACGGTGCCAATTGCCTCATCGTGTTCTTTGTGTCCGACATAGATAATCGAATATCCGTTTCTCGAGCGCACTTTGACTTCATGATGCACTTTAGTTACTAGTGGGCAGACAGCATTTATGCTGATTCCGCTGACTTCATGTGCTCTTTCGACCAGTTTTGGCGCGGAGCCATGCGCGGAAAGCATTACTGGAGAACCCGGGGGAACCTCCGATATGTCACTGACAAATACAACTCCCAGGCTTTTAAAGCGATCGACAATTATCTTATTGTGAACGATTTCGTGGTAACAATAGACAGGCGGATCAAAGACCCGAACCATCCAGATGAGAGATTTGATCGCCATTTCCACGCCGGCGCAAAAACCACGCGGTCTAGCTAGCAGTACCTTTTGCACATTCACAAGTACAAGATTAGTGCGCCGGCAATACTATGGAATCTATGTCCTTGCCTCGCGTGCTCTCCGTCAGCGAAGGATCACCAGCTGAAAAGGCTCATATTTTCCAGGGAGACGAATTCGTTTCCATCAATGGGAGGCGCCCAAGAGATGTCATCGAGTACCAGCTGCTGGTTGATGAGCCGGAGCTGGAAATCGAAATAGACCGGGGAGGACTGCACCAAATCGTGACCATCGAAAAGCTGGCTGGAGAGCCCCTTGGAGCAGAGATAGAATCAGCGCTCTTTGACCAAGTTCGAACCTGTGACAATCATTGCGAGTTCTGCTTCATATATCAACTTCCAAAGGGAATGCGCAAAAGTCTGTATATGAAGGACGACGACTATAGGCTTTCATTTCTCTACGGGAACTTTACGACTCTAACCCGTTTTACCGAGGCTGATCTGGAACGAGTAGTTACCGAAAGGTTGTCGCCCTTATTTGTATCTATCCATACGACGGATCCTGCACTTAGAGCCAAGCTTTTGCGCAACAAACGGGGAGCAACCTCGCTGCGCTGGCTCAAAGAGATTCTCCGGGCGGGGATAGAGGTGCATGGCCAGATCGTCGTTTGTCCAGGGATAAACGACGATCTGCAATTCGAAGAAACCCTGATTGGCATATTGGAGGAATATCCATCACTTGCAAGCGTCGCTGCAGTTCCGCTTGGTATATCAAAGTTTTCGACAGAACCGAACATGCGTTCCCACACCCGCGAAGAGGCTAGGAGAATTGTCCAGCTGGTAGACAAATTCCAGGAAATCTTCCTCAACCTTCTGGGCCGGCGGATGATATACGCATCAGACGAGTACTACCTGCTCGCCGAAGCGGATTTCCCCCCGATTGAGTTCTATGAAGGCTTTCCACAACACGAAAATGGAATTGGAATGGCCAGAGCCTTCGAGGCTGCATTCAACGGCGACAAGGATAGAGCTTTTGGAGTGAAGCCGGGATTCTTTGCTTCGGTCGACGGTGCCCCAGCCTCAGGTTACCGCTCCGCAAGGATGCCTGGTAGCCAAGCAGTCCAGCTTATAAATAGCAAGAGGAGTCGTCCCGTGGCAATCCTGACGGGATCATATGGCCGCAGGGTACTCGATCCGCTGATCACCAGCCATTCAAGGAACGATATCAGATTCGTTGTCGTGGAAAATAGCTTTTTCGGTGGAAACGTCTCGGTCGCAGGACTGATGGTTGGCGAGGATCTCAAAACTGTCCTGGCCAATGAACCAGAAGACCACAGGTATCTCTTACCCGACGTCTGTCTCTCCGAGGGACGATTTTTGGATGGTCTAACTCCGTTTGATCTTCCACGACCAGTTGAGATCGTGAAAACCGACGGCGATTCATTAGCCAGGGCTCTCATGCTGAGATGATCAGTACCTTATCCTTTCTTCCCAGGTAGGCTTGTATCTTGTGCTAGGTGTGAGTCTGCGCAGCTTCTCGAAGGAATCCAGTGGCCACCCAAAGAATCAACAAATACGTATCGAACCAGCGACCCATTGGCAAAGTGGCCATTATTGGGCGTCCCAACGTCGGTAAGTCGACGTTAATCAACCGTATAGTCGGCAAGCAAGTTGCCATTGTTGACGCCAAGCCAGGAGTTACACGGGACCACAAAACATTGATCGCAAATTGGCGGGGATATGACTTCGAAATAATCGATACGGGCGGCTGGCTGGCATCGGGCGGGACCTTGGAGAATAAGATCTCTGAACAGGCGGAAGCAGCTGCCAAGCAAGCCGATTTGATTATTTTCATGGCTGACGTGACAGTTGGCATCACAGATGAGGATCTCTCAGTTGCGGATATGCTGAGAAGATTGTCGATCCCGGTGATTACGGCAGCCAACAAGGCCGATGGATCCTCCAGGGATAATGATGCATGGGAGTTCATGCGTTTTGGGTTTGGCGAGCCTATCAATATTTCTGCTCTGCATGGACGGATGACCGGCGACTTGCTCGACCGCGTCGTGGAAGAGCTTC
>SCQM01000104.1 GCA_004298555.1 Actinomycetota bacterium | reverse complement strand
CCAGGGGATTCAAGAAATCGAGCCAATGCACCGCGCAGCTCCGATGCCTCGGATGGCGACATAAGCGAGTGCCCGGGTCCGCTGAAAGGGCCCAGACCCGAAACTGCCTCATTGGCACTTCGATGGCCGGTCGCTATCATAAGGTAATCATACGGATGCTCTTTTTGGTCCGTGGTTACAATTTGACTTTCGGGATCGATGGCCAGCGCCGTCTCGTTGGCAAAAGCGATTTCGCGACTTGCTAGTGCAGGGGCTAGGTCAAATGATATTTGCTCGAGAGTCTTAGACCCCAAGGCCAGCCAAGGCAGCGATGGAATAAAAGTGAAGCGCTGATCTTTCGATATCAGCGTGATCTCGCATTTGTCAATCTCGAGATGTTTCCGCAGCTCATATGCACTGGCAAGTCCTCCGAAAGAACCACCGACAACCACTATTCGAACAGTCATAGCCTTCTCGCTGCCCCTCTCTTTTTCTAGCGATTCCTGCCAGTAACCGTTGGCAGCAGGAATTCTGAAATACTTTTTAGTAACTAATTACCTTGTCAGCCCATAAAGTCCAATCGGCTGACTCTTCGAGAGTCGACCTCCGCGCACCGTCAACCAACACTTCTTCAGTAATTCCCCTTGCATCCATGCAGGTTCCGCAGAGACCGATCATGCCTCCATGACGCAGAACCGATGTCGTCATGCGGTCCAGGTGGTAGTAGCCATCTGGAACTTTTTGATTTGCAACAGCACACCCCACTGAATCGCCGAAGAGAAACACACGCACCTCCACACCCTCGCGCCTTGCCAGAGCGCCTGCCAGCCGCAAGCCGTTGTAAGACCGTTCAGTGCCATAAGGCGGATCATTCAAAATAACGAGAATTTTCACAGTGTTGTTATCCTTTTTTGCTTGTCAGAGCTTCCGGCTGACTGCCGGAATGCGTTTATATAGATCCTGGTTCGGTTCCGACAGCGACGGGCAGGCCTGCCTGGCGCCACTCCGGCATCCCTTCCTCGAGACGCTGAGCATTCATTCCCCGGCGGCGCATTATTGCAACTGCTTGAGGTGCTAAAAGACATAGCGGCCCACGGCAGTACGCCACCACTTCCACATTGGGCCCAATCTCATCCAGCTTGGCCTCAAGATGCTCCAGTGGAAGCGACAGCGCTCCCGGAATGTGTCCAGCCTGGTACTCCTCGCTGGGCCGCACATCAATCACGACGGCGTCTCCCCGGCGTACACGCGCAATCAGCTCTTCGCGTGATACCTGCTCAGCACTATGGCCGCCCGTCTCAATCTCCCTCAGAATCTGGTCCACCTCTGCCAAGCGGGCCCGGGCCAGGTCGCTAAGAGCCTTGACGAACTGGCATACCTCGGCTCCAGCTGCCCGGTAATAAATGCGTGTACCCTCTCTCCTGGTCTCCACTAATCGAGCCTGTCGCATAACTTGCAGATGAGCCGACACCGTGGTGAGTTGCAGGCCTGTAGCTGCCGCCAAAGAATCAACCGGCCGCTCACTCTGACAGAGGATTTCCAGGAGCTCTATCCTTTTCGGATGACCGACAATCTTCCCAATTCGGGCCAGCTGCTCATAAATGTCGGCCCTCATAGGACCCACCATCTCATATTCCATAGGTACATGGATAATCGATATATGAGAGAAATGCAAATTTTTTATCTGCTCCAGATGATCTGAGGATCACAACCACATCCAGGAGTGCGAGAAAATGCACTTTCAGTGGCAAATACCTGACTTGAGGTAATGCTTTGTGAGCAGGCCGTAAAAACCAGAAAGCTGAGCATCCTTCGCAAGATGCGCGAAGGTGGCCTCTGCATGACAAATCAAAGTAGAACAAAGCATCGGCGGCAAGCACGCTGACCAGCCCAGCGCCGCACTCCACCGACGGCACCTCTGGAAGAATGGCTGCGGTTAGCAGACGGCCCCGGAATCGTGGAGATCGTTGCCAGCGGGGCCGCTAGCCTCCGTTGGCTGTGGTCGGTGAGCTGGATGGCTTGAATGGTGGAATGCCCATCGTTGACGCTTGCGCCACAAGCAGCGAGTAAGGCGGCGCGAGGTCGACTCCGTCAGGCTCGTCGATATATCCCGGCTTTGTCCCCGACACACCGGTGTAGCCGTACTGCCAGATGATCTTGTTGGTCTTCTTGTCGATGACTATGACTCTGTCGTTGCGGTCATCGGTGGCGAGCACATTGCCGTTGGGAAGCGGAATGGCAATCGAGGGGTGGTTAAGAGTTTGTGATCCCGATGGGTCAAATCTCCACAGGAGGCTGCCTGTCTGGTTGAACTCCTCTATGACACCCGGGCTGGTATATGCTGCTGTCAAAAAGACCCCGGGAGAGACTTCATTGCTGTCCGAAGGATAGGTGATCCCCGGTGGGTGAGTGGAGAACTTGATCTGACCGGCCGGAGTCATCTCATCGACCCAGTCGCCATTGATCTCGGTCACGAGCCAGTCACCATTTGCCATGGGAAATACTCCGTTCGGACTGCCAAAACGCGCCGGAGGCTCGTGATAGCAAGCAGAAGTTGTCTCTCCGTAGATATGCACCGGCGTAGGCGACGAAGGCGAAAGGTACAGCAGTCGGCAGTTCTTGATGTCAGCAGTAAATATGTTGCCGTTAGGCAGCACCATCGCGTCGTCGGGGTTGTTCAGATAGCCTGCAGCAGATCCGCTGGTTCCGGGATGGCCATACCGGTAGACGATGTGGCCGCTTTGGATGGAAATCTCCGTGATCACGAACTGGGACTCTTGGGTGGCCATTATGTCCGCGCCCGTTGGTCCAAAGAAGGCATCATCGGGCTCGACAAATGTCTGGCCCGGAGAGAGATCGCCTGGAGAAGGGAACTGCCAAAGGATCCTCCCCTTGGGATCCACCAGCAGCAGCCTCGAGTTGCCCTCATCGGCTATCAGGATCGGCCCAGGCAGTGCGGATGGGTCGGAGCCTGGCTGGAGGTTGCCTGACTTCCCTTTAACCTTCGCCTCAAGCGAGGCCATCCATGACTTCACATTGAAGGAGGCGCCATTTGCCGAAGTTGCGGTCGAACCTTTGGATCGGCTTGAACTCGATCCGGCCGAGGCAGAAGAGCCATTGGAACCCGAAGTCTGCGCGCTCGTCTTGTTACCGCCGCGGAAGGCGGCAACCCAAACAATTGCAATCAAGACCGCAAGTGCCAACACAGCTGCGGCGCCTCTTTTAAACCCATTGCGTCGGGAAGGCGCAGAGTGTTTCGGGGCATGGGCCCATGAGTTATCGGGTCGCAAAGGCATTTCTAATAGGAAATATAACGAAAAACTGCTGCCGTTTCAGGCCGAAACCAGATATTGCACGCAAAGTTTGGGAGAGTTTTCACGAACTGCTCTGTCTCGGTGTGTTTGCCTTACCTCGCGAGGCGACTCTGTCTGGTACTTGGCCAGTTGGTTGAGGATATCTCCCTGTGCACTGGTTATGGAAAAATAAGAACTCTCAAGTTCATGGGATTAGGATCAATCGTCCGTCCATATCTACGTTGCACTTCATTCGTTCCAAAGCTAATTCACTTGCGGCTGGAACCGGGTCACTCCAGCCTGGCTCGCTGCCCTAGTCAGCTCCGCATCCAATGTGGCTAATTCCGCCCCTTCCCTCATGGCAAGCTCTAAATAGCTGGCGCCGTAGGCCGAAAGTCCATACCTTCGAGCGACAGAGAGGACGTTCGCGAACACAAGCGGTGACTCGATGCCGTCTTCTATAAAGTCCATCTCTGAAAGCAGCTGGATAAATTCTGCACTCCTCGCCTCAGCCACCAGCCCTCTTGTCTCGGCACATGCGATCACGTTTGCAACCTCCAAACTCCACGCACAAGGGACGAGTACGCGTGAAACTGTAATCTGACTCAACACCGCCAATGAATATTCAAGATCTTTTTGACTTCCGTCTCCGAAAAACCATCTCATAGCGACCGAATTGTCCAGAACGAAACTCAAGATCTGCCTTCTTCCACAAGAGCTTTAATATCCACCGCCACGGGCTTGGACGTCGCGACGAACCTCTTCATCTTTTCGACAGCCTCAAGCTTGCCTTGAGCTTTGATCGAAAGACTCGGCACAAGATCGGCGATAACTTCCCCTTTGTTTGTGATAGTAAAACTCCTTCCAGCCTTTACTTCCCTTAGTAACTCAGAGAGTCTGGTTTTGGCCTCATATGCGCCTATTACCCGTACCATTGCCTGCTCCTGACGAAATATAAGATAGCACGCTAACAACTATCGACTAGTTTACCAGACTAGTCTAACAATCTGCAATATCGCTCATCGCGAACTGCCACTTGCCCAGCAATCTGCTCTAATTATGGCTGGCACATCTAAGGGATTCGACGGAACAGGCCCCCCGATACCACACGCAGCCTGGATGGCTCGAGCGAGCAACGGCTCTTGGAAACATGATCCCAAATTGCTTCTAAGGGCAGGCCGTTGCGATCTGGCCCGCAAAAGCAACCCCACCAGGCTAAGCCGTGTCCATGCAGTCCGTACCGGGGACGATCAACTAGAGGGCTTTTACCACAACCTCCTCCAACGATCACGTGTATAAAACCTGTACGAATTCCGAAACCAACACCTTGGCTGCCCACCCCACTCGAAAGGCTGATAGGACCTTGCCGGCCAAGGCCTCCGTCTCGGGTAGCGCACAGCGTAGGCTCTGTTCCCATGGGGGTAGCTGCGGTAATATCTTGGTCGCGAGTAATGCATCTGATTCTCCTTTGCGATTATCTATTTCCGTTGAAATGGTTGTTTAGGACTTTCTTCAGTCCCGCTAAACATGAGCACTTGAGTGGCTTACTCCCCGCCCCGTGTTCAAAACCAAGCTGCTGTCTGTTCTTGCAAGAAGCTCTTGCAAACCATGCTCAGCGTTGACGAATTAGCGCTATGAAATACCGGCTGATTGCAATTCTCTATTGGCAAGGCTGGCTGCGAGAATTTGCCAATGCGGATCACACTGCGCGGGAAATGCCCAATTAACAGAGCTTGGTGTCATTTGACTTGACTAAACGGTGGTTTGCTCTGAAGAAATCTGCTTTTTATGACTTACTGGAGAACGAAGTTCCATCCGGCTCTTAAAAGAAAAGTCGCAACCTCATTGCTTGAAACGCCCACTCGTCCACACGGTAGCGGCAATGACAGATATTCAGCCATAAGCTGTTCCACGGTGAGACCTCCTTCGTAGGTCTTGCTTGGCCTCGGGGTGTTCCAGCACTCCGGGGCTGCTTCTATGTCAATGATTGAACACTAACACGGGGCTGTGACACCGATACGGCTGTGCATCTAACCAGTCACCAAGCGGCTGCTGGCCTTCGAGCCTATGGCCCGGCTTGTGCAATTCGTCTTGGGGCTAGCTGCATTCTGAACCAATATAAGCCGAGGCAACCTGGCGTCTCAAGTGTCGCGGCACCCGTAATTTTGGTATGCTTTCAGCCGTGACGATAGAGTCTTTGGCTTCATATCGACGTGTTCATCAGCGGATCTCAGATAATTGGTC
>SCQM01000010.1 GCA_004298555.1 Actinomycetota bacterium | reverse complement strand
AGATCTGTGGCGGATGCGAAAGTTCGAATCCCAGCGCACCGACGAGTCGAACTGGCGGGGCAGCATCAACTAACCTCGCATCAGCACCTCCAAAGAAGCTAAGTGCCCGCGCTAAGATACCGCCAGTCTCTGAGTCATTGGCCCAGACAAGCCAAGGGGTATTGAAGCTCGCAATCCCGTACTCTTTCGACCACGGTCGCATTGCTCGAAGTCCACCAAGTAACCCAAATACGCCATGCCGAGACTACCAATTCAAAGGTCATGCACCTAGCCCAGGCAAATGGAGGACCTGGCACATACTCCAATACAGACTCTGCATGGCTGGTAATCGCCAAGGAGCGTTTTCGTCAAGACTCCGCTGGATGCCGATGCATTTCTACAAGTTACAAAGAAACCGCAATCGTTGTTGCCTCAGTGCGACCAGCACGATCACCCGAGGATTCCCTAGTCTCATCTGATACCAGACGGGTCCTAACTGGAACAAGGTACCCGGTGCAGCCTAAGGAACCTGAGGATAGCTCGTAATAATGCGCCAGAACTTCGATGTCGGATCCCACAGGACCACAGAACCGATTCCAGGTAGTCCCTGACAATTTACTGGCACAGTAACCGTCTTTTCCCCTGGGCTATCCGACGAGCTAAAGACCACCACCCCAACGGTTGTGCTTGGCCCGATTGCCGGACAGTCAACCGCTCCCATCTTGGGTGCAACCTCCATGGCGTCGAGCATCTTCACCCACTGGTGCACGACAACGGCATTGGTGACGGCATAGGAGCGGACAACGTTCTTGTTGGTTTTCTTCAAAAGGAAAGGATACATGCTCGACTGCTTTGGAACCATAGTTGTTGCGACCGAATAGATCGTCACCTTGGCGCGGTCAAAACTTGTAGATAGATAGCTTGAGGTAGGTCTTGGAGTCTGAGCATCAGCTACCACGACCTGCGCAAGCGTCTTGCTCTGCGACAGCGACTCTAAGCTCAGCTGGTAGAAGATCAGCGGATATTTTGGTGAAGTGAACTCAATCTCATAACTGGATCCTGTGCCGGTCTTTGCGTTTCCAGAACTCACCGAGCCAGTTTCTGTCCAACCGATGGATATGAAATGGTGTAAATACCAGTTTTCGATCTCAGGTACTGTGGCTGGCATAAGGTACTTCGACGATGCCGTTACCAGATGCTCCTTGGGCAGCATTATCGGCGGATGAGGATAGCTCTTACTCGTCGCAAAAGATCCTGGATATGCCGGAATAATATTGAGAATCCGGGCAACATACTGTTGGGCAGGCGTAGAAGCGGTCGTGCCTCGCCCCGCAACCAGAAGCAAGCCCAGCAGAGGTAGAAACACCGCTGCTTTCCTACTGATCGAAGTGGAAATGCTAGGTGAGTTGTGATCCAACCGCCATAGTCCTTTTGAAATGCTTACAAACCGCTTCACCCAGATTGGCAAATGAGGACGCTGAGGCCTGCCTTGTCAAGTGAAGTGTAACCTTTTCCACATCTTATCTCCGACTTGTATGCGAGTACTCTATACTATAGAATACTCCAATGGACAATGTGCATCTGGGAATGCCTCAGGCATCATCAGGGGAATCTGCATCGGATGCGCTAGCGGTCATCGCACTCGTAAGTTCCAGGGCCCGGGATATTCAGAAAAGAGTCTGGCTGCTGCCATTGGCACTAGGTGTTACGGCAATTCTTGCTGCGTCATTCTACTCCAAAGCGTTCACACTGAGATGCTGGGAAAATGCAGGTGGGATTTCCAAGGCTGTATCATGCACACCTACTTATTCGGGGGTTACTGTTATCCCAACAGGTATTCTGCCTCGCCCTGGAAGTACCTACACGTTCGTTGGCAAGCCGCGTTTTGAGTGGAGTCTCGGAACCTCGCCGTGGTTTTGGGTGATCGGCATAATGCTGAGCGTGTTGCTCTCACTCGCTGTGCTGAAGCCGAGAAAACGGACGACAAAGATCTATGTCACTCATGCGCTTGCCATCCCTACCGGTTCTTCGGTGATATTGCTGCGTAGCCAACTCGGCCTTCCAACCCAAATTGCATGCCTTCTAGGGGTCTGCATAACCTGCTGCGTGATTGCACTAGCCCTCCACAGCAGGTGGCTGGCCGCTGTTGCTTTCATGAGTTTCTTCGCAGGTGCAATACTTACCAGAAATTCTTTCCTACTGGTTCCGCATTTAAACATCTGGCTAGCTCCGCCTTCCCAGGGATACGTCGCTGCAGGGATAGTTCTGATCTGCGGTTCGGCAGTCCTTTGTGTCAGGACAACTCGTTTGACCCCCAAAATAAGAAGGCTGTACAACCATGAGTAGTACCAATCAATCTAGCCAAGCCATACTCGAAAGTGAAAAACCAATGTCAGATTCGATTACTCCGCGATCAGTAGCAAGCCTTTCTGACGCAGTCCACCAGCGTAGCCGCCTCGCCATTCTCGCTGCGCTGTATGAACTCTCAAAGGCAGACTTCCGCCAGCTTCAAAAAACGACTGGCCTCACGGAAGGCAACCTCGGCAGACACATCCAGGTTTTAGAGAATGCAGGACTGGTAATTGTAGAGAAAGGCTACTCCGGTCGCAAACCGCACACCCATATCGAGATCACCAAAGAAGGCATCCATGCGTTTGAAGACGAGGTGAGAGTGCTGAAAGACCTCGTTGCCAAGGCCACCCGTGACGCTAAATCAACGATAGAAACAAAGAGCGGCTCCAGAAAGGTTATGAAAAACATTGGCATTCCCGGTCCCATTGAAGCCTGATGAGAATCCTTCAAACAAAGCGAAAATGAAAGTCGCAAAACGGAATAGCGATGAACTCAAAAAGAACCCCCCTCTCATCTTGGCACTTATATTCCTTAGTCCACTCTTCACTTCGTGTAACAATGGACAGGCCACGACCTCAAGTTGTAGCTATGCAGCAGAAATCACAGCAAGTAATTCCACGAAGAAGATTCCTACGGGTAACTGTGCTGGATCTTTCTTATCTACGGGAGCTGCAGTTCACATAAAAGTCGGCCAGTCTTTAACGGTGCACTTTATCGATAGCACAGATAGCAAAAGTCAAGGAACAGCTATCGCAAGAAGTCAGAATCCCAAGGTTCTTGAGCTTGCCGCAGACAGGTCCACGGAACAGCGCTACCAGGGACTTGCTCCCGGTGTGGCTGAAATCCTGTTTTCCCCACCGATTAACATCCCTGGGCTCTGCCTCAGCGGGTATGGCGGGACCATTGCCACGCCCTGTGTGGTCGCCACGGTAACGGTCACGAAATCGTGTGCCAGTAAATCAGCTGGCAACTGCAAGTCGCCAAAGAATACAGGTACAACCGTCTCTAAGGTATCGAATTCTCCGACATCTTTAAGTGCTGCTGCACCCAAAGCAGAGCAGTCCCCACTTGCAGTTCTCTGTACACCTGGCTTTTTCACCAAAGCCCAGGCTCAACTTCTTGTCCAACAATTTGGTTTCATTGAGTGCTTCAGATTCACCGGCGAAAGTATGTGGGTGATAATCGGGAACGGAATGTCGCAACAGGCATCGTCTGGTCCAACAATGGGCGGATCAGTCATAGCAATGGAGAAATGCGACAGTTCAGACAGCACTTGCCTGGATCCATCGACGGTTCACAACTTCGCAAACTTCACCGTCTACTATCCACCGGACCCTCCCGGTGATTTCTTAGGGACTCTGACCGCGACCTCCTATGGCAACCTGCTCTCGTTAGAGAGTTTGAATCAGTGTCCTCCCGCAATATTCGATATGACCAGTGGCCACTGGTACCCAAAGAATACGAATCAACAAGCACTTGAAACTAACCCCGGGAGCATCCAAAGCCTGAAGGCGCCAGTCCCGGTCAGGGGGGCTAGGGCTCTAGCCCAAACGGCGGCGCCCGGTAAAGCAGCAGCGTGCTGAACACCCAAAGGCGCCTTGAAATCCCTAAAGAAAGTCCTCACACACCTACGATTTTGGGTTGGCAATCCCAAAATGGAAATCTCGAGACTGATAGGTCGTGCAGCATTTCCGTGACTCTTTTCCACACCAAGCAGCAGCATTCCAAAGAGTACCACCGTTGCGGCAGTCGAAACCGGAGTGCCGCAATCAGTCGTAAACAATTCCTACAAATTTTTACAAATTTTTAGGAATATGGAATGAGCGCATGGATGGCTGTTTGAGAGCAGAAGGGCCGATCCCGAAAGGCCGACTCTGACCTGTATATATCTTGGTTGTGGGGATAGGATTTGGACCTTTGACCTTCGCGTTATGAGTTCTATATGTACCGTCCACGTGGTCCACAACCGTCCTCCATTGTTGCCCAGATTTCGCATGCTACCTGGGCTTTTATTCATTTTACTGGGACCATGCAGGATGAATGTTTGGGGAGATCATCATGCAATAGTAGGAATAGATTAGGAAGGCCCCGTTTTTTGTGGCGAATGATGTGGTCGAAGTCACTGCTCTCAGTCAACTAAGGGCATCTGCACCATTTTTAGCCATTGCAAATGACACTTGATAAATATTCAAATGGGTCCCGTAAAGATTTGCCACTCCCGTAATAGTCTCCTGAACCGCTACCAACTGATAGCTCAAGAATATTCTCAATGATGGCCACCTCCGAACAGAAATTAATGCTCTTGGCGTCAGGTCCTAACAGGCCATAGCGACGCCTAGGGAATCTGCAATCCGCTGGCCGTTGCGTCCTAGGACCAATGTGACGTGTAGACAATTTTGCTACACGAGTAAAACGTTAGATGGAGCGGCGAGGTGCATACATCGTTACAAATTCCGGTCTCCTTACCCAAAGGGAAAATGAAGAATGACCATCCGTCATACTGCTGAATCAGCTTCAACTCTCACGATACTATTAAGCCGAAATGGGTCACTTTTTGCTGAGCTAAGATCAAAATTCTTAGAAAGAACTATTTTTCTGCGTATTCTAGATCTCGA
>SCQM01000103.1 GCA_004298555.1 Actinomycetota bacterium | reverse complement strand
CTATTCGGTGCAGATTCTGGGTGATCCTGTCGAGTATTGCGTCGCCCAGTGTCGGATCCCCCATGGCTTCGTGCCAGCTGGAAATTGGGAGCTGGCTGGTGATGATTGTCGAATGCAATCCGGCCCGGTCTTCGATAACTTCTAAAAGATCTCCGGCCTGATCAGGGGATAGAGGCCTGATCAAAAAGTCGTCGATCACCAAGATCTCAATGCGCGCCCAGGAAGCCATGAGGGATGCGAGACGTCCATCTAAACGGGAGAGTTCAAGTGCTTCAAACATTCTTGGTGCGCGCAGATAAAGGGCGCTGTATCCTTTTCTAATTCCAGCGCGTGCCAGTGCACAGGCTATATAAGTTTTGCCAGATCCGGTCGGACCGACCACGGATAAGTTATGGTGGTGATGAATCCAGGATGCCTGGGCCAACGACAATATCTGGGAACGATCGAGTCCCCGGTGGTGATGAAAGTCAATGTCTTCCACCACTGCATCATGACGCAGTTTTGCATAGCGCAATAGACGTTCTAACCGCCGGTTCTCCCTTGCTGTGATCTCCTGGTCCACCAACATTCCAAGCCGCTCTTCAAAGCCGAGCGTCTGGTACTGCGCACTTTGGCGCTGGGAGATAAGACCTGAGGCCATGGCGCTGAGTTTGAGGGATTGCAGGCCCTCGACCGTTTGGTTGTTTAGCATTTTTTCTCCTTTCAGCTGTAGTAACGGGGTCCCCTGATGTTTTTGTGATGGGGATGGGTCCGCTGTGGAACTGCTTGTGGCAGCTCCTTCGAATCGAGTCCTGTTTTCAATATGGACTCAATGGATCGGTACGAGTATGAGTGGATCAAAAGTGCACGTTTACATGCAGCCTCCAGACGGTCTGTTCCATAGGACTTTCCTAAACGCAGGATTCCCAAACATGCCCGGTATCCCTGTTCGGGGTGGGCCCTGTTATCCATTACCGCCTGGACCATCTCTTGAGTCATGGGGCCAGTTTTTTGTGCCCAGGACAGGATCCGCTGCGGAGTCCACTCGAGATGGCGGCGATGAGGCTCTGGCATGTGAGATGGATCTGTGGAGTATCCGAATCTCACCGAGCTTCTCAGATGCGAAGCCACCCGTTTTGACTTGTAATAGATCTCCACCGTTTTGGCGCTGAGGCGTATCTCGACCTTTTCCTTCACCAGGGAATAAGGGACGGAGTAGAAGTGTCTGTCAGCTCGCACCTCGATGTGATAGTCAATATTTACCCTTTGGGTTTTCCAGATGGCAAATTCATAAGGGATCTCAGGCAACGGCCTAAGGGCAGGCCGGTCTATCTCTTCAAATACGCTTCGCCGAGATCCAGGAAGGACTTTGAAGGGTCGATTGTTAATCCACTCAACTAGGTCTTGAATGGCCAGATTCGCCTCGGCAATGCTTGTGAAGCGTTCGTTTCTCAGTCTTGCCAGGATCCACCTCTCGGCGAGCAGTACAGATGATTCGGCTTTACTTTTGTCTTTCGGCCTAAAAACACGGGCAGGGAGAACCGCTACTCCGTAATGTGTGGCCATTTCCTGGTAGGTGGCGTTTATTTCCGGCTCATAACGATGGGAGCGGGTCACGCCCGAACGAAGATTGTCGCTAATTAATAGTTGGGGTGTTCCATGTAAGAATTCGAAGGTTCGAACATGAACATCTATCCAGTACATGAGCTCTTGGGATGGAAGGGCTTCTGCATAGATCAGGCCGCTTACTCCCAATGCCGCCACAAACAGCTCGGCTTTTGAAACGGTCTCCTTGCGGGTTTTATTGTAGATGGGCAACTTGCCACCGGAGAAGTCGACGTATAGCCGCTCTCCCGCCTTGTGCTTTTGGCGCATCACCACATCGACTTTGGATGCGAAGCGCCTATAGTGCTCGCAGAACTGTGAATAGCCAAGGCCATTAGAAAAAGCTTCTTTGTATTCGTACCACAGCAGCAGCCGCGTGACGTGGGGACGACGTAGCTCGAGATGTATCTTGGCCCAGTCCGGCATCGGGCGGACCTGTGTCGGAGCTGGCTCAGGAGAACCAAAAAGCATCGACTCAAGTGCGTCGTCATCAAGGTCATCTGGCAGCGGCCATGGCAGGCCGGCATTTTTAGCCCGTCTTACGTAATCTCCAGCGGTTGTTACTGGAATCTGAAGAGAAGCGCCTACCTGGCGCAGAGAAAGGCCCTCCCCAAGACTCAATCTAAGAACATCACGAATCTTGCGCATAGCAGTATGGGGACGCGACACCGGCTCCTCCTTGAACGAGTTACTTCCGTTCACGAAAGATTGCCCTATCCATCAGTCCTACGCCAGCAAGATAGGCACTCCAATTTCAGCTGTACGAAAACTCCGGAATCCATGTACGAAAACTCCGGAATCGGTGTACGAAATGGATCGGAATCGGTGTACGAAAACCTCCGGAATACTCAGCTGAAGGCGCGAATTTTTTAATAGCCTCATAATAAGCTGTGGGCGAAGTTTGCATGATGTGTTTGTATTTAGCTAAGGTGTTTCCAGATTGAACAATAGGTGTACTCGATTTGGGATATGTCGGGCGTATGGTTCACCTCCTCACGGTATCGGATGAGTTCTTGACCGGTTGTGGTTGAGTTACGACCAAGGAGGCGCCGCTCGCTTTAACTTGTCAACTTTCTAGATAAGCAAGCCAAAGTAAATAACTGAAACGATTCAATTGCCAAGATTCGTTACAATTACGGGATGCAAGGTGGGTCAAATGTAAATCGCTGATGCGGGTCACAAAACGTTGCTGTTTACAGTGTCAGTACAATTTTCCTTTGACTCGATCTATGGAAATGGTTCGTCGATAAATAGTTGGGTATAGATAGCTTTGGCCCGTTGGCTTAGCTGCCGACGGTATATGTCCCAGGACGAAGTCGCTGGTCAGTGTCGTTACGATTTCTCTTTACTATTCCTAGATTTCCGTAGAAACCTTGACAGCATGAGTCCTATAACTGCGTAATCCCATTGTGAAAGTAGTCAAATGGAACATATTGCGTCCCCGCAAGGTTGGGCGTCGTAACCAGGCAGACCAGCCAACTGTGTCTGCATATGAGGCGAACCGAGTACCCGAAGCAGCGCTTGTGCTTCTGGGGTCGTCAAGAGTGGCCGACTAAGGACTATATGCGAATGCTCCGCAGCCAGAGGGATGAAGTCCAAATCATAAGCTTTAGCTGCAGGTTCCATCGTGATTCCGACGTCACCGAGACCAGCGGCGATCGACGAGGCAACTAGGAGCTGTCCGCTAACTTGGGTATCGTATCCAGTTAGCGCATTTACCTCGATGCCGGCCTGCTCCAGGTGCTGATCCAGCAGAGAACGGGCTTCTGATCCGTTCTCGCGATTGACGAGGCGGAGTCCGCGCTCGGCTACGCCAGTCAGAGTGAGTGACCCGTCGTTCAAATTTGGCGTGATAGCCAAGCCTTCACGCCATGCGGAGAAACCGATCACTTCGGCGCCTACGTTAGCCAGGTGTTTTTCGAGCATCGAGATCAGCGCACTGTGGTCTTCGGCCAGATGTATCCCGGCTGCGTGAACGAGGCCGGCTGCTAGTAGCTCCAAGGCACGCTGGCTGCTGCAGGGCCACCAGGCGAAACCAATGGGAGGGTTTAGTCTAGCTAGTGGCTCGGCGAGCAATGGCAAGGCTGGATCACAACCAGCGACAGCAACGCTGTGCCAGGTAGGTGCAAAAGGGCGAACGGTAGCAGTGCGGCCACTTATTCTACCTTCACCAGCTGTCATTACGCCTGAAGCAGGAATGAACCCGGCGCGCAGTGCACGATCGCCCACTAATGGAAGTGCTACGTTGAGCGGTCCGACATTCGCCAGTTCAACGCGCTGTTCAGCGGATGCAGATGCCAGCAACCTAGTCTCGATCGGAGCAAGCGCTGTTGATGGTCCAAATAAGTCTTCAACGGCGATGTTAAGAGCCCGAGAGAGGGCTAATGCAACTCTGAGAGATGGATCCCAGTGACCCCCTTCGATCCCAGCGACAGCTTGGCGTGTGACGCCGGCAACTGCGGCAAGGTCCTGTTGTGAGAGCGCTTGAGCGAGCCTGGCCAAGCGCAGTCGAGTGCCGTCCCGGCCGCGAGATTCTTCGCTTTCGCCGGAACCCTTGAGGTGCTTACGAGGGGTCACCGAAGGACCTTCTGCTGCCGACATCGATTGCCATCAAAACCAAAAATCGGTGGGGCGACTACTGTAACGTCAACGGTGCCGGTCAGATCGGTAGGTACCTCCTGCATCCGGCAGAGTACGAGGGTACCTCCCACGTCGAGGTCGACGTCATATCCGGCGCCTGCAGGCCGCATACCAACAAGCGCGCCGGCTATGGGCACGCCTACCTCGGGGTGGATGCCGGGCTGAACTCGCTCGGGGTGGATGCCGATGACCGCTCCAGACGGGAGAGCGCTTGATGCAGAATCTGCGACGGGAAGAAAGCTTCGGTAGCCGACCAGTTCGGCAACGCGCCTATTGAGCGGATGCCGAACTATCTCGTGCGGAGAATCAAACTGGAGAAGTTGGCCTCTGTCAAGCACACCTAGGCGGTCTGCAAACGCCTGGGCTTCCACGAGCTCATGAGCCACGAGGACAGCCGGCACGTGGCGACTGACTATTTCAGTACGTATCAAGCTCGTCAACTGAGTGCGCAGCCTGAAGTCTAGACCAGTATAAGGCTCGTCGAGAAGCAATGCGGAGAAGTCGCTGAGCAGAGCACGTCCTAGTGCCACACGCTGGCGTTGTCCGCCCGAAAGAGCATCTGGTCGAGCTTCGAGTAGCCCGTCCAACTCCAAAAGCTCGACTATCCGATCCAATAGAGCATCGTCTGCATCGGAGTGGGCATAGGTAAGGTTAGCTCGTACACTAAGGTGGGGGAAAAGTCCTGGCTCCTGGCGGAGCAGAGCCACGCGGCGTTGCCACGGTGGCACAGAGCGCGTCACGACCTTGCTGCCATCTCCTGGGGGGGTGCAGCGGTCGAGATCCCGACCTGCGAGCCTCACGTGTCCTCGGCGCAATTTGGCCAGACCGGCGATGGCCTCAAGGATGGTAGTCTTGCCTGAGCCGGATGGACCAAATAGCGCGACCCTCTCCCCGTCGGCGACCGCAAAAGCCACAGAGACGGCGAATTCCCGTCGCTTAACGTCGATTTCCAATTCGAGCATGTGCACTCCAACTATAGGCGACAAGTGGCAGTGGCAAGGCCACGACCAGTAGGACGAGGGCAAACGGTAATGCCGAAGATAGCCCGGTCTCTTGCAATGTCGTCCAGATTTGCAGCGGAAGCCCATAAGGGTGATAGGCAATGATGATTACCGCGCCGAACGCACCGATTGCCCTGGCCCACGCCGTGGCCAGGGCAATAGCCAGTCCCGGTCCTGCGAGAGGGATCGTCACCCGGCGCAGCACCCGATGGGGTGGGTCGCCGAGCATGGCAGCTTGCTGTTCCAGGCGAGGGTCGACCGCCGCGAAGGCGGCTTGGGCACCGAGCACGTAGTAGGGAGCGGCTTCGTAAATCTCGGCCACTACCAAGGCAAAGAAAGTGTTGCTGGCGGACAGACCCACGTGAGAGAGGGCTGCACCTATTGGGGTGAGAGGTCCAACCATGAAAACCAGCAGTAGTCCAATGACCAAGGGTGGCATCATCAATGCTATGAGCAGTCCCGCCTCCCAAAAGCGGCGGCCGGGCATCCTGTCGTGGGCCAGCAGGTAGGCCAGAGGTGTTCCAGCGATGACAATGGATCCGACACCTACGATACCGGCCTCTAGAGAAATCACCAGAGGACCGAACGCACCTGGCCCGCTAAGGATGCGTACGACAGATGCTGGTGTTAGGTGGGCGATCAGAGCGATCAACGGCCCTAGAAGGATGACCCACACCCCGACCGCCGCCGCCACAGACATTGCAGTCGACATTCTACGCATCCTCCCCAGTGTTACGGAGGTAGGGATGGATCTAACCGCCGAGTGCGTGTTGCACCTCCGTCGGAACAGCCGATTTGTTGCCAAACACTGTAGGGGTCAATAGCTCATAACCACTCTTCTTGAAGCTCGCCCGGGCAGGTGGTGACAGCAAGTAGGCGACGAATGCACCCGCAGCGGCGCTGTCTGTATGGCCGAGGGTAGTCACGTCCACTACAAGCGGTACACCATGGACTACCTCGCCACTGGTGAGGGTCAGTGAAGCAGCCGCGTACGTCGATGCCATCGACGGATTACCAAAGTTGATTGTTGACGGCAGGGTAATATAGGGTAGGTGTAGCTGGATCGCCTGCGACAGAAAGGCACTTGCCGCGTCCAGTTGACCTGCTTGCAGACGCGACTCCAAGGCGGTTTCGGCAAAGACTTGCGACGGGTTGTTAAGCGGCCCAAGGAGCTTTTTAGCGATACCGGTCGGGAGATGCAAGGTTGATTGGGCCAGCTCGACCATTTCATAGAATGCCTGGCCCTGCGGATCGGTGTTGGGATTGGTTCGGCCGAGGGTGAAACCAGGTGTGGACATCAGTGCGAACAAGTCCGATAGTGGCTTCGTTCCATCAGCAATGGCCTTTAGCTGAGGGCCAAAGCTGGTGTTTGGGTTATATGC
>SCQM01000102.1 GCA_004298555.1 Actinomycetota bacterium | reverse complement strand
GAAGAATAACGTGAAATCCAAGGAGGGAAAAATACCTTTCCCATTCATATTGTTAACCTGGCTGTTCACCATATTCTTATTGAACACGCGGTATCGCCATTTTGCGGGTCAACTGGTAGGGGGTCCCAGGTGAACTATGTACCACTCGCCCCTCCATGAAATTAGCGAATAAATCGGAAAATGATGGCTCACGCCATTTATTGAAAACGTAAGCTCCGAACCATAGACGCGCCAGTAGCTCCCCTTGTTGTATTCCTCCCCCGGCAAAATCCACTCGGCCCGCGATTGCGGGACTTCGAGTCCGATCAGCTTGGGAGTACCACCCAGTTTTGCAAGCTGCTCGTGATCTGAGAGCAGGTCCATGTGGTAGGCATACATCAGCCGGGTGTCGTAATCGTGCACTGGGTCAGAGATTGCTTTCACCTGCATGTAGGCTGCTAGCGGGAAAAAGAACGGATCCCCAACTTGGGGATCGCCGCTCAGGATAGCGCTCCACAACAGATTCGCGTTATTGTCGAAAGATTTGCCCGAAGAAGATGGCCTTATTCTGGTTTGTGGCAACAGGCCGGGGTCCACGGGCGATGTCGTCGTTGTGGTGGAGGTTGTGGTGGAGGTTGTGGTGGAGGTGATTGTCGGCGAAGAGGCGGCCGATACCGACGAAGACTTGGCGGTATTGGACGACACGGTGCCGCACGCTGCCATGACCACCGCCGAAGCAGCCCAAAAAGCGGATTTATACCCCAATATGATTCACACCTATCCCATGAACAGCTTGCCGTGGCAACCTACTCTAGCCGATTCCCGGCAGCACAAAATTTCTGGGCCCCGATGCAAATTTCGCAATCTCGGCCAAGTCAGCTATCTTCGAAAGATACGCATTCCCAGTCAACGTTTTGGAGGATAACGATGCTGAACGATATCGACCACATTGCAATTGCAGTACGGGATCTGGAAGCTGCCATTTCATACTATAAAAATGCATTCGAGGCTGAGGTCGAACATCGGGAAGTAATATCAAACGACTTGGTCGAGGAAGCTATGGTCAAGGTCGGTGAATCATATGTCCAGCTGCTTTGCCCAACCGGGCCAGACTCGACGGTCGCGAAATTTCTGGAAAAACGGGGCGAGGGACTCCACCACGTAGGTTATAGAGTAACCAACTGTTCCGAGGCCCTGGAAAGGGTCAAATCTCTGGGATTTGCAGTTCTTGATGAAAACCCGCGACCAGGATCCCGGGGAACGACCGTGGCCTTCATCCATCCAAAAGAAGCTTTTGGAACTCTTATCGAACTGGTTCAGGTCTAGGATCAGATTGGCCGCCGGCCCTCCAGGGCTCTTCCGAGAGTCAGCTCGTCCGCATATTCCAGGTCACCCCCGACTGGAAGCCCACTGGCAATCCTGGTAGCCGAGATCCCGGTCGGAGCCAGGAGGCGTGAAATGTACATCGCGGTCGCCTCGCCTTCGAGGTTTGGATTAGTGCATAAGATAACTTCCTTGACTTTCTCATTTCCAAGGCGGATCAACAGCTCCTTTACGCGTATCTGATCCGGCCCGACTCCATCCATGGGACTTAAAGACCCTTGAAGGACATGGTAAAGGCCATTGTATTCACGAGTTTTTTCAATCGCCACTATGTCTTTTGGCTCCTCGACCACACAGATAATCGACTGATCCCTCTTTGGATCCCGGCAAATTTCGCATTTTTCAGAGTCCGAAATATTGAAACATATCCTGCACCAGGTTGAATTCAAACGTGCCGCGGTAATGCTCTCAGCCAGACGCAGGGCGTCAGTTTGATCGATCTTCAGGAGGTAAAAAGCGACGCGCTGTGCCGATTTGGGGCCTATTCCGGGGAGCCTGCCCAACTCATCTATGAGAGCCTGCACTGACTGGGTATACATTTGCTAACTGCCTCTTTTATCTGTCAACTTTGCGCCTTACATAGCCAGGAGACGATCCCAGGCTGTCCAAAAATCAAGATTCAATCTTCTTGGCTCCTGGGAAAATCTCAAGTATTTGCGATTCTGCCCCGCCGGTAGCTACCTCCGGGGCGGTCGAGAACTGCTCGATCAGCTCAGCAGCATTGTCTGTATCGGGAACAGGAGCCGGAGAATGCCCGGCT
>SCQM01000101.1 GCA_004298555.1 Actinomycetota bacterium | reverse complement strand
TGTCGGTCAAAATCGGAGCCTGCAATGGTAATGGCTGTCGCGATCAGATGACCCAGGACGTCACGGTTGCTGGTGACTTCCATCTGGTCAAGAATCTGGGACGCAATCAGCTCGGCTGGTTCCAATGTTGAAGGTTTGTCGGTCACATTTCTCCTATTTTCCGGGTTGCGAAACTAAAGTGCTTTAAACGCGAATGTCAGCAGAGTTTATTTCCTTTTGGATCAAACCAATTGATAGAGCGTGGTGCGTTGGGCGAGAGGCCGTCCTAACGGGCGGACCAGAGACTCAAAATCTTGCCTGGTTAGTTCCTGTCCATGAGCCCCTCCTGCAGCTCTTGAGATATTCTCTCCCATAAGCGTCCCCCCTAGATCATTTACCCCAGCTTGAAGCAACTGGCGTACTCCATCTATTCCCATTTTGACCCAGCTCGCCTGAATGTTGGGTACCAGGTGCTGGTAGCTTATTCGAGCCACCGCATGCATTAGGAGAGCCTCCCGAAAGGTCGGACCTCTCCTCGCCTTTCGTTGCAAATATATTGGGGACGCCATGTGGACAAATGGCAAAGGCACGAATTCAGTGAATCCTTTGCTCTCCTGTTGGAGATTCCTGGTGGCGACGATGTGTCTTGCCCAGCTGCCGGTATCTTCAATGGAGCCAAACATGATTGTGATATTTGACCTCAGCCCAACTTCATGTGCAGTTCGATGAATCTCTAGCCACCGGTCGGTCTTGATTTTGTCGGGACACAGAGTGTCTCTGACAGCATCATCCAGAATCTCTGCTGCGGTACCCGGAAGGGTCTTGAGGCCGGCCTCCTTGCATCTGGTGAGATAGGTCTTGAGGTCTACTCCAAGCCTTCGCGCACCCTCGTGTATTTCCAGCGCAGAAAACCCGTGAATATGGATATTCGCCGATCCTTTCTTCACGGCCTCAATTATCTGAAGGTAATAGTCGCCGTCAAATGATGGATGAATCCCGCCTTGCAGGCAAACTTCCGTCGCCCCGGCAGCCTCAGCTTCAGCTACCATGTCGGAGACTTCCGACAAGTCCAGCAGATAGGGATTTCCGCGCAAATTGAGCGAAAGGGGACCCTTGGAGAAAGCGCAAAACCTGCACTTGAAGGTGCAAATATTGGTGTAATTGATGTTCCGGTTGGCGACGAATGTAACAGTGTCTCC
The DNA here is from genome assembly GCA_004298555.1 of Actinomycetota bacterium. GTDB lineage: Bacteria > Actinomycetota > Acidimicrobiia > Acidimicrobiales > Acidimicrobiaceae > SCQM01. The sequence goes on along the minus strand of SCQM01000101.1, from coordinate 30,596 downwards.
CGATATTTCTCTTCTCAGTTGATCTGCCGTGTCAGCCACGTATTTTAGGTCTGATCCCCTGGCGTTGAACAGCTTGTGAATCTGGTTCTCATCGGGAAGGTCGCCTTTGAGCGCGGCATCGCAGATTTCCGTAATCTCTGAAGGCACAGATTTGAGTGCCAGTTCACCCACCAGAGACCACTGAGGGGATCGTGACGTTGGCAGAGATCCGACCAATACCGGAGGCTCTGACTCTCCTCCCGATGTCCAGGCATCCGTCCTTGCGAAGTAGTGCGAATCGCTATTGGAGGTAACCTGGAATTTCATTTCGGGGTTGATCCACTTCTCGTCATTGAACTCCGGATAGACGGGAAGTCTTGGAACGAGCGGATTTCCATTTTCCGAAAGCCGGCTCTCAAGGTCGCGCAACTGGGGCCAGGGGCGTTCCGGGTTTACGTGATCAATCGTGACAGGGGAGATTCCTCCCAAGTCGTCGACACCTGCGTTGATCAGGTCAATCACATCGTCACTTAGATTGGGAGGAGCCTGAACGTGCACCCATGATGGCAGGATTAGCCGAGCAAGAGCGATTGCCCGCAGGAACTCTTCCTTTGCCGCTGGCCTATGGCTGTGCATAGGAGTGCCTTGCTTTGGCAGAAAGTTCTGGATTATAACCTCCTGAATATGGCCATACTCCTGAGCGATATCGCTTATTGTCTCCAGGGCCATGATCCTGTCTGACTCCGATTCTCCTATCCCGACCAGAATTCCCGTGGTAAAAGGAACGAGAGCCTTTCCGGCGTCTATAAGTGACGTAATTCTTCGCTCGGGGGTTTTGTCAGGAGCCAAGCGATGAGCTTCAAGGGCCGGATTTAGTGACTCGATCATCATTCCCTGGGAGGCCGATACTTGCTTTAGCCGCGAAAATTCACTAAGGGAAAGAGCGCCCGCGTTTATGTGAGGAATCAGGCCGGAATTGTCCACCACCGCTTTCGCAGCCAGGTAGAGATAGTCGGTCGTCTCGGTCAACCCTTGGCTGCGAAGAAAGCTGGCCGCGATATCGTATCGCTGTTCGGGTTTTTCGCCCAGCGTGAAGAGTGCCTCCGTGCAGCCCTGGGCCTCACCCCGGTTCGCAATTTTCAGGATATCTTCGATTGGCATATAGGGTGAGCCAAGTTTTGCTGGTGGCTTGGCAAAGGTGCAATAGCCGCACCTGTCGCGGCAAAGCATGGTTAAGGGAATGAACACTTTAGGGGAAAAAGTCACCCGGGAACCGAACAGTTGCGTTTTGACTTTTATTGCCCTGGATAAAAGCTCTACAGTCGAAAGCTTGGAAAAATTGCCTGTCATATGTCTTACCCTATCAAATGAGGATCACTCTGCTCCACAGTTCAGTCCCGGTGCAAACTGAAATGCTTGGCCATTGGCTATGCAGGGCTGAATGAGTATGTGGGTCCAAATGCTACTCTTCAACGAGTGAGGCAGCCTCATAGTCGATGATCAGATTGATATTGGCTGCGTTTACGGTGGCGATTGGCAGCCGCTCGTCATTTTCAAGCAGCCCTTTTATCGCCTTGGCCTTGTCATGGCCGCTTGCTGTTATTATCACCGCATCAGAATTGGCGATTGCCTCCCGGCTTAGAGTGAGCCGGCTGTATGGGTTCAGGCCATTCGGATCATAATTGGCCAGGTAAAACTTTCCAGAAGTTTCAGTCGAAGTAAGGGCAGGCGAGCCCGGAAATAGGCTTGCAGTATGGCCATCCGGTCCCACTCCCAGATGTATAAGCCATGGTCTTGGCGCTTTGGAGATTGTCTCACCATAGTGGTCTGCGAGCTCCTGGCAGACCTTGTAATCATCGGCGTCATTTCCCCGGAAAAGACGTGCAAGTCTTGTAAAGTCGTTCTTCATAAAGGGCGGATAAACTTTTGGAAAGCTGCCGTTTGAGTTCAGAGGAGTTATAAGAGCCTTTCCCAGCGTGAAGGCGTTGGATGCGTCTGTTTCCGGATCGACGACGCGCTCATCCCCCAGGTAGACGCTCATTTGTGCCGCAGGCGTCCAGAAGTCTCTTTGTTTGGCTAATTCTTGATAAAGTTTTGGAGCCAGCGAACCCCCTGAGGCAAAAAAGCTCCAAGGTCCATTTGCCGAGGAGCCAAAACGTATCATCTGCTTTGAAAACTCGCGGGCAATGTCGTTGGTGACGAATATGTGAAGGTTGTCCATCGGGCCGCTCCAATGATGAGGTGTCTAGGGGATCTAGAGGCGAATGATATTAGTTCCTGGGATTCTTTCAAGAGCCGCTTTGGAACTAGCTTGTCTAAGCCGCTGTTGAGGGAGATATCCCAGCAATGAGGAAACATCGAGTTCTGGTTTTGGCGAGGCGATGCCTGATTGCACTGTTTTCCTAGGAGTTGTGCCAATAATGGCCGGTGCTTTGGAGAAGCTTGTTCGATTCTTTAGGACCATATGTTCCGGCTGCGTATGGATAAAGGGGAAAGTCAGGATCGGCGAAGGCCTGCTGAACCGGTTCCACAATTTCCCAAGCCTTGGTCACTTCGTCGGACCGGAGGAAAAGGGTGCGGTCACCTAGCAGCGCATCTAGAATAAGCCGCTCGTAGGCATCCCACGACGCTTCCCTGAATGTGTTGGCATATGAAAAGTTCATCGCCACCGAGCGGATGTTGTAATCTTGGCCCGGGACCTTGGCTCCGAATACCAGTTTGATTTCTTCTTCAGGCTGGATTCTCAGTATCAGTCTGTTTGGTCCAAGTTGCCGTGCGGAATTTCCGGCGAAGGGAAGATGCGGGGCTCGATTGAATTCCATCACAACCTGAGTTTCACGTTTTGGCATTCGTTTCCCGGTCCTGATGAATATCGGCACTCCTGCCCACCGCCAGTTGTCCACGGCCAGACGCATTGCAACGAAAGTTTCAGTTTTAGAGTCGGGGGAGATATTTTGCTCCTCCCGGTAACCCCTCACTTCATCAGAATTGATGACGCCATTAAAATACTGGCCTCTTACGGTGCGGCTGACCACATCTTGCACCGGGGGTATTTCAACAGATGAGAGCACCTTTACCTTCTCGTTTTGGATCGAGTCAGCTGTCATGGTAGCTGGAGCTTCCATTAGCACCAGAGAAAGAACCTGAAGCATGTGATTTTGGATGATATCTTTCAGCGCTCCAGCGTGTTCGTAGAAATTTCCCCGGTGTCCAACCCCGAGCTGTTCGGCTACGGTAATTTGCACATTGTTTACATAATTTCTGTTCCAGACCGGCTCGAATACGGCATTGGAGAATCTCAGCGCGAGCAAATTCTGCACTGTCTCCTTGCCCAGATAGTGGTCGATTCGAAAGATCTGTTCTTCCGAAAACGAACGGTGCATGCCGTCGTTCAGTTGTTGCGCACTTTGGGTATCATCGCCAAAAGGCTTTTCTATGATAATTCGGGTCGAATCAGAAGCACCGTTCTGGGAAAGCCCGCTTTCTCCTAGAAAAGAGCTGATCTTGCCGAAGAGGTCGGGAATGGTGGCCAGGTAAAATAGCCGTGATTTCCCGGTTTGCCTTCCCTGTTCAATAGAGTCCAGAAGTTTGGCTAGCGACTGGTAAGTCGAGATAGAGGTGTAGTCGCCCTGGAGATAATGAAAGTTCTCAAGGTAGTTGGCGGCGGACTCCCAGCCCGCAGCGGAACTCATTACCAATTTTCGAAAACCTTCGTTTCCAAGTGGCGATCTTGCAACGCCAACGACGGAAAATTCATCAGGAAGTTGGTCCTGGTCCCACAGAGAGGCAATTGCAGGAAGGATTTTGCGCGACGTCAGGTCGCCGGAAGCGCCAAAGATTATAAGAGTACTGCCTTCTATTTTTCTCCTGTGCTGCCTCTGTAAACTCATACTTACCCCTTAGTGAACGCTCGATTGTCTGCCAGACGGATCATTGATCCTAAGGAAATTGTGGAGTCTGCTGTCTTGGTAAATGAATTCTTTCCGAACTTTGCAATTCTCACACATATTGATGGTGATATTCAATGGTTCATGGTTTTGCCCGCCGATCTTTACTGCGGATTTCTGCGCCCGCAGGAAAGAAGCTCCAAAGCAATGACGGTGATATACGTTAGATTCCCATAATTCGAGGTTACCTTCAAAGGTGGTGTTAGTGCGATGCAGGTAATGCTTTTCAGTCTTAACAAAAGCCGCGATTTGGATACGGCTTTAAAGACCTGAGTCGAGGAAATGGCGCATGCTGCCACTTCAGGGGGTATATGCGTCAACCTTGGTACTTGGTAAGCTGCTGAAAACTCACCAGAGGCAGCTTTTGATAATGATCGAAATAATGGAAATCAAATGCCAGCGCCTCGCCATGTCCCATTAGGCGAGGGACTTCTTTTTCTCCAGCGCAGTGAGCAAATCCCTGAACGAGGCGGCAAAGGAATTCACGCCTTCGGTCTCAAGCTCCAGGGTGACTTTCTCCAAATCGACGCCCAGGTTTTTTATAGCATCTAGAACCTCTGGGCCGTTGTCGGCAAAGGTCGGGGCTTTATTCTCGACTTTGCCGTGGTCGATAAACGCCATCAGTGTGGATTCCGGCATCGTGTTCACGGTATTGGGCGAGATGAGCGTTTCAACATAGAGCAAATCCGGATAATTGGGGTTCTTAGTTGAGGTGGACGCCCAGAGAGGTCTTTGAGGCTTTGCTCCCGCATTGGCCAGCTTTATCCAGTCAGGTTGCTTATACCGCTCGATATGCGCCAAATACGCCGCCTGTGCCTGTGCGACTGCGGCCCGGCCCATCAGACTCTTGCCCTCTTGCCCTATGGATTCCAGGATCGGGTCCAGTTTGGTGTCCACTCTGGAAACGAAAAACGACGCCACCGAGGCGATCCGGCTCAAGTCGTGTCCATACTCTCTGGCTTTGGCAATACCCCGGACGTGGGCATCCATCACCATTTCGTAGCGATCTAGCGCGAAAATAAGGGTGACATTGACTGAGATACCGCGGGACAGGACTTCCGTTATCGCCGGAATCCCCTCCTGGGTTGCGGGAATTTTGACCATTAGGTTTTCGCGTCCAACACTATCCCAAAGCCACTGCGCTGCCTCAATTGTTGCGTCGGTGTCATTAGCAAGTTCGGGGTCAACTTCGATTGACACAAATCCGTCGTTTCGATCTGATGATTGGTAAATCTCCGCGAGCACATCAGCTGCAGCTGCAACATCGTTGCAAACCATCTTCCAGTAGGCGGACTTGGTATCCATGTCCTTGATCAGAGTGAAGTATTCCTTGTCATAGTCGTCTGAATTGGATATCGCGTTGGCAAAGATCGTTGGATTGGATGTCAAGCCCCTCACGCCTAATTCTTTGAGTTCCACTATTCTGCCGCTGGTGATCCAGGCCCGCGAAAGATTGTCGATCCAGGGACTCTGTCCCGTGGTTTGGTATAGAGCTTGCAGTGAATTCAATGCCGTCACCTCGTAAAATCTATTGATCAGGATCTACACTGCTATAGAGCAGAGCCAAATTCAAGTTGCATACGGTCCAAATTCTCAACATCGCACGGGGTAAATCGCCTGAAATGGACCGAGTGAATCGATTATATTCTAGCGCACCTTTCACAAGCCAACCTGAGCCCCATTCGATGCAATTGGTAATCTCGGAAAGTGCCAAATTCCTTGTGCAACTTAGGGATCCCAAGCATGCTCCTTATTTCAGGGTGCAGCGCCTAAGATCTGTACTGGCAGTTTTAGAAGATCGAGTATTTGTGACTTCTCGAGGGAGCTAGAAAACCATGGATGACGCGATACCGTTGCCCATGTTTCCGTTGTCAAGCGTTGTGTTTCCAGTTACCGGAGTACCTTTGCATGTTTTTGAGCCCAGGTACAAAAGGCTCATCAGCGATTTGTCGAGAACGCCGCCATACTTTGGGGTTGTGCTCATAACCAGAGGATCTGAGGTTGGCGGCGGCGATGTAAGGTCGGACGTTGGGACCATGGTGCGGATTTCTGAGAAGGCACAGCTGGGCGAGGGCAGGTGGCTGGTGCTTGCTGTCGGCGAAAAGCGAATCCGGATCCGTACTTGGCTCCCTGATGATCCCTACCCTTTGGCTCTGGTGGAAGAGATTGCCGAGCGCGCATGGGGACCCGAGTCAGATGAGTGGCTCCGTTCTCTTGAAAAAAAACTCAGGTATTGTCTTTTGCTTTATGGAGAGATCTCGCTTAGTAACAGCGTTTCGCAAAACATAGTTTTGTCCTCGGTTCCAGAGGAAGCATTGTGGCAAATGTGCGCCCTGGCGCCAATATCGATGCTGGACCAGCAGCGTTTGCTTGTTGCACCGGATCCTCCAGCCCGTGCAGACTTGCTGGACAAACTGCTGAGCGAGGCAATCTCGTTTTTTGAGGCACAGCTTTCTTTGTAGCTAAAGTTGGCTCAGGCTATGATTTTGGATGCCCTGGCGGCGTAAAGCTGTAGCCTGTAGCCCGTTAGCGGGAGGCTGACAATGCGCCTCTCTAACTAGTACTCACCGTAAAGATGCAGGTAGGCGGTCAGGAAGGCGGCTTAGCGCATTAGATTCTCGAACTAGTAATTTTCGACCGGTCGGTAGTTGGCTAATTTTACTTCATCTCCTTGCCATGGATACGTCCTTGGCAAGGAGATGAAGATGAAGACTTAGCGATCCAGGCTATCGAGACGGTTCCCATCATGCCCTTTATGTCACAACTTAATATTCTCGTTGCAGAGCTGTTCGGTTTGCAGATCTATTGGTTCCGAAGTAGACCGGCATACTTCAAACAAAAGCCGTATTGGCTCGGAACTTCGGCATCAGTCGCGAAATCGAATCTCAATGTCTCTCATTTAAGGATTTGCGATCCACAGAGGTATGCCGGGCCCAGATTGCCGCTTTTTTCATTGAATCTAGGATTAGAGAGGCCTCCCTGGCAATGTAGTGCAGACAAATCGGGTAGGGGAGTAAAATACTTGACATGCAGTGGACGTCCGGCGTCGCGTATGTTACCGGCCTTGACTTCTTTGACGAAGTTGTCAGAGCGAATGCTTCGGAGAACTGTAATAGACCTTCACCCTGCGCTGGCTGGACAGCCTTGGACGTGCTTGGCCACGTCGGAATGGCCGTTGAATTCGGTACGAGACTGCTGCAGGGCGAGCAGCCAACATGGAAACCACTTGAACTCCCTGGCAACGCGGTCTTGGGCGACCCGGGACAGTGGTGGACTACGAAAGTAGGGTCGGCAAGGGACACCGTTCATGGTCTCGATCTGGCAACGGAAGTGGACTCGCCGATGGGTCGCCGATCGATCGGCCAGGGCCTCAGCTTCCCGGCTGTCGACCTATTCATCCACGGGTGGGATCTTGCGTGGTCATTTGGCAGAACAGTCGAGATTCCGGATGAGGCGATCGCTTTTGCGCATCAGGTGCTGGACCAGATTCCGACCCAGCAGTTGCGTAGCCCGCAAATTTTCGGTGCTGAAATTAATCCTCCTGCGGAGGCGACGACAACGCAGCGTTTCATTGCCTGGACGGGTCGTAACCCGCTCCATTAGCGGGGCGCTGATGAAACGGCGGCTTGATCTGATCGGCGACGTAGAGTAGACCAGTGAGATCTCCGCAGACTCTAAGCGAGGCCGATCGACGTGCTGTTGCCTCATGGGCTGCCGACTGCGCAGAGCGGGTTCTGGGGATGTTTGAGGCTGAGGCTCCGGACGATGGGCGCCCTCGGGCTCTCATCGCTCGGGCAGGCGCTTTCGCTCGGGGCGAGCTGAATACGGTGGAGCAGATCCGCCGTCGGTTTGTTGGTGGCGTCAGGGCGGGGGATGCCAAATCTCCCACAGCAGCGGCCGCCGCCCGAGCCGCCGGACAGGCAGCCGCCATCTGCCATATGGCCGCGCACGCGTTAGGTGCCGCTGCGTATGCGGCCAAGGCCACCGGCCTATGGGGCCCGGATAGGCCAGAAGCCGTTGAGGGCGAGATCCGTTGGCAGCTCGAGCACATGTCAGCAGAGGTTCGCACGGCACTGAGAGCCGTCCCGCCTATCGGTGAAAACTCAGCCGGACCTCTTGGCCCCGGGCTCCTTGCATCAGGACAGCTCGGCACGATTGTCCGTCAACTCCAGGCCGGTATTGCCCAATCTGGGACGTAGTAGCCTCCATTGAGTTCTCGACCGACAGCAAGGCAAATAGGCAGCCCGTAGCTTTGTTGGCATTGACGAGATCAAGTGCAAAGATTGACCTCATCATGATCTCAAAAAGACGACTGACGCGAGAGGCGCAGCACGCACCAGCGTCGTGCGTGACTGGGAACGGGTGACGTGGTCCGCCTGGTTAACCTATCAAGCGCGAGTCCGGGCATGGCTCATTTACGAGTTACGTTTGGCTGGCAGCTGGTAGCCAGCTGTAGAGCGTGACGACAGAGACGCCGAGCGACGACGGGATCGTCCGTGCCGGGAGTCCCGATGCCAGTAGGCTTCGGGCAGCTTCGGCCGCACATTTGGATGATGCGGGCCACATCGGGGCTATGCTAAGTTTCGAGTCTGGATCTCAATTTCACTTGTGTCGATATGGGAGAGGGGATGGCTGTACGATCCTTCGTTAGGGATTATGCGGCGACGGTCATGGCCGGTAGGTGGCCGGCAGTTGGCAATATAACGGGGGTGGATGACGACGGACAGCAGTAGACAGCAGTAGCAGATCAGAGGCAGTTATTGGACCTAATGCCGTTACACAAGTGCTGGTAAAAGTCCTGAAGTTTATAGCCTGTAGCTATTAGTGGGAGGTATCGACTCCCAAATGATATCGAGGAGTATCGTGTCATTAAATTCCAAGGCGAATGCCAAAAGTCAAGCGTCAGAATTTATTGAACTTCTTATTGCATATGTTAAGCAGGAGACTCTGCAGCCTATATCCCGTTTGGGCAGATATGTATTGTTCGGCTTGGCGGGGTCAATTCTGATTGCTACTGGGTCGGTACTTCTGATTGTAGGATTCCTGCGGCTTTTACAAAGTGAAACCGGTTCGGCATTCACTGGCCATTTGAACTGGTTGCCGTACGTATTTTCTGCTTTGCTCGGATTGATTGTAGTGGCTGCGGCAGTGTTCGGAATTTTCAAAAAACGGGATGCCCGTTCTATATAACCCTGGTTCGATCCGGCGGAGAAGCCAAGGAGAGAAAAGTGAGTTTGAAGGACTCGAGGAAAATAACCAAGGAAGATCTTGAGGCCAAGCTGAGAGAGATTCATGGAGAAGTCAACAAGGCCGTGGACGTTGCCAGGCCAGCCCTGTCTGCAGTAGCCGTGGCGGTTGGTGTTGCGGTAGTTGCCATTTCTTTTGTCATTGGCATGAAGATGGGAAGAAAAAAGAACACTGTCATAGAAATCAAGCGAATCTAGCAATGGCATGGCGTCTTGCCCGTCGATTTCTTGGGCCTGGAAAATCGAGGCTGATCACCAGGGCGAAAGGCGGGGACCCGCTTTCGATCGGCCTGGTCGTATTGTTTGTATTATTCCGTTTCGCGAAGAAGCGATCTGTGGGTAAGGCATTTGTCACAAAGCTCCTGCCGGGTGAGACGCTGATAATCTCAAACATTCCTAAACCAGAAGCAAAAAAATAGCCCCAGGGTTACGTGTCCCATAGAACTGGGGTCGGGTTCATATCGCACATCGGGATCATGTATCAGGAACCTTCAAATTTAGTCAATACTTTGGACAACGGCGAATTGTCCGCGTTTCAGGCTGGAATTCATTTTCCGGCCATAAGCTCGTGCTGTTTGGCAATCTAATTTCAAGAGGCGGATATGGAAGAAGACACCACAGAGTCCGGGCCTAGCGAGTCGGAGGATATCTTACCGCCGCCTGTTGAAGTGGATCTGGAATTAGAGAATAACGAGCTCTCCGGTCCTATCGGCAGATTTGTTGACGGTGGCAGGGCATTGTTGATCGACGAAAAAGGCCGGGAGGCTTTTGTAAAGCTTCGTGAAGGCGGGCAAAGTCATACGCATGCTGGTTATATTCTTCACAATGAAATCCTGGGAAAGCCCGACGGATATCTTTACACCACCAACACTGGCGCTCACTTTGTTGCGCTGATTCCGGGTCTTGACGACACGGTTCTGAAGATGCCCCGTGGTGCCCAGGTGATATATCCCAAAGATCTCGGAGCAATCCTTATTCAGGCGGATATTTTTCCGGGTGCAAAAGTACTCGAAGCCGGCGTGGGATCCGGCGCTATGTCCATGGCGCTAGTACGGGCAGGTGCTCACGTGACCGGATATGAGATACGGGAAGATTTTGCTCTTAGGGCGATCAAGAATGTCTCAATGCTTGCCAGACGGGGCGACCAGGGAAGCTTCACGGTCGTTCTTAGAGATATCTATCAGGGGATATCCGAGGCTGGTTATGACCGGGTAATCCTGGACCTTCCTGAACCGTGGCTTGTGGTACCTCACCTTGGAGAGGCGATGACGCCGGGCGCACGAATCTGTGTTTACCAGACGTCAATGAACCAGGTCGCCCAGTTCAAGCATTCCCTAGCAAGAGCGGGGTTCAGCTTTATAAAGACTGTTGAGATTTTGGAAAGAGGATGGTATATCGAAGGCAGGGCAGTGAGACCTGATCACAGGATGGTGGCTCACACCGGATTTCTGACCTCAGCAAAGTATATTCCAGCGCTTTTCAGTCAAGATCGGCCCGGAAAGGCCCTCCCAACCGAGTAGCAGCCTGAGCACAAGATATCCGCTGGCAGAGCAAAAAGCCACCCGCTATTGGCGGGTGGCTTTTTGCGCGCAACTACGTCATGTAGCTGATCGAACGAAACTTTTAGAGCTAGTCAGTCGAGCTCGACGAAAATACATTCTCCTGGGCACTCTTCCGAAGCTTCTACCACTGCATCCTCAAGCGAGGGAGGTACGGCTGCCATCTGGGCCGATCCGCCCGGGTCGTTGCAAATGGTGCCGCTATCTTTGACGTACGCGATACCATCGTCTTGCAGAGTAAAGACATCAGGACAGATCTCTTCGCAGAGTCCGTCGCCTGTGCAGAGATCCTGGTCTATCCAGACCTTCATAATCTATTCCTCTCAATACAATTCGAGCCTTTAGAGTCAATACCATCATCTCGGCAAGAACTCTCCAAACCTTCTATGTACAATCTAATAGTGATGCAGCGTTTGGTTGCAGTAAATCAAATATGCGCCCTTGCTTCTCTGCATAGCAGAAATCGCTGCAATGTTAACAGCAAGATCTGTGTCAGATTTTAGCAAGACCGGGTTCAAAATTATAAATTGGATCGAAGGAAAATGAAAATGTGGGCACTCACCGTGAAATTGGCAATTCGCCGTCACATGGAGCGGGAGAGAGGTTTTTCTGTCGTCCCTCGATTTCTTGCCTAAAGATTTTTAGTACAAGCGCGGGTTGAAAAGAATTCGATGCGCGTCGTGGAGGCGCCAACGGGGGAGAATCCTTCGTCTGGTGATCATTTGGACTCTGCAATATCGCCTTAGGGAGACCAAATATCAGAGACGTGAAAGATTCGCCTGATTCTCCTCACACTCTTCGCGTTTCCTTACCTGTTGGGAGTAAGAATTATCGAGAAGGCAAAAAGAAGGCGAATCTCCTCCGTGGAGCGATGTTCATTGGTGTAGGTTAGTCAATATCAGGAGGTGATGGGAATGCCGCAGCATGACGATAGAGAGGGAAAGAGTTTTGACGAGGGGATGACTCTCGAAGACAGGGTTGCTGCCCTTCAAGCCGAGATTGTGGACTTACGCCGGAGACTTCAGGATGCGCCCCTCAGAGTACGCACCCTTGAGGAGAAGTTGCTGGAAGTAAATGGGCAACTTACTCAGGCCATATCGAGAAACGAGAAGCTTACCTTCACCTTGCAGCAAGCAAGAGAACATATAGCAACCTTGCGCGAAGAGGTGGAGAAATTAACCCAGCCGCCGTCCGCCTACGGGATCTACCTAGGCCGCAATGACGATGCCACCGCGGACATCTATACCTCGGGCAGGAAAATGCGAGTCGCTGTGCATCCCGACATCTCGCTGGACGATATCGTGTCAGGCCAGGAGGTAGCGCTCAACGAGTCTTTCACTATCATTCATGCACGCTCTCGGGAGATCGTCGGCGAAGTGGTCACCATCAAGGACATTTTTGAAGATGAGGATCGCGCTCTTATAGTCGGTCGGGCAGACGAGGAGAGAATTGCCGAGATTGCTGGAGATCTCAAGGGAGTACGGCTTAGGGTCGGCGACACTGTGTTGTTTGATTCGAGGACAAGTCTTCTCCTGGAAAAGCTTCCACGCCCTGAAGTCGAAGAGCTTATTCTCGAAGAGGTTCCTGACGTAACCTACGATGATGTCGGAGGGCTTGACCGCCAGATAGAGGAGATCACGGATGCAGTTGAGCTGCCATTTCTGCATCGAAGCCTATTCAATGAGTATAAGTTGCCGGCTCCCAAGGGAATCCTGCTCTATGGTCCTCCTGGTTGTGGTAAAACCCTAATCGCCAAGGCCGTGGCAAATTCGCTGGCAAAAAAAGTGGCGGCACTCAATCAGAGCACAAGCGTGCGGAGCTACTTTCTTAATATAAAGGGTCCCGAGCTGCTCAACAAATATGTCGGAGAAACAGAGAGACAGCTTCGACTGGTGTTTCAGAGAGCAAGAGAGAAATCGGAAGAAGGCGTTCCGGTAATAGTATTTTTCGACGAAATGGATTCTCTGTTTAGAACCAGAGGCACCGGAATCAGCTCTGATATGGAGTCGACCATTGTTCCTCAGTTGCTTGCTGAGATTGACGGCGTGGAGGCGCTCCGCAACGTGATAGTCATTGGCGCTTCCAATAGGGAAGACTTGATTGACCCCGCTATTCTGCGGCCTGGTCGGCTTGATGTAAAGATCAAAATTGAGCGCCCCAACGAAAGTGCAGCGTTTGCAATCTTTTCACGTTATCTGACCGCGGATCTGCCGATCGATTCCCAGGAGGTTGCGGCTATAGGCGGCGGCGATCCAGATAAGGCGATCGCGGTAATGATTGAAAAAACCGTGGATGAGATGTATAGGACTGATGAGGCGAATCGCTTCCTTGAAGTCACTTATCAGAATGGTGACAAGGAAATCTTGTACTTCAAAGACTTTGCATCCGGGGCGATGATAGAAAACATTGTCCGGCGCGCCAAGAAGCTCGCGATTAAGCGCGTGATAAAGGGTGAGGCCTCGGGAATACGCACCTCCGACTTGATCGAGTCAATTGCCAAGGAATATAAGGAGCACGAGGATCTACCCAATACCACCAATCCAGATGACTGGGCCAAGATATCCGGCAAGAAGGGTGAGAGGATAGTTTATGTCCGCACCCTTGTTTCGACCGGAGCTGATGCAACTGGCGGTAGAGCCATCGAAAAGGTCGGAACCGGTCAGTACCTGTAACCTCCCAGGTTGACAGAGTTGGTTTTCGCTAGCCGCTGAGGCCGTCTTTGCGCACGCTCAGTCTGCCTGGCGTTAGGCCCGATAATTGCTTGCAAATCTGTCCAAACGATTTTCAACGATGTGTTCAGGTATTGAGTTCGACTCCGCCGGCCGGGGCCTGCAGTTGAGGCAGGTGGGCAGCTTGAGCTGGACGATGAACGTAGTGAACCGTCGGATCGTGACAGAATCTTCAGCGGGTTCAGAGTATGGATCGGCGGCTTCCAAAGGTTTTCAGGAAATTCACCGGCAATTTTTGTTGTTGTTAATTATGGTGTTGTAGTATTCGCTCTCCGGAGCATCGAATGGCAGTAAGGTGCAATTATGGCAGTAGCAAAGGTTTGTGGGATCGAAACTGAATATGGAATAAGCGTCAATGGCGCCAGGGATGCGAACCCAATAACCGCATCAAGCATTCTGATCAATGCGTACATAAACGAGCTCCATGGCAATGTGGGATGGGACTATGTGGATGAAACTCCCGGCAACGATGCCCGCGGCTTCGCAAGGGAAAGCTTTCCACCTTCGGAGGTTGAAAGCCATCTTGTAAACACCGTATTGACAAACGGGGCCCGCTATTACGTAGACCACGCGCACCCTGAATATTCATCGCCCGAGTGCATATCTCCAAGAGAGGCTGTTGTATATGATAGGGCTGGTGAGGAGGTGTTGCGGGCTTCGATGAATGCGGCACTGCGCTCTATGCCGGTAGGCCAGGAAATTGTGGTTTACAAGAACAATTCTGACCGGAAGGGCAACTCCTACGGATGCCACGAGAATTATCTGCTGGACCGGGCCCTGCCATTTGGAAAGCTCGTGAAGTTCATTACACCGTTTTTAGTGTCTCGTCAGGTTATAGTTGGCGCTGGAAAGGTTGGAACAGAATCTCCGCTGGTCGCTAAGGGAAAGGTGCAGTTCCAGCTGTCGCAGCGTGCTGATTTTTTCGAAGAGGAAGTAGGACTCGAAACGACACTGAAGCGACCGATTGTCAATACCAGGGACGAACCGCATGCAGACGCGTCCAGATACAGAAGGCTGCATGTGATCCTTGGCGACGCAAACATGTCGGAGGTCTCGAGCTATCTCAAAGTTGGGAGCACGGCCATAGTATTGGCGATGATAGAGGACGGGTACATGGACGATCTGGATCTTTCCCTCTATGACCCCGTATCTTCTCTCAGGCATGTCTCCACCGACCTTTCTTTGAGGAGGGAGTTGCGCCTCAAGTCAGGCAGGCGGATGACCGCATTGCAAATTCAGGAGGCGCTTTATGAACGGGCTTGCGATTATCGCGACAGCCATGGTCTGGAGGCACTAGGTCCCGATGGCGACGGAAATTCTGTGCTGGAACTCTGGGGCGAAATTATTGATGCTTTGAAAACTGACCCCTTGTCGCTGGCTGACACGCTGGACTGGGTCGCAAAATACCGACTGGTACTGGGTTATAAAGAGCGAAACAATCTGGCCTGGGATGACCCGAAACTGGCTGCAATAGATCTCCAGTATCACGATATCCGCCCCAACAAATCACTTTTTTATAGGCTTGGAGTAAGGGCTATTGTGGGAGAAGAGGAGGTTAAGACCGCAGTGACTCAACCACCAACGAATACCAGAGCTTATTTCAGAGGAAAATGTTTAGAGAGATTTGCTGATTCGATAGCTTCGGCCAACTGGGATTCTATGATCTTTGACCTGGGAACTGATCCTTTGCGGAGAGTTCCGATGATGGATCCGCTTAAGGGAACAAAGGATCATGTGGGAAAGTTATTTGAGGAAAGTGTAAATCCGGCACAATTGCTAGATAGTCTCGGATCATAAGGAGATTCATATGGCAGAGAGAGAACTTAAAAAGAAGACATCGTCACAACGCACCGAGGATGAAGTAGTTGAAGCGCCGGTTCCTTCGAGCACGGAGAAATCAGAAAAGCTCAAGGCAGAGCTTGATGACCTGCTCGATGAGATTGACGAGGTACTAGAAGATAACGCCGAAGAGTTTGTTCGAAATTACGTACAAAAGGGCGGCCAGTAAGAAAACAACCTATTGGTTATAACGTGGATAATCGTCGGATGCTGCGATTGGAGAGGGTGAACTCAGTGACCTTGCCAGTTTTTGACACCAGGGAGGATCCTGGTCCTAACTTTGTTAATTTGCTCGTGAGGTCGGGGGTGGCTCCATTCGAAGTACCTTCTGGTTCTGTATCGGACCTATCGGCTAAGGGAATCGTGATCCCTCATGGAACGACGATCGCCGCGCTCAGGTATGCAGACGGAATTGTCATGGCCGGCGATCGACGGGCAACTGAAGGAAATTTCATCGCCCACCGACGGATAGAGAAGGTGTTTGCTGCCGATAGGTATTCTGCCGTTGGCATCGCTGGAGCTGCCGGGCCGGCAGTGGAGATGGTTCGACTCTTTCAGACCCAGTTAGAGCACTACGAAAAGGTCGAAGGAGTGAATCTGAGCCTGGAGGGCAAGGCAAACCAGTTGTCGCAGATGATTCGGGCCAATTTGACTATGGCGATGCAAGGGCTGGTGATCGTACCTCTGTTCGCAGGCTGGGACCTTCAGCGCAAGACGGGACGCATTTTTACTTATGACGTCACGGGGGGCCGGTACGAAGAGGTGGCTTATCACGCAATAGGCT
This sequence comes from Actinomycetota bacterium, assembly GCA_004298555.1. Classification (GTDB taxonomy): domain Bacteria; phylum Actinomycetota; class Acidimicrobiia; order Acidimicrobiales; family Acidimicrobiaceae; genus SCQM01. The sequence goes on along the minus strand of SCQM01000101.1, from coordinate 14,513 downwards.
CCGGCGGCAAGGACGCCAGGACGACAATCAAACTTGGCATCAGAGAGGGAATGAGCAGAGACGAGGCGATCATGCTCGCAATTTCTGCCCTTTACGAGGCGGCAGACGAAGACAGTGCCACCGGTGGTCCTGATCTGATTAGAGGGATCTATCCAATTATCGCCACCGTCGACCACACAGGTTTTTCAAAACTGGAGGATGCCGACGTGGCGGCCGCCTCTCAGGAGGTAATCGCATCCAAGACAAATGCAGGTGAAGCTCAGTGACTGTCCCTTTTTACGTAGCGCCAGAGCAGGTCATGAAGGATCGGGCAGATTATGCCCGAAAAGGCATATCCAGAGGGAGGTCTCTGATATGCACCGTCTACAAAGATGGCATTTTGCTGGCTGCCGAGAATCCTTCCAGATCCCTCCACAAGATTTCTGAGATTTACGACCGGATTGCTTTCGCCGGAGTGGGCAAGTACAACGAATTCGATCAGCTAAGAGTGGCAGGAATTCGTCATGCTGACACGAAAGGCTTCACCTATTCGCGCGACGACGTCGACGCCCGATCGTTGGCGAATGTCTACGCTCAATATCTTGGCCAGGTTTTCACCCATGAGATGAAGCCACTTGAGGTGGAGATCCTAGTTGCAGAGCTCGGAATGGATGAATTTCCCAGCCAGCTTTTCCATATTCTCTACGACGGCACCGTAATGGATGAAAGCCGCTTCACCGTGCTCGGAGGGGATTCAGAATCGATATCAGAGCGCTTCGGAGCATTATTTCGTCCTGACTGGCCGCTTAAAGAGGCTTTGAGGGCCGCTATCGGAGCACTGGGCGGTCCAGAAAGGAATCTGGGTCCCCGAGATCTGGAAGTGGCGGTGCTGAGCAAGAATAATGGGCGCAGGACTTTTGACCGGATGGGGTTCTCTGCCTTGGAGAGCTTGCTGGAAGTGAGAAAGGATGGAACATAGTTGACTCTTGAGCGCCGTATTTTTGGATTAGAGAACGAATACGGCGTCACCTGCACCCTTAGAGGGCAAAGGCGTCTTTCGCCTGACGAAGTGGCCCGGTATCTGTTTCGGAGAGTGGTAAGTTGGGGCCGCTCGAGCAATGTTTTTCTGGAGAACGGCGCCAGACTCTACCTCGATGTCGGGTCCCATCCCGAATACGCAACACCTGAATGTGACTCCCTGCGGGATGTCGTGACTCACGACAAAGCCGGGGAGAGGATTCTTGAGAGTCTTGTGGCCTCGGCCGAGGTGAGAATGCGGGAAGAGGGCATTAAAGGTTCTATCTTTCTATTCAAGAACAACACTGATTCGGCGGGCAACTCCTACGGATGCCACGAGAACTATCTCACCACCAGAACCGACGAATTCTCTCGTTATGCGGAAGTTCTCATACCTTTTTTGGTTTCCCGCCAGATCTATTCCGGAGCGGGTAAAGTGCTTCAGACGGCGAGGGGACCCATCTATTGCATCTCGCAAAGAGCAGAGCACATTTGGGAAGGAATATCTTCGGCAACCACTAGATCGCGGCCAATCATCAATACACGAGATGAACCTCATGCAGACTCGGAAAAGTACCGAAGGCTCCATGTTATAGTCGGTGACTCGAATATGAGCGAATATGCCACCTTCCTCAAAGTCGGTACAACCGCAGTCATGCTGAGGATTCTAGAAGATCCAAGTTTCGTTCTGAGGGATTTAAGTCTGGAGAATTCCATCAGGGCAATCCGCGAGATAAGCCACGACATCACCTGTCAGCGTAAAGTGAGGCTTGCCAATGGCAGGGAGCTTTCCGCACTCGATATCCAGCAGGAGTATTGCGAGAAGGCCAGAAAATACTGCGATCAGAAGGGCCTTCCTCCAGAGGAGGAAAAGGCACTCGAAATGTGGGAGCACGTGCTTCAGGGAATTGAGAAGGATCCACTTTCGCTTGATCGCGAATGTGACTGGGTGATCAAGCACAATCTGATTGAGGCTTATCGGGATAAGCACGACCTTTCTTTGGCTCATCCCCAACTTTCCTTGTTGGACCTGCAGTATCATGATGTGAATTCATCCCGCGGCGTATTCTACAAGCTGCAGGGTAGAGGCATGGTTGAACGCATCGTAACCGATGAAGAGATCGAACATGCTACTAGCAACCCACCATCCACAACTCGGGCTAAGCTTCGTGGGGAATTCATTGCCAAGGCAAAGGAGAAGAAGCGCGATTTTACTGTTGACTGGGTTCATCTGAAGTTGAATGACCAGGCTCAGCGTACGGTGTTGCTGAAAGATCCGTTCAAGTCAGAAGATGAACGGGTGGATAGGCTAATCGAAAGTCTTTAGGAAGGTTTGGGAAGCTTGAGAGAACAGGAAGCTCCTGTTGGTTCTGATTCTGTGTCGTCGCGACGATTATCACGAAATTCCAAGAGGAATATCAGGGACGTAGTAATTATTCTGGTGGTTGCGGTACTTTTCGGGTTTGCAATTCGCATTTTCGTATTTCAATCATTTTTTATTCCGACCGGATCGATGATCCCTACGCTAAAAGTCGGAAACCGCGTTTTGGTCAACGAACTTGCATATGATTTTCATCCAGTGCACCGTGGAGACATAATTGTTTTCAAGACTCCGCCAAATGACAGCTTTAACCCGGCAATCAAAGATCTTGTAAAGAGGGTGGTGGGCCTGCCAGGGGATACAATTACATCAATTAATGGCAGATTGTACGTAAACGGAAGTCCGCTGTCCGAACCATATTTGCCGTCCGGAACAGTAACATCCGGAGTATCCTCCCAAAAGATCCCACCAGGAGAGCTATGGGTCATGGGAGATAATCGCGGAGATTCCGAGGATTCGAGATATTTCGGTCCGATTTCCGAGAAGTTGATTGTGGGAAGAGTTTTCCTGAGGTACTGGCCTTTAAGTTCGTTCAAGGTTTTCGGTTAGCTAAAGGGAAAATGCTCTTGTGTGGATATAGTGCAATGATTTCCTGGACTGAGGGTACTATCTAAATTGTGGGCAACTTAGACCCGACGAAGATCGCGATAGTACTGATAGTTGCGCTGGTTGTTCTTGGACCCGAAAAGCTTCCTGGATTTACCAAGCAAATTGGCGCCTGGTGGGGTGAATTTCAGCGGGTCCGGAATCGGCTGCAAGCTGAAATCAATGGAGCCGTCAATCAGATCAACAGTGCGGCTTCGCCGTTCACTGATACCATCAAGTCGGCGTCATCGGGCGTCGGGGGACTCTTCCCCTCGATTTTCCAAAATTCGGATAACCAGCCGCTAATTGGGGAGAGCAGGTCTTCCACTGCACCTCAGGCTGTGCCTGGGCCTGTTGCAAGTGGAAACGATTCAAATGTTTCCAGAGAGCGGGAAGGTCCCGACTTTAAGGGATGGGGCTCCAGTGAGGGCGAAAGTGGCTACAGGTATGGAGATCCTAGGCTGAATTGATTTTATGGTGAAAGTTCTTAGCAGATTCAAGCGCAGGCCAAGCTCGTCGGAGATGAGCCTGATCGAGCACCTGGCCGAACTCAGGAGGCGTTTGGTTGTAATCCTGGGTTCGGTGTTTGTAACATCTATTCTGGCCTACCTGGTCTACAACCGCATACTCAATTTCTTTCTTACCCCATACTGCTCGATAGTCGGTAGTGACCACTGTAATTTGTATGTTACCGGTCCTCTTGACGGGTTTGCCTTGAGGATCAAGGTTTCGATTTTCGGGGGGATTGCGCTTGCGATTCCTATCATCTTGTGGGAACTGTGGAGGTTTATCACACCAGGGCTTCATAGGAACGAGAAGAGATATGCGATACCCTTTGTCGTTGTTTCTGTGCTGCTGTTTGCATGTGGGGCATACATTGCATATCTGACATTTCCCCATGCGCTCAGATTTCTCTCAGGTGCGGCTGGTCCGCACCTTACTCAGATTTATAGTCCATCGAGTTATCTCAATCTTATCTTGCTCCTCATGGCGGCATTTGGGGTTGCATTTGAATTTCCTGTGTTGCTAGTGTCATTGGAGATTGCAGGCGTGGTCACTCCTAAACGGCTGAGCGAATTCAGACGATGGGCGATTGTGATCATATTTGCGGCAGACGCTATATTCATACCTTCGTCAGATCCTTTTTCCTTGTTCGCAATGGCACTGCCTATGGTGTTGTTTTACGAGATCGCAATCGTGGTGGGAAGAATTATCCTGAGGTCGAAGAGGAAGGCAGCGGCGGCTGCGGTAGCTTAGGCATTATCATGAAGAAGCTGTCATATCTGTACTAGGATGGTTTCAACGACTACAAGCGGAAGATCATGTCAGTCCAAGAAGACTTTGTCAGGCGGATAGGTTTTGAGCTTGACGAGTTTCAGAACAAGGCAATAGCCGCACTGGAACATGGAAAATCGGTTTTAGTGGCGGCTCCGACGGGATCCGGGAAGACTATCGTCGCTCGCTTTGCAGTTGAAAGAGCTCTCAGCCACGACCGCAGGGTATTCTATACCACTCCTCTAAAAGCCCTCTCTAATCAGAAATATCTGGAATTTTCCGAATTTTATGGCACCGATCAGGTGGGCCTTCTGACAGGTGATAACGTCATCAGGCCTGATGCCAAGGTGGTTGTCATGACCACTGAAGTTCTGCGAAATATGATCTATTCATCCTCACGGGATCTCTCTGAACTGGAGTATGTGGTTCTGGATGAAGTCCATTACTTACAGAATCCATATCGTGGCGCGGTTTGGGAGGAGGTGATCATTCACCTGCCGCCTGAGGTGGATCTTGTATGTCTTTCAGCTACTGTTTCCAATGCTGAAGAGTTTGCCGAATGGATCGGGACCGTTCGGGGATCAACCGAGGCAATTATAGAAGAGAAGCGCCCGGTCGAACTGCATCATTTCTATCTGGTTGGAGAGCGACGGTCAGATTCGCTTCTGATGATCCCCACCGAAGTGGATGGAAGAGTCAATCCTGAAGGCTCCCGCTTTGATGGTCCCGGGGCCAGCGGCTATTCGCCAAGATCCAAACGAAGAGCCAGATACTCTTCTCCAAGGCGCGTAGACGTAGTGGAGGAGTTTCAGGAATGGGGATTGTTGCCCGCGATCTACTTTATTTTCTCGAGGAATGGCTGTGATGAGGCTGTGAGGCAATGCCTATATGCCGGCGTACGTCTCACCAGTCCTACCGAGAGGTCAATGATCCGGGAGATAGCAGAATCCAAGGTCCAGGCCCTGAGCGACGAGGATCTCCGGGCACTGGGCTACTCGGAATGGCTGGAGGCGCTCGAGTCCGGCATTGCATCGCATCATGCAGGATTGGTTCCACCGTTCAAGGAAATAGTGGAGGCATGTTTTGCCCGTTCATTGGCAAAGGTGGTATTTGCTACCGAAACCCTCTCACTTGGGATTAATATGCCCGCAAGGTCAGTGGTCATTGAAAAGCTGACCAAATTTAATGGCGATCGTCATGAACAGCTTTCTCCCGGGGAGTATACGCAGCTGGCGGGCAGGGCCGGAAGGAGAGGTATTGATGACGTCGGATATTGTGCGGTGCTATGGTCTCCGCTGGTACCATTTTCGCAAGTCGCATCCCTCGCCACTAACCGTTCTTATCCGCTGTCTTCTTCTTTCAGGCCGACTTATAACATGGCTGCCAATCTCGTTCAGGGGTTTACCCCTGAAACCGCACACCATCTTTTAAATCTTTCCTTCGCGCAGTACCGTTCCGATGCCGAGATCGTCCATTTGGAGGCCGAGTTATCCAAACTCAACAACCAGAGAATGATCCTGGAGTCAAAGGCTAGCTGTGAGCTGGGCAGCATTGCTCGCTATCTGGAATTAACCCAGGCGGTAAGGATGGGGGTGGCCAACAGGATGCCGGTACCGAAAAGGGCAGGCACTTCTCGCGATGTTTTGTCGACCCTGGAGCAGTTAAGTCCAGGAGATGTGTTGGCGCTTGAATCGGAAGACCCATCTCAAATGACCAGGGCAGCGGTTGCTTGGACTTCCCGCAGGAAGAATGGCCGCATCGCTGTCGGCCTGGTGGACACTATGGGTTTCCGGCATCACTTTTCTGGAACGGATTTTAGCTATCCTCCTGAATCCGTTGCACGCATACCCGTCAAAGCACCCTTTGATCCGCATTCGCAGGATTTTACAGACTATCTGGCCAGGTCGCTCAAAGAATGCGATCTGCCGGATTTGGCTATGTCGGAGCCGTTGATGGCCTCGGCACCTTCCAGGACCAGTATTCGTGAAGTAACTGTGAAGCGACGGGAGCTGGAACTTCTTGAGCGGGCTATCTCGGGTTGTCCGTATTTCAATGACCATGTCACAGCCGCGAAGCAGCTTATTCGCCTTGAAAGCCGGATATCGGGCACCAAGACAAGAATCAAGTCAAATTCCGAGTCGCTGGCAAGGCAGTTCGATAGGGTGTTAGCAATACTGTCCGGCCGGGGAATGCTTGATGGTTGGCATCTTACCCCCTCGGGGCTCAGACTGGCACGGCTTTATCACGAGTGTGATCTTCTGGTGATTTTGGCTCTTGAAAAAGGGATTTTCGATGGACTTGCCGTCCCGGAATTTGCCGCAATGTTATCTGTCTTCACATTCGAATCCCGCGGCCCCGTCCGTTACGGGCCGGTGTTTCCGACCCAAAGACTATCGACGCGTTATGCCGAAGTATCACGAATATGGGGAGATCTGGTCACGGAAGAGGCAGCGATGAGCATTCCGCTCACGCGTGAGACAGATCCCGGTTTCATTGAAATGGCATACGAGTGGGCAACGGGCAGGGAACTATCGCAGGTGCTCGTCCAAAGCCAGATGTCGGCAGGGGATTTTGTCCGGAATGCCAAGCAAGTCATCGATCTCGCACGTCAGTTTGTAAATTTAGATGTTGATCAGGAGATTGTTTCCACTGCACTAGGAGTGGTGGACGCTACTTTAAGAGGTGTCGTCGAAGCCTCCTCGATCGTCGGCATCGACCTGGAAATAGACGCTGATTAGCGTCGTGCTTTTAGGGTTATTGGGCCGCATCGAATTGTCAATTGACTTTTCGTTCAAACAATTGGGGAATTTTTGATCAAGTTTTAGTCCCAGTATCTCCAAGTTGGCCTATGCTTTGGGGCGTTATGTGGAAATATACTCCAGAAGCCTTTAGCGATGAGGAAAGGGAAGTTCTCTCTAAGTACTTCACCAATTCTGACAGGCAGGTATTCGCACTCGTCAATTTACCTGAAGTGGTCAAGGGAGCCTTGTTTGCCCGCTACAGCAGGTCTTCGAAGTCTCTGCGCCGTTTGTTTCTTGACGAGTTCTACGAAGGCAGCGGCGGCACTTCTCACGGTTTGGGTTCTGGCCCAGGTATCACAAGGGCCGAGTCCCTGTACGAGAGAATGCTGGCTGAATACGGGGACGATTCGGTAGCGCAGCTGGGCGGGGTGCACTTGGCGTGCGAACAGGCTTCCAATATACTCACGAAGGTTCTCGAGCGTGGGCGCCTGATGGCATATTTGGAGCAGTCGACCCGCTACGTCCAATACGACAAGGCGTTGCCCGATGGAAACTACAGGTACTTTGTGCCGCGTGAGATCGATGAGGGGGGTTTCGGCGAGAAGTACCGAAGCCACATGGACAACCTATTTGTCGCGTACAGGGAAATTTTTGAATCAGTTGAAGCGCGCCTTTATGATACGACAGTCAAAGATCCTGCAGATTCGGACTTCGTTTTTCGCTCGTCGATTCGTGCGGTCGCGTTGGATGCCGCCAGAGGAATATTGCCTGCTTCGGTTCTTTCAAATGTAGGGATCTTTGCATCCGCGCAAGCATATGAGGCACTGATCCTCCGGATGAGGGCCTCAGATCTTTCGGAGGTGCGGGAATATGCTGAGTTGATAAGAGCCGAGCTTGACAAGGTTATTCCAGCCTTTTTAACCAGGATAGACAGGCCAGACAGAGGCGGAATTTGGGTCGACTATCTCGCTTCGCGCAACCGGGCTTCAGAAGTGATGATGCTCCCAAATTCAGCTCCGCTAGTTTTTGGGGGAAATAAATTCTCTGACATCAGCGTGAAATTGATCAGATTTGACCCAGATGGCGAGAGGCGTATTGCCGCCGCAATAATTTTTGGTCATTCGCAGTTGTCGATGGCGGCAGCATTGGACGCCGCGCATTCGCTCTCTGCTTCAGATTTGGCGGCAATTATCGAACGCTATGTGGGCGACAGGCAAAACCGGCGCCACAAGCCTGGAAGGGCATTCGAGGAGACCAGCTATCTTTTTGAAATCGAGTGCGACTACGGGGCATTTCGAGATCTGCAGCGTCATCGCATGCTAAGCATTGAATGGCAGGTACTCGACACCTCGCTAGGATATATTCTTCCTGAACTCGTGGATGATTTTGGGCTCAAGGAAAGATATGTGGAAGCCATGGAAAGTTCAAAAGCTTTTCATATTGGTTTGCTTGAAAATTTAGGGCCAGCAGTAGGTGCATACGCTGTGCCAATGGCATATCGGATCAGGTTCACCATTGATTTGAATGCCAGGGAGGCGCTTCACCTGATTGAGCTTCGTTCATCCCCTCAGGGGCATAGTTCTTACAGAAAGGTTGCGCAAGAAATGTATGGTTGCATCAAGGATGCAGCTGGACATCGAAATGTTGCTGCTGCTATGAAATTCGTTGACCTGGATGATTATCGTCTTGGACGGCTTTCGTCGTTACGTCAAGAAGAGAGCAAAAAGTATTTGAGAAATTCCTAGGTGATTTTGCCAAAATTCTTTTGCAATCGGAAATACTTTCTGATCTTTATTGTTTTATAAGTCAACTTGGCTAGAAGTGCAGTGGATGACACTTTAAGCGGGTACAATCCGGCGCCAAAGTACAAATTTTAGGATTGATATGGCTGATAATCTGGATGACAATTTTGTAGAGGATGAGGAGTCACTTGACGAAGACGTCGTCTTCGATGAGGACGAGTCGTTCGATGAGGGCGACGAGGAAGACTCAGAAGAGGTAGGTCTCGAGTTCGAGGAATTCCCTGGCGAAGAGTTCGTGGAGGATATTGAGACAGAATTCGACGATGACGATGATATTTTGGTCGATGACATTGACGAACACGATGACATTGACGAAATTCTCGAGAATGGCCCGCTGATCGAACCAAAGGTCATTAGTCCAAAAGTGGTTTCTGCGCGAAGCGAGGACGAGGATGAGGATGACGAAGATGACGAAGATGAAGACGACATCGAAGCTAGCCTTGATGACATATTGAAAGAACGTCTTGTTGTTTTGGATGATGACGAAGATGACGAAGATGAAGACCTCGACGACTCCGATTATCGCACTGATATTGCGTTAAGGGTGTTGCCGAAGCAGCCTGACGAGTTCGTGTGTCAGAGCTGCTTCCTGGTAAAGAATAGAAGCCAGATTGCGGACAAAGAAAAGATGTTTTGCAGGGACTGTGTATGACGATTGATGGTGCTGTCGGAGTTGTTTGTTTAGGAGACCTGTGACAAAGCCAACGTTCACCGAAATAATAGAAACTGGCATGTTCACTATAGCTGGAGTCGTTGCAGAACTCCAGGAGTCGCTTCCGAAGATTGTCGCCAAAGGCAGGTCCACTCTGGAGCCAAAGCTTGGGATGGCGAAGTTTGTTGGCCAGTTTGCTGTTACGCGTTTTGAGAACGAATTTCAGAAACGGACTGATTCGACGCTAGATCAGCTTACGGATCTTGTCTCAGCTCTGTTCGGCTTTTCCAAAGGCCAAGATGAGCACGACTCGAGCTCCGCAGATCATTCAGCAAGCGACGGGGCTGCATCGGTCGAATCTGCTGTTTCAGGTACCAGGACGGCCCCTAAAGGTAAGGCGAGCGACGCCGATGATCTCCCCATCAGTGGCTACAGAACCTTGTCGGCTCAGCAAATCATTGCCCGCATCGATTCGCTCAATCAGTCGGAGTTGGACGCGATTGTGAAATACGAGTCAATGCATCGCAATAGGGCGAGCATATTGCGAAGCGTGGACGCAAAGCGGGAAAAGCATTGAGTGAGCGGGAACCGGTATTAGAACTCGGACCTTTTGTCCAGGAGAAACTGGATGAGCTCGAAGAGTTTCTTGCCGAGATTAGCGGCGAGCTTGCGCTTCGCCGCGGCGGAACTCAGCTACTGGGTGAGTTGGGGCATCCGGTGGAATTGGCCCGCAAGATTGCACTTTCTGGCGAAGACTCATTTACCTATACCGTAACTCTAAATAATGTGTTGAGCGGTTTGATCTGGGCCAAGATCATGATGAATGAGTTCGGCGACCGAGTCTGCTATGTGCCAGTATTTGCAGTGTTAAAAGATGCCAGGCGACACGGGGTTGGCAGGGAGCTTTTCAGTGCGCTTGAAGACTGGGTAGCAACAAAGGATGTTTCAGCAATTGAATTCACAACGCTTCCAGGCGATAGGCATACCAAGAATTTCTGCGAATCGAATGGCTTGATTGCGCGCTCGCTCAAGATGCATAAGGCAATCAGAGGCCGTTAAGAGTCTTTCTGGGGATACGAGGCACCCAATATATCCCCTAGTTCCCGATTGTTCCCAGGAGGTGGCGAAAGCACTTCAGACAGAGCCGGAGCAGCGCCTGGAATTAGGCATCGCAGCAGGACCCCAGGAGGCAAGCATAGGCCCCCTGCACCCTCGTCCATTGGCTAGTGAGTGTCAGCTCCCAGTATCATGTCCATGGCATCGTCAAGGAAGCGAAGGCCTGCGACCCCAGAAAAGATGGTGATTCAGAGGCCCCGTCTGCGCGCAGCCGGGCAGATTCCGATCAGCTTGCTCTAGGGTCCGGTACCCGGCCTAGATTGGAAGACACAGAATTGTCTTAGTCCCGATTGTCATTATCAGGCTGAGTCGTTTCAATCGGCTCTTCGGCTGCCACTACCGTCTCTAATGAATCCTCCGAAGGTTGCACAGGCTCAGTTTGGACGTCCTGGGAGGCGCTGTCATCACTTTGTTCAGTTTGAACCTTTCCCGGCTGCGATGGAACAATCTTTTTTCTCGGTCGCGGCGGAGGCGGTATGGCAATTCCTAGCAGTTGAGCTAGTGCAGGAATCCTGCCGGAACTCTCTTTTGCTTGCTCGATGAGTTCTACGGGCGCATTGGCCGGAAGTCCTCTCGGCTGCACCTGTCTTCTGATCGGAGACTGTGACAGGGCATCAAGCAGTGTGCTCCAACGATCGGCCGGCGTTTCGGGGCTTAACATTTCGTTGGCCGCATGAGTAAGCTCTTCAAGCAGATCTGCCGGCAGCTTTGCGATTGGTTCCGGAGGTCTTGAGGAAAGGCGCGCAGCTCGAATTATACGCTTGGCACTAAGATTCTCACGTATTTCGGCAAGCCAAGCAGAATGCAGTTTCGCTGCACGCTGCTCGGTCAAGCCCTTGAGCTTGTCCAACATTTCCCTGGTCGAGTCATCATGCCGAATAAGATCGGCGGCGCTGATTACCGAGCGAAGGTCCCGCAGCGATGCCTCATTGGCAATTTCAATTGCCACTTCGGCCCTATCCTTCCATGTGGCAAGTTTTAATAAAGGAAGCATTGGTTCCGCAATGGCAAGGACGGTCGTTTCCGGAATCGTTGGCTTCCCCTCGGCAATTGCCTTTTCATTCTGGGTTGCAAGAGCTTGGCGTACAGCCGGGAGTCCACCCTTGAGCAGCTGTTCAGCAATGGGCAGGTGTTCAGGGGCTAAACCTTCCAAAGTTTTCGCCCTGTGGGTGTTCCGCGGCATTAGTTTTTTGAACCTTGGAGTGGGTGCTTTGGGTGTCTGCGCTGGCTGGCTGAGCCTCTCCGGACGCTTTTGGCGGGACCTCTTCTCCTGGCTGTCAGTAGAAGAGGTCCGCGGCGCCTCAGTTCGCTTGAAACTTGGTCGACCCTCGGTACGCATGTTTGGCCGGTCAGGTAATGTTTCGTTTCCAGTGCGTTCGGGGCGCTGTCTCTTTTGGGTTCCAGGTGACCTTCGCTCGCTGCCAGGACGATTTCGATCCCGGTTTGAAACTGTTCTGGTCAGATACGAAACCGGCTCTTTGCTCGACAGCTCAATCAAGTTCGATTGCTGCTGCTTGGCCTTTGGTGCGTAAACAGATTCGACGGTGATCCCGTCGATCTCGAACACAACTTCCGCGCGAACGACATCTCCGATCTTCGCACCTTCATAAAGTATTGAGCCGTCTAGAGTTCCTCTGGGCTCTTTGGCCCCAGCAGCTCTCCAAGTCCAGAATCCATCTGGCTTTTGACTTGTCAATTCAACTTCTATCCGCGAAGACATCTACTCTCCATGCCGTAATAGGGATGTTCTCATCTTGGTAACTCAGCCGACATTGTCGTGATTGTGTTCAAGAGGGAAGCACCGACCATTTCAATGATCGCTAATCCTAGTTTTCAATGTGACTTAAGTTTAAATTTGTTTAAGTCAGACTTAGTCAACATAGACGGTCAAAGCCAGTTTCTATGTAATTTCTGGAAGGCTAAAGAGAAATTCCCAATGAGCTTGCTGGGATTACTGAATATGTTGAAAACTTGACAAGCCGCCTACTATTGGTTCTATGGACGAGCTAATGATAGGGGGCCATGTATCGGCCGCCGGCGGAGTGATGAAGGCATTCGAGAATGCTCATGCGATAGGTGCAAATTTTATTCAGATCTTCAGTCAAAGTCCCAGGGCATGGAAGTCACAGATGGTCAGCGACGAGGAGGCGGCTTACTTCAAGCGGGAGCTGGCCAACCAGACTAATGGCCTAAAGGGTTTAGTCATCCATGCCTCATACCTCATTAACCTTGCCTCTTCGGACCGTGACATTTTCGCTAAATCCCAGCATGCCCTGATCGATAACCTAGAGTCGGCAGAGAAACTCGGAGCAAGAGGGGTAGTGCTTCATGTTGGAAGCCACAAAGGTTCGGGACTCGAATCATCCATGGACGGGATCGTTTCATCCTTGCTGCGTGCTCTCAAGTCGGTTGATGGTTCTTGTGAGATTTTTCTTGAAAACACTGCTGGTCAAGGTGGAAGCATAGGGGTCAACTTCGAGGAATTGGCCCGGATCATCGATGCGGTCGGAAGTTCGAAGATTGGGGTTTGCCTGGATACTCAGCATCTGTTTGCTTCCGGAGTCTCGTACTCCACGATTGAAGAGGCGGATGCGGTGATACAGCAATTCTCAATGATCCTGGGTATAGGGAGGCTGGGTTGCGTCCATCTAAATGATTCCAAGACGGCTCTCGGGTCGTTGCGGGACCGTCACGAGAATCTGGGTGAGGGACTTATCGGCGCAAATGCGCTATCCAACCTGATGTCGCACCCTGATCTAAATGGCGTACCTGTGATACTTGAGACTCCTGGTGACAGCAAAGGCCCAAGAAAGAGGGATGTCGAACTAGCCAGGAAACTAATTGGAGAAGGCCGGTCGAGAAGAGGCCTCTAGCTTAGGATTTTCAGGTCAATGGTCGTCCTCACAAGTCCGTCCTTTGCAAAGTAGATACTGACAGCTGGAGCACCGTCCCCCTCGGTGGTCAGGAAATATGTATCTGAGGGATCTTCGTAAGAAGTTGATTCGCGATATGTGATTTGACAGCTCATCCTCTGGTTCGTGGTCAGCTTGATCTGTTGTTGATGGAGCACCTCTTCCAGGGCTTCCAGGTAAATGGCGTTATTCAGGTGCGCAAGTATGTCCTGATCGGAAAATCGAATCTGCCAGTCGAACTTGAAGGCTTGATCTGGGAGGCTCTGCCTCTTGCCATCGCGAATGGTCACCTTGTGAAGTGTTGCCAGCGGGCCATAGATGGCATAAAGGCTTTTCGGAACGGAAATTGGAACCCCGGTCAAGCTATTTGTAAGAACCCAAAGTGCCCTGGCTCTGACCAGCACCTGTTCTGAATCGACACGTGATATAACTGAGGTCCTCTCGACCCAGGCGCGGCCCGAACCGGTAAGGTAGGTCTTTGCGTTGACCTCGGTTCCGTAGGTTGGCAGCTCCTCGACAAAGATCTTATTCTGGCGAAGGACCCAGATCCCGATCTCCGAGATGTCAGCGTCAATTGCATCGAAAGCGGCAACGTCCTGAAGAAATCTTGCGCATGCGTCAAGCCTGAGCCTGCCAGATGGATCGGTGTCGGATAAAGCTACGCGTCTATTGAACTGGAACTGTCTTGATGTGTCTAGAGGTTCGATGAAATTAGTCATATTAGGGGGAATTGCCTTCCTCGCGATCTTTATGCACCATACAAACTTTACATCGCCAACCGCAAATCAGAACTTGCGCGCGCAATGAAAGCTTGCGCACGCCGATTTCCAAATCGTCCGGCACTTCAAAGCCGGACGGGGATTCTCGCTCTGGCGATTAGCGAATTTAAATGCGAACAGTACGCAGTAGCGAGTGCGAAGCGTTCGCGATTGAGCTATTATTTTTGATGTACCTTGGATGCACGAAAGGTTGCCGCGTTGGTGGAGCATCACTTGGATAGCGCCGTTAAAAAGTCATTCTGGTCCTCGGTGACGCCCAGTGAAACCCGAAGAA
>SCQM01000100.1 GCA_004298555.1 Actinomycetota bacterium | reverse complement strand
GTGTTTAGCTATCCTCTTCAGATGGCGCGAGCGACGCAATTCGTACAAGTCAAATTAGCCCACTAACAGCATATTTGCCAACGAGCGTTATTCACAGCCGTTGAGCAGCGATTGTTAAGAACTCTTCCAGTCTTCGGCAAGCGGTTTGAAAAAGTTCAGCCTATCTCTTTGTAGATTGTAGCCAAGATTGAACTCTTCTGAATAAAGAGGTTTTCCTATTGAGACTTCCCCGGATTGCCGATGAGCGTGCTGTTGGTCTTTGGGATAACTGAAAATACCTGGGAGTAGGTAGAGCCGGTATCTCTGACTTCGTGATCGATGATCTTCGTGACACCGCGTGATATGCGCCATATGTATCGATTCTTTCGAACTTCAGATGGAGGGCAGAGGTACATTGAGATCGCATAGGTTCATCTGGAAAGAACTCTCAACCGTAGGCGGAGAGTTGTAGAGGGAAATCACCCGATTTGGCGAAAGGTACTCATTGTTCGAGAGATTGAGGAGATGCGGTGGCACAGATTTATATGGTAGAGGTATACCTTTTCTGCCTTCGTGGTGCTTTCCTCGAATACCCGACGTCCTATCTTATTTACCACGATCCTCCGGCGCTCGCAAAGTGGATTACGAGATGGGTGAGTATTCCTGCGAAATCTGCCACCCAATCCTGTTGAAATCTGCCACTTGTTCTTGCTGAAAGTTGCCACCTATTCCTGTTGAAATCTGCCACCCCTGGCTGGCTCGTGGAGGCGGGCAAGATAGACATGAGGCGGCTGTGGCATCCTTCTTTGATGACCATCAATCATCTACAAGAGGGTGCCACATGCCTAATAGGAGACTACCAATGAGATGCATCGAAGAAGTATTACGGCTGAAGAATCAAGGACTTAGCAAACGTGATATCAGTCGCCGCACTGGGATTTCCAGGCCAGCGGTGAGCGGGTACCTGCAAAAAGCTGAGAACATAGGAATAACCTGGCCGATTCCGAAAGACATGGATAGCCGGACTTTAGAGCAGTTGCTATTCCCATCGGCATCTGCATCCGCGCGAGCTGTGGTTATTCCCAACTGGGAAGACATAACCACAGAACTGCAAAAACATCACCACCTGACACTCCAACTGTTGTGGCTCGAATACAAGGAGCAGCATCCTGACGGGCTGAGTTATTCACGGTTCTGCGCCTGTTACCGCACCTGGAAGAAGAAAAATGATGTAGTCATGCACTTCGAACATCGCGCTGGAGAGAAATTCTTCATCGACTTTGCCGGTGACACGGTTCCTATCTGGGACGGGAGAACCGGAGATATTCAATTTGAGGCTCAGCTCTTTGTCGGGGTGATGGGAGCCAGTTCCTACATATTTTCTATGGCATTTGCCAATCAAAAGGTGGAGTCATGGACCACCGGGGGAACCAAAGCATTCGAATATATGGGCGCGGTTCCAATATGCGTCGTGCCAGACAATCCCAAGCCAGTTGTGATCAAGACTTCTAAATACGATCCGGTATTCAATGAAAGCTACCTGGAGTGGGCTCGACACTACGACGTGACAGTTTTACCTGCAAGACCTCGAAAACCTCGCGACAAAGCACTGGCGGAGGGAGGTGTCCTGATAGTTGAACGCCAGATTCTGGCCAGGCTTCGCCACCAGAAGTTCTTCTCCCTGCATGAGCTCAACCAAGCCATCCTTGAACTTACAGAAGATCTGAATGCTCAAGGGTTCCAAAAAAGAGAAGGGACCAGAAACAGCGTATTTGAAGCTGTGGACAAGCCGGCAATGCGTCCTTTACCTGCAACTGGCTATGAGTATGCGGAATGGAAGAAGCTAAAAGTTCAGATGAACTACCACGTTCGTGTAGAAAATGGCTACTACTCCGCCCCTTACGGTCTTGTCGGGCAGAAGCTGGACGTTCGGGTTACCCGCACCACCGTAGAGATCTTCTCAGCAGGAGTACGGGTGGCAAGCCATCTCAGATGCCAAAAAGACGGCCAATACAAAACGGTGTTTGAACACATGCCCTCGAGCCACCAGGCCCATGCATTATGGACTCCAGCGCGGATTTTGAAGTGGGCTGAGACTATAGGTCCGAACACCCAAGCAGTCTGTGAAGCCATCATGGCTGCCAGATTCTATCCAGAACGGGGCTTCAACCAGTGCAGGGGGATTTTTCACTTGGCATCAAAGGTCTATACGCCCCAGCGTGTTGAGGCAGCCTGTGAAAGGGCGGTGGCAATTCACAGCCCAACCTATAGGAGCGTGGTGTCGATTCTAAAGAACGGACTGGAATTGAACCCTCTCTCACCTCCAGCACCTTCTCCATCTATTGACCATCCCAATATCAGGGGAACCCTGTACTACAAAGCGCTGATTGGAAACTCCGCAACCGCCGAGGAGCTGTCATGTTGAACAACCACACCATGACGACCTTGTCTGATCTGGGACTAAATGGAATGTTAGAGGCATTTCGAGAACAGCTAGATGGTGTCCAGTATCAAGAACTCAGTTTCGAAGAGCGCCTTGGGATGCTCGTTGACCGAGAAGTGGCACAACGGGAAGCAAAAAGGCTTACCACACGGCTGCGATCCGCGAAGCTCAGACACTCCGCCAGCATCGAAGACATTGACTTTCGCACCCCAAGAGGACTCGAACGCTCTGTCATTATGGGCCTTTCATCGTCTCACTGGGTCGATGCGCACCAGAATATTTTGCTAACAGGTCCAGCTGGGGTAGGGAAAAGTTATATCGGTTGTGCATTGGCACATTCTGGCATCCGTTCTGGACATAGCGCGCTTTACAGGCGGGCTCCTGCTCTATTCGCCGACCTTTCGATAGCCAGAGGGGACGGAAGATATCTGAAACTGCTACAAGGTCTGGCCAGGGTCGAAATCTTAGTCATCGATGATTTTGCACTGACGCCACTTGCCGGAAGCGAGCCATCAGATCTACTTGAGGTATTGGACGATCGTTCTGAAAGAAAATCCACCATCGTCACTTCACAGCTTCCCGTCGACTCCTGGCACCAAACGCTCGGCGATCCAACCATAAGTGATGCGGTAATGGACCGGCTACTCCACAATTCTCACATCATCGAAATGAAAGGAGCTTCAATGAGAACAAAGAAAGGGTAAAAGAAGGCGATCACCGACAGATTCCATTTACACTAAAAAAACCGCCTCCACGAGCCAGCCAGGGGTGGCAGATTTCAACAGGAATAGGTGGCAACTTTCAGCAAGAACAAGTGGCAGATTTCGCAAGAATACACAAGGAGGAACCATGCGAGCAATTGTTTACCGCGAAACCGGTGATCCTAACGTGCTTCGGCTTGTCGATAAGCCAGAGCCCACACCGTCACCTGGAGAGGTGCTGGTCCGAATTGCAGTATCAGGAGTTAATCCGACAGATTCGAGGTCGCGAAGAGGTGGCAAGTCAGGTGAGCGCCTTGCATTTCCGGAAGTAGTTCCCAACCAGGATGGTGCCGGGACCATTATTGGCGTCGGCGAAGGGGTTGATACATCTCGGATCGGCCAAAGGGTTTGGATTTGGGAGGCTGCCTACCAGCGTGCGAATGGAACTGCCCAGGAGGTTATTTCGATTCCAGAATCCCATGCAGTTCCATTGCCTGATGCGGCCTCGTGGGATCTTGGCGCAAGCCTTGGTATACCGGCCCTGACGGCTCACAGGTGTTTGACGGTGCACGAGAAGACCGGAGCTGGTCTTGGACCGGGATCGCTTAGCGGTAAGAAGGTCCTTGTTGTCGGGGGTGCCGGAGCGGTCGGGCATGCTGCCATCCAGCTTGCACGCTGGAGTGGCGCGGAAGTGATTACAACTGTGAGTTCTCCCGAAAAGGAATTTCTCGCCACCATGGCGGGCGCCCATCATGTTGTCAACTACCGCAGACGAGATGTGATCGAGGCGGTGAAGTCGGTCGCGCATAACGGTGTAGACATCATCGTTGACGTGGCTCCCCATGCCAACCAGGGACTAATTCAGGCCGTGGGAGCCCAAAATTCTGTCACATCCATTTATGCAAGTGACGGCGATGCGATTTCCGTTCCGATCCGCCCGTCTATGATGGCCAATCTCAGATACCAGTTCGTTATGGTTTACACTGTTTCGCCTGAAGCCAAAAAACAGGCTGTTGCTGATGTTCAGAGAGCACTGATGGAAGGGGCGCTGAAAGTGGGCAAAGAGGCCGGCTTGCCGCTCATATATTTCGATCTTGAACAGACTGCCGCGGCTCATGCAGCTGTCGAAGGGTCTGCGCTTGGCAAGGTTCTGATCAATGTGCATAGGTGATGAAGGAACTGTTGTAAACCATGTATGGCCACAGGCGCCAGGTGAATCAAGATCCATGCGGCAATCCGCAGCAAGACGGAATCTGCTTGGGCTTCTGCCTAATGCAACGGTAGCCGACTGGCTGTAGCGGGAGGTCATGAATTGGGCATGCCGAATGGATCTGCCCCGTTGTCGGTGGGACTTGGCTGATCCAGCTCTTTCAGCAAGAAGTCCCCGCTGTCCGTCCAAGAAAATTCGAATGGATCGCTCAGCTGCCCTACGAATTCATTTTCACGCTCATTGACAAATGCCATAAAAAGCCAGCGATCGTCGTGGTCTTTTATAAGCCGCCCTGAGTAAAGGTGGTTGTCGGTCAAAAGCTTCGCCTCAGGAATATTAAACGGGCCCAGAATTGACTCGCATGGCAGCGCCCAAACTCCTCCAGCTCCACCGCCAGCTTCACC
>SCQM01000099.1 GCA_004298555.1 Actinomycetota bacterium | reverse complement strand
TTGAGCGCGAGCAAAATGTGCGAAGACTCTTCGAGCTGTCACAGCTGCTGCTCGGAGCCAAAGAGTTAACAGAGCTGCTCGATACGGTGACAAAGAGTGTGCAGCTCACTTTTCAGTTTGAGGCTGTTGTGCTCCTGCTGCAGGGCCCGGAAAAGCTGGAGATCGGCGCGTCTGCCGGACAGCGCTTCAGCGACGATGAGTTGAGTCAGGTGATACCTGAGACAGGCACTCCGGCCAAACTCAGCCGGACCTCTGAAAACCGGGCTCAGAGCCTGTTTTCAGTCGCACTGACTGCGGCCGGGAGGCCAATGGGCCTCTTGGTGATGCGTGGCAGCAAAGCCGGGCATCCGGATATGCAACTCCTTTCAACCTTTGCAAATCATGCGGCATTGGCAATCGAGCAGGCGCAACTCAAGCAGCAGGCTCTCCAGGCAAAACTTTTGGAGGAGACCGACCGGTGGCGCCGCGCACTGCTCGGAAGTGTCTCCCACGACCTTAGAACCCCTCTCGCCTCCATCAAGGCAGCGGCTTCGGGACTCGGCGACTCGTCAGCGGATCTGGAGCCTGGTCAGAAGCAGGAGCTGCTGGACACGATCTCAGCCCAGACCGACAGGCTCACCCGGCTTGTCGAAAATCTATTGGACATGACCCGGATCGAAGCTGGGGTGCTTACGCCTCACCTCTCCGTAACCGAAGTTTCCGAACTTATAGAGGAGGGAATTAACGCTCTTGGGAACGATCTGGCCAAGTCTCAAATCATTGTGGCGGACTGTCCAAACGAGTTGTTCGTATCCGCAGACCACATACTGATATCACAGGTGATTGCAAATCTGATTGAAAATGCCCTGCGCTATTCTCCTGTGGACAAGCCGATTACTATTGATGTGGCACAGAGAGATTCAGAGGTATTTCTGTCGGTTTCCGACTCGGGTCCTGGAGTTTCCGAGGAACTGAGGAGCCAAGTTTTTGAGATGTTTCAAAAGGACTCCGACGGCAGCCACACCGGGTTGGGCCTTGCAATCGCAAAAGCCTTCGTTTCTGCCCATGGCGGAAAGATCACGCTCGGCAACTCTGCATCAGGGGGAGCCCGCTTCAGCTTCTCCCTGCCGCTGGTGCCGATAGATGAAAATGGATTCCTTTATGACCAAGCTGCTCCTGATCGATGATGACCGGGCCCTTCTTAGAGCTCTGGAAATTGGGCTCGGTGCCAAGGGATACGAAACCGCAAGCTGTAAAACTGCCAAAGACGGACTGGCCCAGGCGGTCAACTTTGCGCCTGATCTTATACTTTTGGACATTGGACTGCCGGATCTCAACGGCATCGATTTCTGCCGGAAACTTCGGGCATTCAGTGAGATGCCAATCCTGGTCCTGTCGGCTGCAGAGGATGAGGCGCAAAAAGTAGCTGCGCTGGATGCAGGCGCCGATGACTATGTGACGAAACCATTCGGCATGGCTGAACTCGAAGCGCGGATCCGAGTCGCCCTGCGGCACGCCAAATGGCGTTCGAACCTCAGCGAAAAGCCCACTATGACGGTGGGCACAATTTCAGTAGATCTCGAAAAGCGGCTTGTAACAAATTGTGGCATCGAGGTGCCGCTGACTGGCAAAGAGTTCGATCTTCTGGTCTATCTGGCAAGGAACTTCGGGAAGGTCTATACGCACCACCAGATTCTCAGAGACATCTGGGGTCGCGGATACGGCGACGAAACACACTATCTTCGGGTCTATATCAACAGACTGCGCAAAAAGCTCGGTGATCCCGAAGGCAAGATCATCAAAACCAAACCCGGGATTGGGTATCAGCTTTTTGATGCCACAGAAGAGTCATAATCTCTCGCTAAGGCCAGCTCTCGTTAACTTTTTGTTAACGCTGCCTCATGAAATATTGTTTTTTCATTGATTTCCGGCAGCCTAGTTTTAGGTCATGGGTGATTTTTTAGCTGTAATCGGGACTCTGGCGTTCGTTGCCTCGATGCTGGGCCTGATTTGGGCCTTGGACAAGATATGAGTATCGCAGACCTTGCGCTTTTAGTGGTCTCCGTTGCAGTTTTCGTGTATCTGGGTTTGGCAATGTTCAAAGCGGAGTGGTTCTGATGGGTTTCACCTGGACTCTGGTGACACTCGTCGTCGCGCTGGCCATCATCTGGCGCTTTCTCGGCAAATATATGGCTTCTGTATACGAGGGCCGCGCCAAATGGGCGTCTTTCATCGAGCGGCCGTTCTATCGCTTAATTGGCGTCGATCCCGAAGCCGAGCAGTCGTGGCAGCGGTACTCCACGGCCCTTGTGGTCTTCTCCGGAATGGCCATCCTGTTCACGTATCTGATTCTCAGGCTTCAGGGGCATCTCCCGTTCAATCCCCAGCATCTCCCTGATGTGACGCCCGCACTGGCCTGGAACACTGCCGTCTCGTTCGTCACAAACACAAACTGGCAGTCGTATTCCGGTGAAACCACCATGTCGTACCTCTCGCAGATGGGTGCGCTGGCTGTGCAGAACTTCGTCTCTGCGGCAGTTGGAATCGCTGTTGCTGTGGCACTGATTCGCGGATTTTCGCGGAAGGGATCAAGGACCATCGGCAACTTCTGGGTTGATCTAACGCGCGGAATCCTCTACATCCTTTTACCGATCTCCTTTCTCGCCGCAATAGTCTTCATGGCCCAGGGCGCGCTGCAAACACTTGCGGGTCCGGCCCACATACACAATGTGCTCAACGGCGTTAGCCAGACCATTCCCCGCGGCCCCGTGGCTTCACAGGAGGCGATCAAGGAGTTTGGAACGAACGGAGGAGGCTTCTTCAACGCAAACGGTGCGGATCCATTCGAAAATCCGACCGGACTCACGAATCTTTTCTCGGTCATTCTGATCTTGTCGATACCGGTTGCACTTACCTACACATTCGGCAGGATGGTGGGTAACCTGCGTCAGGGCGTTGCGATTCTTACCGCCATGACGATTATCTTCGGTTGCTGGCTTGCAATTGGAGCCGTTGCCGAGCACCAAGCCAATCCGGCTGTTGCCGCTGCCGGCCTAACCCACCAACCAAGCGGCAACATGGTTGGAAAGGAGGTGCGGTTCGGGGACACGTCCTCGGCTCTATACAACATTGCTTCAACCCAGACCTCCACGGGAAGCGTGGATTCAGCGAACGACTCCTACAACCCGATGGGTGGCTTTGCCACAATGACTGGCATGATGCTGGGAGAGGTGTCACCAGGGGGAGTTGGAAGCGGACTCTACACGATCCTTCTTTTCGCAATAATCGCAGTATTCATCGGCGGGTTGATGGTGGGAAGGACGCCGGAGTATCTCGGGAAAAAAATCCAGGCCAGCGAGGTCAAACTGGCCACGCTTGGCGCCCTCGTGATGCCGATAACAGTTCTGATATTGACCGCCGTGGCGGTGTCAGTCCACGCAGGCCAGGCTGGGCCACTCAATAAGGGTCCTCACGGATTCTCCGAGATCCTTTACGCATTCACCTCGGTGACCAACAACAATGGCTCCGCATTTGCCGGACTCAACTCGAACACTGCCTTTTACAACATCATCGAAACGGTTGGGCTTATTCTTGGGCGATTCGCGATCATCATTCCCACGCTGGCCTTGGCTGGGACTCTGGGCGCCAAGAACGTCGTTCCCGCATCGCTTGGGACATTCAGGACAGATAAGCCGATCTTTGTCGGTCTTCTGATCGGTGTGATCCTGATAGTTGGCGCACTTACCTTCTTCCCAGCCGTATCGCTGGGACCAATAGTCGAGCAGCTTTCCAAAGGGAAGCTCTTCTGATGAAACCGTTGCCCAAAGATGACTCGCCAAGGTGGAAAACGTGCATTCCGCGGGAGGCCACACTCTATGTCTGAACTGAATAATCCTCAAGCTCAAGCTGGTCAACAGGAAAGCGAGCCGAAAGCGCCGTCTGAGGCTTCCAAGGCTAAGAAGCAGAACCGCGGTTTGTTTGACGGGGATATCCTTCGCCACGCAGGAGTTGACGCCGTAAAGAAGTTCGACCCCAGGGTGCAATTTAGAAACCCGGTGATGTTCGTAGTGTTAATTGGAACGGTGATAACACTGCTCGAATCGATTGCAAACCCCAGCGTCTTCTCCTGGTCAGTGACTGTCTGGCTTGCGCTTACGGTGCTTTTCGCGAACTTCGCCGAAGCAGTTGCAGAGGGACGGGGCAAGGCTCAAGCCGATACATTACGGAAAATGCGATCCGATACAGAGGCGCGCCGTCTGCGGCCAGATGGAACCGAGCAAAGGGTTGCCGCAGCGGATCTGGTCAAAGGAGACTTGGTCATATGTGAAGCCGGGGATATCATTCCATCAGACGGAGAAATCACAGAAGGAATCGCCTCTGTGGACGAGTCCGCCATAACTGGAGAGTCTGCGCCTGTAATACGCGAATCCGGAGGTGACCGTTCGGCGGTAACCGGTGGGACGAAGGTGCTTTCCGACCACATCGTCGTCAGAATTACAGCCGAACGTGGGCACACATTCTTGGACAGGATGATAAACCTCGTCGAGGGAGCTCAGCGTCAAAAGACTCCAAACGAGATAGCCCTTACTATTCTGCTGGCCGCACTGACGATCATCTTTCTGCCGGTGGTGGTCGTGCTGAAACCATTTGCCCACTATGCCGGCGCCGATGTCTCGGTTGTCGTTCAGATAGCCCTCTTGGTTTGTTTGATTCCCACGACTATTGGTGCCCTGCTTTCCGCGATCGGAATTGCCGGAATGGACCGGCTTGTGCAAAGAAACGTCCTTGCCATGTCTGGACGTGCGGTGGAGGCCGCAGGGGACGTGCAGACACTGCTTCTCGACAAGACGGGCACGATAACGCTTGGCAACCGCATGGCATCCGCCTTCCTGCCGGTTGACGGCCACAGCGAAGAGGAGCTTGCCGGCGTAGCACAACTCGCCTCTTTGGCGGATGAAACTCCCGAAGGCCGCTCCATAGTGGTTCTTGCAAAAGAGCGTTTCGATATCCGCGAGAGGGAACTAGGGACTGAACACGTATTCGTTCCATTCAGCGCCCAGACACGAATGTCTGGCATCAATCTCGACGGTCGCGAGATCCGCAAGGGAGCTACTGAAGCCGTCCGGCACTGGGTGACTCAGCAAGGTGGGACACCATCGGCCGAGCTGGATCACGTGGCCGAACAGATTGCCATGTCTGGTGCCACCCCCCTCGCAGTGGCTGACGGCCCACAGATTCTTGGAGTCATTGAACTAAAAGACGTGGTCAAGCAGGGAATTCGGGAACGCTTTGCACAGATGAGAGCTCTTGGAATCCGTACCGTGATGATAACCGGGGACAATCCTCTCACTGCTGCTGCTATCGCGCAGGAAGCCGGCGTCGACGATTACCTGGCAGAAGCGACGCCCGAAGCAAAGATGGCTTTGATCAAGGCAGAGCAGGAAGGGGGCAAGCTGGTTGCGATGACCGGTGACGGAACCAACGATGCCCCCGCACTGGCCCAAGCGGATGTTGGCGTCGCCATGAATACGGGAACAACTGCGGCCAAAGAAGCCGGAAACATGGTCGATCTTGACTCCAACCCGACGAAACTCATCGAAGTGGTCGAGATTGGGAAACAGCTCCTCATCACACGCGGCGCTCTAACCACTTTCTCAATCGCGAATGACGTGGCCAAGTATTTCGCAATCATTCCGGCGCTCTTCGTCGCTACCTATCCTCAGCTGAAAGCGCTCAATATCATGCGCCTTCACAGTCCTCAGACGGCAATCCTTTCCGCGGTGATATTCAATGCGTTGATAATAGTGGCCCTGATTCCCCTGGCACTAAGGGGAGTCCGCTTTCGCCCGTCCGGTGCCAGCGCCATATTAAGGCGAAATTTGCTGATATACGGCGTAGGCGGAATCGTAGCGCCTTTCGTTTTCATCAAGATCATCGACGTGATCATTACCGCACTGCACGTGTATTGAAAGGATCAGAGATGCTTCTACATCTTCGCAGGTCAGCCATCATTACCGTGATCTTCTTTGCTGTGCTTGGACTGCTGTATCCCCTGGCCGAAACCGCCATCGGACAGCTGGCTTTTTCTCACCAGGCAAATGGATCCCTGACACGCTACGGATCGACCCTCGTAGGTCAGAAGTGGAGCGGACCGAAATGGTTCCATGGGCGGCCGGATGGCTATAACCCCATGTCAACAGGGGGCACCAATCTCGGACCGCGTTCGCATACCCTGGAGACTGACGTAGCAAAGCAAGTGGCGACCCTGGAAAAGGACGGCATTGCACCCACTTCCGGGCTGGTCACAACTTCTGGAAGTGGAGTTGATCCGGACATATCACCGGCAGCGGCCTACGCTCAGGTAGATGCTGTAGCAACGGCAAGGGGGCTGCCCACCTCACAAATCAGACAATTGGTCACGAGCCACATCTCCGGTGCACAGTTTGGTTTTCTTGGTTCGCCATATGTAAATGTGCTTCTCCTAAATGAGGCCCTCTCCGCACTCAAATGAGCACTTTCGACTTCACAAATTCGAGTTCATGGGGAGGGAGCCCGGTAGCTCACCAAATCGCAGGTGCCGCTCCCAGGGGCCGGCTTATTGTCTCCGGTACGGTTGTTTTTAGCGAGACCATTTCCTCCACCGAGGGTAAAACATACAGATGTGTGGTTACAGATGGTACCGGAGAGGTAGAGCTACTGTTCGTCGGGCGGGAAAACATACCAGGACTCACCACAGGCGCTGCGTGCACTGCAGAAGGCACGCTTGGCAGAGAAGGCGGCAGACTGATCATCTGGAATCCCGTCTACAGGTTGGAGCCACCAGATTAGACCGGAGGCATGATCGCCACCCCCGCGGAGTTCCGAGCTGTTTTTCGAATAGCCGAGCCTGCAGCCGCAAGCCATTCGGGGGCGATCACCCGGATCGGATGAATGGCCACCCTAAGGCTGCTTCTATTGACTACATCTCCAAACTCCAGATCGAGTTGGCCGGCTCTTTCAAGCCGAAAGAGTATCTCTTCTCCTCGGCCTTTTGCGTGAGAACAATGAAATCGAGATCTAACTTTGCACTGCCGATATGACGGATGAATCTCTTTCCCCAGACTCCGCCCATGGACTCTTTCCCGATTATGCGCACATGGGTAGTTGAAAGATACTTGGATTTCTCGAGGAACACGAACCCGATGCCATTGAAGGTAACCAATGGTTACCTGGCACCAGGAACAAGAATCGGTAAATTTGCGGGTAAGAGGTTTATATTAAGAAGCCAGAGGCCCGAAAAGTTAGTTTTTTCGCAAGAAGTGCGGCATTCAGGATAGGGTTTAATATGTCGCTGCCTAAAAGGTTCTCGTTACCCTCGCATGTCCCCAGTGATTGCAATCTTGCTTGCCGCTTTCGCAATGCAGGCCCGGACTTTAAAAGGCTTGGCATCCAATCAATCCGGCTTGCCAAATGCTGAAATAGCCAGGGCGAGAAAGACAATCGCAAAGACTACGACTATGGCGACCTCGGCCATAAGTGGAAGAGTGTATCCATAAATGGTTACTCCCGTCGCGAACCTTGCCGCGGCTGCGGGAGGCATATTTTGAATGGCGAAAACCACATGGCGCAAAGGATCCACCGCGTAAGTAAGCGGGTTGAGCCGTGTGATAACAGCTAGCCAGCCAGGCAGCCCATTTAGCGGGAAAAGTGCTCCCGAGAGGAAAATCATCGGGAAAAGCACCAGCTGCATTACAACCTGGAATCCTTCCATTTTCTGGATGCGGCTGGCGACGAATACCCCGAACATCGTCAGGGCAAATGCCATCAGCGCTTCGAGCGCGATCACCTGCAATACCAAAAGCACGGTCAGGTGCACTCCGATTAGTGGTGCCAGGGCCAGCATTATGGTCCCTTGAATCGTTGCTATCGTTGTGCCACCCAGCGCCTTGCCGAGCACGATTGACACACGGCTCACGGGAGCTACCAGCATTTCGCGCAAGAATCCGAATTCGCGGTCCCATACGATGGAGATTGCGGAGAAAATTGCCGTGGTCACCACTGTCATGGAAACGATTCCTGGAAACACGAACTTCTTGAAGTCGAATCCACCTGTGGTTCCCACCAGAGTCGTCATTCCGTATCCCAGGACGAAAAGGAAGAGAATCGGCTGGATGAAGCTGGACAGGATCCTTGTCTTTGTGCGTGTGAAACGTATCAGTTCCCGCTGCCAGACCATGGCGATGGTGCGCAGTTCGAATCTAAGACGAATGTGCTCATCGGCCAGTTTTGCATGGCCAGCGGGAATGCTTAGTGTAGCCAAAATAGCCTCCTATCACCTGCGGCCAAAGCCACGGAATTGCATCGGGAAGGCACGTTCATTGTGTCCCTCGCGAATTTGGCGCCCTGTGAAGTGCAAAAATACATCATCGAGATTTGGTCGGTGCACCCGAACATTTTGAATCGGCACTGCGGCGGTTTCGATAATGGAGGTGACTTGCTGCTCACCATTTTCTGCGAATACGACAATATTCTCTTCGCCAATCTTGACCTTGAACCCTTTGGCTTCGAGATTTGAAGTGGCGAGCCCGTCGTCCGATGTGGTCAATTCAACCGTATCCGAGCCAACCTTCCTTTTCAGCTCGTCCGGCGTATCGAGCGCGACAATGCTGCCGTGGTCGATAATGGCTATCCGGTCCGCGTATTCCGCCTCATCCATGTAGTGCGTCGTTAAGAAGACCGTCACTCCCTCCTCATTTCGAAGACGCAGGACGTCTTCCCACATAAGGGCGCGCGTCTGCGGATCAAGGCCGATTGTCGGCTCGTCGAGAAACAAAACCGTTGGCGTGTGCAGCATGCCACGGGCAATTTCAAGCCTTCGAGCCATGCCCCCGGAAAAGGTTGAGACCAGATCCTGGCGCCTGTCCAGAAGATCGACCAGCTTCAGGACTCGTTCTATCCGCGTTTCGACTTCTTCGTGAGGAACGCGGTAAAGAACCGCGTGAAATCTAAGGTTCTCTTCAGCTGTCAGTTGCTGGTCAAGAGTTGGTTCCTGGAAAACAAGGCCTATGCGCCTGCGGACTGCGGTTGGCTGTCTGACAACGTCGAACCCGCCAATTGTCGCAGATCCGGCCGTAGGTTTGGTGAGGGTGCAAAGCATCCGAATGGTTGTAGTTTTGCCGGCACCGTTGGGTCCGAGGAATGCAAACACCTCGCCTGTAGCTACCTGAAACGAGATACCCTTTACTGCTTCGATCTCGCCATATCTCTTTTCCAGCGACCTCACATCGATGGCAGGCACGGCATCTCCATCCAGGTTTCGAGCGGTCGGAGCACCTTTGCTGAAAGTGGAATCTAAATCGTTGGAGCTGTTTCCCGATCTGGATTTCTTCGGCGTCGCATCGTATCTGTCCGTCATTCATCATCTCCGCGAAAACTTGCCCACCGAGTTTGAACGCTCTCGATGGTGCTGGGCACTATACAATTAGAGGCCTGAACCCGGGTTGATTCCAGGGCTTCTTCCTCATCTTTGGCCGATAGCAGCAGTATAGGTCTGAGCTGGGAATATGTCAAAGCTATTTGTCGGATGCAATGCGCGCCAAGCTGTCATCGAGTACTGTGGTGCTGCGATTTGACATGCCTGCGGCCTTACCACGCAAATTCGGGTTCGGATAGGAACGGTGATTTCCACTTCGAATCCTCATCCTTTGATCTAACAATATGCCGGGGAAGACATATCGATTGCGATTCTCCGCGGGTGGTCATGGGTGATGTTGCCTTACTGAAGCTAGTTATCGTGGGGCTGCATCCATACCTTGGTCGGCTTGATGACGATCTTTACGCGGCGCTCGCCTGGCTGCCTATTGGGGTAAGTGTCGAGCCCAAGGTATTTCTTGGCCAGGAAATCGATGTGTGCGTCAGCGCCGTCCTCGGTAACCTCGATGACCTTGCCCTGGAATGCAATGGCTTCATATGGGTTCTTGGGACCAAATGTCGAGAGCGCGACTGTCGAATCTTTGTGGATATTTCGTGCTTTTGACCGCCCGATGGCGGTATTTATCACCACATTGTCTCCTTCAACGTCAACCCAGACCGGTGTGACGTGAGGAGTTCCATCGGGGCGAACAAGTGCAACATGGACAAATACCGGCTCGGCCAAAATGGCTTTAGCGCTTCGAGTGAGGGTCGATTGGGCCATTGACATCTCCTAAAACTTTCCTGGTGCCTTGTTCCCCATTTTAGTCCAATCGAACCCTCTAAAAATATAGCCTCATGTCACCGAAACAACTGGTGCATCAGGTTGCGGGGATGTCGAGGCAAAGACCTGTTCGGCGTCAAGGGAATTCCTTGCAGAAAATAAAAATTAGTTATCAAGAAAGCGAAAGATAAAAGTGGTATAAAGGTATGAACTTTAGTTCGGTCCAGTTTTGAGATGCTCAAGCTGGTCGGCAAAAGTTCGGGGGCTGCATAGTGGGAGAATTTGTGGATCGGTTCGAGCAGATTCAGTCTGCCTTGGTTTTTGATTTTCCGGGGCTGGCTGAATGCATCCAATTGTCGGGTTCATATTTCGTGTTCCGCCGTTCGATGGATTCTATATAAAAGGTTTGGTTGAATTTGGGAGCGTTAACGTCAGGGCTGTCTCTATTGGCCAGCCCTTCAGTGATTGGCCTAATGTTCCTCGGGGCGATGCTGGGAGCATTTGTTGGTTTGATACCGGGGTTGGGTGGGGCGGTGCTGCTCACCCTTTTACTGCCTTTTTTATTTCACCTTCCCGTTGCTGAAGGCGTGGCGCTGATAGTCAGCGCACACGCTGGTATCTATTTCAGCGGATCGGCTACGGCGATTCTTATAAATTCGCCGGGAGCGCCGGAGTGTGCCGCCACCACTTTGGATGGCTATCCGATGTCTCAAAAGAACCGGGCTGCCGAGGCGCTGGGCATCTCGGCGATGGCTACCGCTCTGGGCGGCGTTTGCGGAGTCATTGGCCTGGTGGCCCTGATCCCCGCAATGGGAGCGATCATCACCGTGCTCAAGCCGGCCTCATATATGCTTCTTGCGGCATTCGCCATCATTCTGATAGGCAAGCTGCAGTCGGCCTCGGTGACCAAGGGCATCCTGTCCGGGCTTTGGGGAATGATGATCTCTTTTGTTGGGTATGACCCAAGCACCGGACTTCAGAGGTTCGGTTATGGACAGCTCAGCCTGTACAACGGGGTCAGCATTGTTGCTGTTGCACTGGGGCTTTTTGCTTTCGGGCGGATGTTTTATCTTTATGGCACCAACCGGGCGATCTCCGAGGTCGGGCCGACTGTGATCGGAGAACGAATCGGCGGCAAGGTATTTTC
Source organism: Actinomycetota bacterium (assembly GCA_004298555.1). Classification (GTDB taxonomy): domain Bacteria; phylum Actinomycetota; class Acidimicrobiia; order Acidimicrobiales; family Acidimicrobiaceae; genus SCQM01. Next base: position 7,142 of record SCQM01000099.1, on the reverse strand, counting down.
CGGAGTAATGGACGTGTTGCGCCGTCCGATACAGGTGCTGAGAGCAAGCCTGGTTGGATTCGTAGCCGGATTGATTCCCGGAGTTGGCGGGGTGGCGGCAAACTTTGTCTCATATGCGCAGGCAAGGGCAACATCCAAGCGCAAACATGAGTTCGGAACAGGGATACCCGAGGGTGTCATTGCTCCAGAGGCTTCCAACCTTGCCAAAGAGGCGGCTTCCTATGTTCCGCTGATAGCGTTGGGCATACCAGGCACTGTCGGGTCGGCGGTTATTCTCAGCGCCTTTACCATCCTGGGGCTCGCACCTGGCCCGTCTATGGTGTCGACCCACGAGCCGGTCATATATCTGATTGCCGCAGTTTTGCTGATCACTGGATTCTTAGCGAGCGGCTTGGGAATTTCGGTTGCGCGCCACCTGGCTCTAATAACCACGGTACGCGGCGCGTTGATGTCGCCTTATGTCATTGTTCTTGGAATTGTCGGGGCATGGGCTGCAACGACAAACTTCATACAGCTTGACATTTTGGTAGGCATTGGCGTAGTCGGCCTCGTGATGATGCGGCTTGGCTACTCTTTGCCAGCTGCCATCATCGGGTTCTTGCTTGGTTCGGTTTTCGAGCACAATTTGACTTTGACCGAACAGGTTTCCGGTTGGAATTTCCTGACGCAGCCTCTTCCTGACTTTCTCCTTGCACTTGTCATCCTGAGCATCTTCAGTACTCCTTTGTTCCGGGCGCTAAAAAAGCTTCGGGGCAATGGAGCCAAAGTCGAAGAGACGCAGACTCAGAAAGAGGAGCAGCGCGAGTTGGTAGCGGTTGGCGCCGCGTCAACTGGATCTGCATCAATCAATATGGCAGAATCAGGAAACCTGGCCGGCCATGCTCATTCGGCTGCCTTCTTCAAAAGGCCTGGCTCCTATTTTGAACTTGCCGTTGATGCTGTCTGGGTTGTCGGAAGCGCAATTTATTGGGTTACGGCCATTGGCTATCCGTCGGTGTCGCGCACGGTTCCAATCATCGTGTCCAGCGCAGCGTTTGTGATCGGGCTCATCCAGTTCCTGTCGAACTTCATTGTGCGCCTCCAAAGGATCACCCATGGCAAGAAGAAAAGTGAAGGCGGGCACGAGGCCGGCAAGGTGGTGGTTGCCAACGTCATGACCGGCAACCGGAGGGAATACAAGAGGGAAATAGCGATCATCGCCTGGACGGTGCTGATGCTGGTTGGAATCTGGCTCATTGGATTGCTTTTCGCGGTGCCTCTTGGAGTTCTGGCCTACTTCCTGGTGCTCGACCGGTGCAGCTGGCGCAGGGCAGTTATTTCCGGCGTGGCGATGTACGTCGTCATCTACGTGGTCTTCGTGAGGCTCTTGGCCACCCAGGTGCCTCACGGAATCATCTGAAGTTTTGAATAGATATACAAACGAAAGAGGATCAGGGGACATTTATTGCATTGATGAGCAGCAGCATTTGGGGAAAAGAAGCATTGTTTTATTGAAAAAAATACCTCTACAGGGAGATAGATATATGAAAATAAAAGGAAAGCTGGTCCGCTCTCTAGTGGTAGCGGGAGTACTCGGCGGAGCGCTTGCTGCCTGCGGCAGTTCGTCCAACACCAGCTCTACCGGCACTACTGCCGGAAGCAGCGGCGGCGCGACGACAACCGGGGCGTCTGCAGCGTCGTTCTTCAAAGGCAAGACTATGACCTTCATAGTTCCTTTTGGAGCCGCAGGTGGCTATGAGCAATGGGCGCTTGCAATGAAGCCATACCTTATTAAGTACCTCGGCCTATCGGCACTCAATATTGTCAATGACACAGGCGGCGGCGGCACCGTAGGAACAAATGACCTCTACGCCGCCAAGGCTGACGGGCTTACTATTGGTGACACCGATGCGACCGGCGATGTCTTGAACCAGATTCTCAAGGTGCAAGGTCTCAAATACGACACTTCGAAGTTCAGTTGGATAGGAAGGCCGGACACCGCCGCCCAGGTCGGAGTAGCGCTCGCGTCTTCCGGGCTGACATCGATGAAGCAACTTGTGTCCACCTACGGGCCTGGAAGTTCTAAGACGCTAGTGGCACTTGCCGCAGGTCAAGGGGGTGCTCCATATATTGGTGAGCGGATTCTGTTCAACATGCTGAAGGTCCATTATCGCCAGATAAGCACCTTCCAGGGAAGCAGTGCCGCGAAGGTCGGCCTATTGAGCGGTGACGGCAGCTTCCTTGAGATCGGGTACTCATCGATGCTGCCTCTGATTACGAGCAAGAAGGTGAATCCGCTTTACGTTTGGCGTCAGAATAGCTTTGCTCCTCTTGCTGGCGTGCCCAGTATCAGCGAAATCGAGCAGCAGTTCAACCTTTCCAGTTCAGATGCCGGCATTTTGAATTCCTTCGATGGTGTGATGGAGATGGGTCACGACTTTGCCGGTCCTCCAGGTATTCCAGCCGACAGGCTAGCGGTTCTGCGCCAGGCATTCAAGGAAGCCTTGGCCGATCCAGGACTTGCCGCGCAGGCCAAGAAAGAGAATTTGGTGGTAGGTTACGGCTCAGGCTCCACCCTTGACTCGATCGTCAAGGCTGCGAACTCGAATTCTGCAAAGATAGTGGCCGCGGCTTCATAGAGGTAATGAAAGGGGACGGCACCAGATCAACATCTGGCGGATTTGACTTTGGAATTCAAGGAAGTCACCGGCTGGAGGTTGCTCAGGCGCCGTCCCCTTTTTTATTATGTGATGCAAAGGCGTTCCGATATCTCTCCCCGGCCAGGCGCTGAGTAAAGACCGTCGGCACTTCGCGGAATTCATGAATTCGGCGGACTGTCTTCCTTTTGTGCTCTTAAGGGGAAGGAGAAAATAGGGGAGTATCAAGGTAAAAGGAAAGGGGATAAAGAGGTGGAAAGAATGAGAGTAGAAAGGTGGATAGAAGCGTAGAGAAGATTTAAAGGATACGGAAGATTTGAGAGTAATTGGAATTCGGAAAAAACCAAAATGGAATTCACTCAGTTAGCCGGTCGTACCAATACCGCGCCCCGTCAATCTCCCGACACTCCGTTTGCAAACTCAATTGGCGCATATGCGTACCCATAGCCAATCCCCACCGTCGCTACTATCACGCACTGGTGGGTGCACTGTACAGTTGCTTTCCCCTCCGGTTTTGCGGCTGCAGTAGTGCTGACGCTAAACGGGTAACTGCCAATGCCTTTGGTATTGTTGATAACTCCGAACGGTTGGGCTGCCAACTCCGGACCGCACCCCGCGCTGTTCGCATCAGATGCACTTGCACACTCGGAAATAAAGAACTTTCCACCCGAGTCAAATCCGGTAACGGACACCGTGACCTTCTGGCCGTTCTCAAGGTCGCGCGAAGGGGTAACCGTGACCTTGGGGTCGGGGGCATACATTGACGGTACGAGGCCAGACTTTGATGTGGTGGTTGTCTCGGCTGGATTTAGAGTAGTTGTCGTAGCAGACGTGGTTGTGGTGGGAGAGGAACTCGCCGAATTCGATGAACAGCTTGCGAGCACGACGGGAAGTACCGCAATAGCGACGGTGGTCATCGATGTCCTGAATGATCTCAAAACGATACAGCTCCCCACGCAGTTCTGGTTATGTTCACGCTAGCCAAGTGCTAGAGCAAGGTCAACATCCCCACGGCTTGTGATTTGCCAAACAAACTAGTGCTGTGAGTCTAGACTCATGCTGACATGGGAAAGAAACTAACAGCGTGGTCTCTGGCCGCTCTCATATTGGCGGCAATCTTGTCAGCGTGTGGCTCATCGACAGCACTCTCTGCATCAACGTTGTCAAAGGTGTCAGCAAGAGCTACAACGGACCCTGCTGTAACCGTGAATGTTCCATGGGTCGACAAGCCGGCAACAATTCCAACAACAACTGTCGTAGCCCCTCCCTTGTCGGCAACATGCAAGCCGGCAGATCTTAAGGCTGGAGCCGCCAGTTTCGGTTTGGCAACCGCACAGGAGGGCTGGAGAGTTCCGATCACCAATACCGGAAACCAACCTTGTTCCCTCCCTGATTATCTCTCAACGATCACTGCAGTCGGCCCAGATGGCAGCAGGGTGACCCTTTCAAATGGGCCAATGATACAACCCGCCCCTCCGATCACTATCCCGCAGGGGGGAAAGGTCGCATTCGGGATCATCTCAAGAGCCTGGTGTGATACGGTCGGGCTAGTCCAACCCTCTGAGCACTACAGCTTTGTGGAAGTCGGTATTCCCGCGGGGACTCTCGATCTTCCAAATTTGAATCTCAAGCTCTGCAGCAACAAGATCTTCTCGGGATTTCAAGAGCCCATCTCAGTTCCTGCGCCACTCCCCGGAACGGTGGCATCGCTCGCAGCTCATCTGGACATTCCAAAGTCGGTCAAGGCAGGCAGCAGACTTGATTATGAAGTCGTTCTCGAGAACAAATCAAACGAGACTGTCAACCTCAATCCTTGTCCCGTCTACCAAGAGGTGATCACAGTATTTGTAGGAATGAATGGTAAGTCAAGCTCCCGAACTCTCGAGCTCAACTGCACCACCATTAAGGTTATCAAGCCGTATCAAAAGATCACCTACGAGATGATGATCACGGTTCCGTCCGAGCTTGGCGCTGCAAAGTTCGGTTGGCATATCGCACCTGGCGGCCCTTATGTGGGAGCTGCGCTGACGATAGGGCAGTAGAGCAATACTTGTTAGGACTCGCGGCACTAGAAAATGCAACCCAGTCGGCAATTGGTAGTTGAAATCAAATTGCGGTCCAATATCGAAACGCCGTCACCACCGAGTGAAACCAAGTGCCCCTAGACAATAGTGCCGAAATGTCGTGGGACTTGAGAGCCAAAGGAATACTGAGGTTAGACTGCGACTGGTGCAACAAGGCTACTGAGGATATGGTTGCTGAACTCAAGGTGGTCGCACTTCCAACTTTTGCGCATGTCCGGTGACTCGGACTGAGCCATTCCAGCTTGAGGGGTTGAATCTAGTACAGTGTTCTTGATGCGCAGCGTCCGACACGGTTCCCTTGCCATTCTAATCGGAGTGGCCATGGCTATTTCGAGTTGTGGAGCTGCGACAGCGACCACGAAACCTAGTAGCGGTAAAGATCCTGCCAATCTCGCCGCTTTGGTTCCTTGGATCGATAGTCCATCAGCTGTTCCCCCGGTGCCGGCACCTCTGCCCACAACAGCGCCTAAAACAGATGCCCCTCCGTGCAGCGCCAGCAGTCTTTCTCTAGTTGGTACCGCTCCGTCGGGTCTTACCGGCGACTACGGGATCATTGTGCAGCTTCGTAACATCGGCTCTAAGGCGTGTCTGTTGTCCGGGACCCCCGAGGTGGTTGCCAAGGGCCCTGGTCTGCCAGATTTGAAGGCTGCCGACAGGCCGATGCTTTCCATGGGCGAGAGATCTGACACTGCACCTGGCAAAACGGTATTCCTTTTCGCAGAGGCCAGTGCCGCATGTGGGAGTCCCGGCCAAGTCCCCACCGTCTACAACACCCTCGACATCTCCTATCCCGCGGGAGGCGAATTGGTATTGAGGAACCTCAAGCTTGCCGAGTACTGCGGCATAGCGGTCTCGCCCTTCTACTCAGTAAAGCCATCTCCCCAGTATCCGACTCCTCCGACGCAATATTTGATTCCCCATCTCGTTCTTCCAGCAACGGTCAAGGCCGGTACCACACTGACTTACGAGGTCGATATATCAAATCCGCAAAGCAAATCAGCTGAGCTGTCGCCACGTCCCATTTACATGGAATATTCGAGCTTCCGCACAAGTTTCCTTTACCATCTGAACTGCAGCTCCCTTACTTCGATACCGCCCCATGGCGTGGTTCGATATCAGATGAAGATGCCCATACCGGCTAGTGCGCCAACAGGCAAAGCTTCAATTCACTGGGTCTTTTTCGGTCCTGGAACCGTTGCCAACGGACAGTTGACGATCAAATAGAGGACTGGCGAATTTTCGAGCCACTAGCTCATGCACTGGCCTTTATCTCCGCTTTGTCCCATACGCACAGCACCCGCCCATGCCCGGTCTTTGGACAGTCACCACACCCATCCCCGATTTAGGGCTACGCTTGTACTCCAAAGGGTCACACTGATGAAGGGCGCCAAGCGGGTCATGAGGCGAACGACTTACAACCCAGCCATCCTGTTAGCGTCGGCGCTATCCCTGGCCGCCTGTGGCGCCGCAATCCCCACAGCCGCATCAACGTCTACCACCACAACATCGACGACTACCACTACAACAGCACCTCCTAAGCCAACAACCACCAAAGTTGTTTCGACCCCAGCCTCTCCGGCTTTCTCAATTGTTCAATCTCCCGCCATCTCAGGTCCAGCGGTCCTAAATGGCAACGGTATCGGCAATGCGATCTTCGGCCAACCTCAGGCCACCGCCATTGCCAACCTTGAGAAGGTGCTCGGCCCGCCAAACACTGCGGCACCGAGACCGACAACAAACTGCACCGTCGATGCTTATCTGAAGTTCCTTGGACTGACTGCAGATTTCGACCACGGTCGCTTTGTCGGATACTCGACGGGATCTCTACTCGGAATGAATCGTCAAATACTCAATTCGCAAACCGCAAAAGGTCTTCGCATCGGCGACACTTTGGCTTACGCGAAACAAATATACGGGTCGGAACTGAGGACCTCGTTGGCCCAAGGGGGGAGCTGGTTTGCATCCACGCCATCGGGAACTCTCGCCGGCCTCACAACTGAAGAAGTCAACTCGACCAGTCCGGCACCCAGAATTGCAGACATCAGTGCAGGCTCCGTTGGATGTCCGGCGGTGTCTCCGTAGGGCAGTTTCATCGCTTGGGGTTTCGATCTCGGAGCACCCTCTCTAATCTCCAAAGTAAGGGTTCACGTGACGACATCTCAGTGTCATTGGGATATGACTGACCCGAAGGTACCAATTAACGACCTTGCAGCTGCACGGATGGGAAGTGTTGTGGGCTCATGACGAACTCCAAGGACGAACTGCTGAGGATCAGAAAATAGTCATAAGAAAATATCGGTCCAACCTCTACGTCATCATGTTTGTAGGTTTGTCAGTGTTGGTACTTATTTCATGGGCTCCGTTCTTAAGTGAGAGGCCGAAACCGCTTCCACCTTATTTATTCCTCATCTCAGCGGGACTG
>SCQM01000098.1 GCA_004298555.1 Actinomycetota bacterium | reverse complement strand
GTGATTTAGTGTTCGAATAATAGTGGACTTAGGACGGAAACAAGGGTAATCTTTATTGCTTAACCCTAAGGTTTAGGTTGCAAGAAAATGGTGTAATCCAAGTGCAGTGCAGTAATTGTGGACATATGAATCCAATCGACGCGAATTTTTGTTCATCATGCGGCAGGCCTATGAACAAAAGCGATGACACGGGTACTTTGACATCGGTTGAATCGACCATAGACTCTGTCGACGAATTTGTTGATCATGCAATTATGCTCGCACCAGCTGATCAGGTTGTTTTGGTTGTCAGAGGCGGATCAAGTTCTGGCACTTACTTTGTTCTCGAGGGGGAACTAACGAAAGTTGGACGTCATCCAGATTCCGACATCTTCCTGGATGACATCACAGTTTCAAGGCGCCATGCTGAGTTCATGATCCGCAAAGACGAATATTTCGTGGTGGATGCTGGATCCTTAAACGGAACCTATGTGAATAAACAACGCATTGACCAGGCAAAGCTTGTCACCGGTGATGAAGTCCAGATAGGAAAGTACAAACTTATTTTCGTTGCGCCATCACGGGAGGGTAGCAGCGGTGGGCGATAGGGAATACAGGTCAATCGGCGAAACCCTCGATTTCATCAAGGAAGAATTTCCTGAGGTTACTATCTCGAAGATCAGGTTCCTGGAAACACAGGGCTTGATCGCGCCCGAGCGTACAACCAACGGCTATCGAAAATTCTACGACCATGATATTGAAAGGCTCACCTTCGTGCTCCGGCAGCAAAGAGAGCAATTCCTGCCGCTCAAAGTGATTAAAGATCGAATTACGGAAAAGGAGCCCGGCGTCTTCGTCCTCGATCCAAGCAAAGGTCGGTTCGCCAAATACCAGAGGTCTAAGAGCTCAAAATTTGAAAAGGATATCTTTGGGGATCCTTTGGTTGAAATCGAGCATCAGGCCCACCGAAAGCAGGTTAATCATAAGGTAGAGGCTAAGGGTAGCTCCAATCCGGATACCGGTTCTATCAGTACTGGGACTGGACGCATCGAGAGGTCTTCGCCCGCAGGTCCGCCCGAGAGTCGGAACACCGCAAGCGCAAATTCCCGCCTTGAATCAAAGTCATCAGAAACCGCTGCACCAAACGTCAAATCGCAGCATGCCATTTCGAGTGACGCCAACGTTTCCGCTGCTCAAGGCGATCCGCCGGTGGAGAAGCCAATTTCTGCCAAGCGACCCCGACTGTTCGCGCTTCCGTCGGCTTCCGCATTAGCCGAGAAGCTCGATGAAGCTCGGGCCCTCCATAATGGATCAGAAGAAACCGACGATAGCCTAGAGTCGGCGAATGATGCTGCAGAATCAGTTTTCCCAAAGAATTCATTCACTGCCCGAGAAATTGCCGAACTTGCGGATTTGAGCCTGGTTCAGGTTGAAGAATTAACGACATTCGGTCTCTTGAACCCGACCTCGGTACGCGGCCAGCAGATATACTGTGCGGCGGATCTCGAACTTGCCTCGCTAGCCAGGGAGTTTGCAAAGTTTGGGCTTGAAGCAAGACATCTTAAAATGTACAGAGTGTCGGCCGAAAGAGAAGCCTCCTTTCTCGAGCAGGTGATTCTGCCCATCCTGGCCAACAAGTCTCCAAAATCCCGGAATCGTGCAGAGACCGCTCTGACACAGTTAGGGGAGTTGGGAGCCCAGTTCAGAACCCTGCTTCTTGAACGGGCTATCGAAAAGATCCTGAAGTCTTAAATCCTGTTTTCACATTCGAGCTAATCATATTTAAACCTGATTAGGTTTATAGTTAGACATAGGTGAACAAAGATAACAAGCGGCTGGAGCCGGATTTTTGGAACAGGCCTCGGCGCCAGAACTGTTGGCAGGAGGTGAGCTTGCATATGATAGAGGTTGAACTTTCCGCAGTACGAGTTGATCTTCGGTCCAACACTCCCGTACTCTTGCTCCAGGAGTTGACCAAGCCCAAGCGCACACTTCCTATATTCATTGGTGCGCCGGAAGCAACAGCGATTGCGCTTGCCATACAAGAGATTGAAACTCCCAGGCCGATGACGCATGATCTGCTCAAGAACGTCATAGAAGAACTTGAGTCACGCCTGACAAGCATCATCATCACGGAGCTCAGAGACTCGACCTATTACGCTGAGCTTGTTGTCGTTCGCGGAAGCAAGACCTATCACATTTCTGCAAGACCATCTGATGCCATAGCCCTGGCAATTCGAATTCCAGCTCCGATATACGTGGCTGATGATCTTCTTGAGGCAGAAGGAATTTCAGCGGAGATTTTAGACGAAGACAGGGAAAACCTAACTGAAGAGCAAAATCCAGAGCAACTTGTCGGTGAATTCCGGGAGTTCCTTGAAGATCTTAAACCTGAGGACTTTTCGGGATAATACACCTTAAGGATTTTTCTGGGTAATTTTTTTTGAAGCATAACGCAGTGTAAAAATCTGCCATACTTGTCATCACTACAATTATGTAACTACGCGAGTGTAGGAGACGGAATGGAACCATCCCTCGGTTTTAGAGGTCTGCAGGCATGCAAGCTGGCAGGAATAACTTATAGACAGCTTGATTACTGGGCACGCACAGGCCTGGTCCGTCCTTCAGTAGCAGATGCGCATGGCTCGGGCACCCAAAGAGCGTACTCCTACCGCGACATACTTGAACTTAAAGTTATCAAACACTTGCTCTCGGGCGGCATATCGCTGCAGGCAGCCCGAAAGGCTGTCGAATATCTCCGGGCAAATCTCAAAGAGGATCTGTCAAACGCTGATGTTCTTGTAGTCGGACCGGGAACTGTCCTCGTCAGAACCGGCGAGGAGCTGATAAATCTTCTCAGGGGTGGCCAGCTGGTAATGTCCATCGTCCTTTCACTGCAGGAGATTGTAAATGAACTCGACGCGGCGATAGTTGCGATGAAGTACCAAACTGGCCAGGACACCGGTTCGTCATCGGATGCGCGGAGTACCGTGCCCGGACAGCAGCAGCTTGCAATTTAGTCTTAGCAGGCCTGCCGCTTTCAGATTGCTGCCAAATTGCGGTACTTTTTGAAATCGGCCTTTGCTGGGTATCTTTAATATCAAGTGCACCAAATTTTCCTTGCGATCAAAAATACCTTTCCGGAGAACTATGTTGGGGACGTGACACTAAAACGAACCGTCCTTTACGACAATCACCGTCGACTCAACGCCAAACTGGTGGAATTTGGTGGCTGGGAAATGCCACTTTCCTATCCCCAAGGAACCGTGGCCGAACACATGGCCACCAGAACCGACGTGGCAATTTTCGACGTATCACACCTGGG
>SCQM01000009.1 GCA_004298555.1 Actinomycetota bacterium | reverse complement strand
TCGACATATTCGATATAAATGTTTCGTTCATCCAGACATGTACAGTTCTGAAACCAGGCTGTTCTCCGGAAACGGCACTTTCATCGTTGTCGCTGCCGGTATTCCTGAATGTTGCAGGATACGTGGTGGGAACTTTAGTACTTAGCCCGATATGCGACCGCATCGGACGCAGAAACATGCTTCTTGTCACCATGCTGATCACCGGCATAGGTTCGCTCTACACCGCGTTGTCGCCCGACTACACCAACTTCATCATTTCGAGGATCATAACCGGGGTTGGAATTGGCGCTGACTTGGCTGTTGTGAACACCTACATCGGAGAAGTTGCGCCCAGCAAGTCACGGGCGCGGTTCACTTCTATGATCTTCATCATGTCGGCGCTTGGAGCCTTTTTCGCAATATGGCTAGGCCTCCTTCTGACGACACCCGCATCGCACTGGCCCACGGGACTTCCATTTGCCATGGCAAGTAAGAGCTTTAGCAATGGATGGCGGTACCTTTACGGAATCGGTGCGCTACTGGCCCTGATTGGTATTTTGCTTAGGTTTGAGCTTCCTGAATCGCCTAGATGGCTGGTCGGACAAGGAAAGATTGACCAAGCTAACACGATTACACAAAGGATGGAAACTATATCCGAACGCCGGGGCGGACCTCTCGCGATTCCAGCCGCAAGTGTGGCAGTTGAAACTAAGCAGACTGATAGAAACCCATATGCGGAAATCTTCAAGAACCCGCTCTATGTGCGCCGATTTTTCATCATGGTGATAACCTGGCTGATCGGCTATGTAACCGTCTACGCCTTTGCAGCTGGCTTCACGTCGGTGCTCACATCAATACACTATCCGCCTCCCGAAGCGGGTGTCATTGTTTCCGTAGGAGTAGTGGGGTTCATTATTGGAGGACTAATAACGTCCGTCTATGGTGACTCCATCGAACGAAAATACTGGCTTCCAATCTCGGCGATAATCACACTAATAGGCGGAATTATCGTTGCAGAAGCTGGAAAAGACCTAACAATGAGCTTCATTGGCTCGGGAATCGTGTTCCTGGGATTCAACCTGTGGGTTTCTCCGACATATGCGTTATCCGCCGAATCTTTCCCGAGCCGGGCCAGAACAACCGGCTTTGGGTTGGTAGATGGCTTCGGGCACATCGGCGGAGGTATTGGAATCCTTGTTATAGCTCCGCTCATTCCAAAGATGTCAGCGCTGGGTGCACTGATCTTAATCTGCGCATTTCTCATTGTCGCAGCAATCATCGTGCAGTTTGCACCGTCAACCCGGGGAAGAGATCTCGAAGAGGTTTCTCCTTAGTATCCGCACCACCGAGTACAAAACTGCCCCCACTAGATGGGGGCAGTTTTGTTTCCAACCTAGGTAAGGAATCTTAAGGTTCCACCCTTCAGACTGGTGACCTAAATTGATGCAGGCCCTATCCTAGGCGAACAGGTGTTCAAAATAAGCGCTGAGAATAACTGGTCCCGGTCGCTGCCTATATCTTCTTGAAATCTGGCTGTGGCAAAATGGCATGCCGTCGGATTTCTTTGCACTACCGGCAAGTTCGCTGTTTACTGGATTGATCGAAAGAGCCCGTGGAGAGGTAAAACCCTGTGACCTCATGTACACCTTCTGTGCGTGCGCTTCTAATGTTCTTTACAGGCCTAGCGGTATAACGAAGGTGGGACTAACTTTCGAGACTGCCACGTTTCAACCCTGGACCCCACCATTTCACGTCAATGAACCGGGACGTAAAGCTCCCTTTGGCATAACATGATCTGGCGTGATGGAGCCGGCCCTTACCATGAGGCTAGAGAAGAACCCAGAGCTTCTCACTCATGGTACTATCACTTGACCACATTGGAATAACGGATTTCTCCCACAGCCGCTGTGGCTACTATCACAGCCCACAAAGCTGCCGCCAAGGCAAGGTGGACATCGGCTAGGACATCAGGCGCCTTTAGCAGTGCGACAACAGCACCGGCGGCAATTTGCACAACCAAGAGAACGGCCCCTGTCAATGCCAGTCCATATTGGGAAGGTATCCTTGTATTGCCTCGAATTATCTTCAACAGGTAAATCACTGCAAAGACTGTTCCAACCAGCACAATTCCACGATGAATGAGCTGAAGATCGATTAGGCCGCCCTGAGCATGCGAACCCGTACAAAGCGGCCAAGAGGGGCAAGCCTCTTCTGCTCCGCCGTCGACAACAAGAGATCCGGAGATAAGAATAAGGAAAATGCCTCCTACCGCCCAGATCGCGCTCCTGTCGAGTCTCCCCATTTGATTCCAAATGCTACGTCTTCCGGCGAATGCCCTCACCGCGGTAATGGATGCTATCGCAAGGAAAAGAAGCCCAACTATCAGGTGTAGCGCCACTGTAACAGGCGCATTGTTGGTGAAGACGGTGATCGCCCCGAGTACGATCTGAACAATAATCACGGCTACACCGGCCATACTAAGACCCCTAAGATGATAGGCCCTTGCACCCGCTCTCCAGGTCACCACCGCAATTGCGCAAATCAACACGGTGACGATAGTGGCCAGATAACGGTGGGATTGCTCGAGCAAAGGGTGGTATTGGTCGATCGGGCCGATTTTCCCGGAACATAAAGGCCAGCCATTGCACCCCATCCCAGATTCTGTGACTCTAACAGTGCTGCCAAGAACGATCAAAAGATAGGTTGAGATCAGTGTTGCCAGCGCAAGCACACGCAGCTTACGGTCAAGTTGATCCCCATCCTTGCTTGCTACCGATATCTCATTGACTTTGTTCATCGCGTAATAACCTATACGGTCACAATACGAACCCACAAATCCGGCCCCATTGGGACGGATCCAGATTTGAATTTGCAAAAAAGCAAATAAAAGCTAACGCAGATCTTCTCCAACCGTGGGTCGAAGCAACGGTAATAAAAACCTACTTGCCGGTTGGACGGATAGATGTTGTAGATGTGGTTGTTGAACTGGGTGGAAGCACAACAAATGCCTTTTCGCCAGGCTTGACAAGACCGTATTGACTTCGCGCTATATTTTCAATTTCCGAGGGCGAGTTCATCGAATCGATCTCTTTCTGCAAAGTTTGATTTGAATGCGTGACAGCCCTGACCTGGGAAACTGTATTTTTCACCTGTTCTCTTTGCAAGATAAACGAACGAGTCGGAAAGACGGCCAACAGGTAGACAGTCACGCCGATCAGCGCCACCGCAATTGTCACCACCCTGCCACGCCTCAACAAAGGCTATCCCCGCTTTCTTCCTGCCAAAGCTGCCAGACCCATAAACTTGGCATTCTGACCCAGCTGCTCCTCTATGCGAAGCAGCTGATTATATTTTGCCACACGATCAGAGCGCGCGGGTGCACCAGTCTTAATTTGGCCGGTATTTAATGCAACTGCCAAATCGGCTATCGTCGTATCCTCAGTCTCGCCGGATCTATGTGATATGACATTCGTGTATCCATGCCGCAAAGCCAAGCTGACAGTCTCGATCGTTTCCGTAAGCGACCCTATCTGGTTTAGCTTGATTAGAATCGAATTCGCCACATTCATCTCAATTCCTTTGAGAAGTCGGGCGACGTTTGTGACGAATATGTCATCGCCCACGATCTGAATTGAATCAGCCATTCTTTCGGTCAATAAGGCCCAGCCGTCCCAGTCATCTTCGGCCATTCCATCTTCAAGCGACACAATGGGGTATTTTTTGGTCAGCTGCACCCAGTAATCCACCATTTCCGCAGAATCAAGGGTCCTGCTTTCACCGGAAAGTTTGTACTTGCCGTCTTCGAAAAATTCCGTTGCCGCCGGATCAAGTGCTATAGCGATCTCATCGCCAGGAATCCTGCCGGCCACCTCGATCGCCTCTATCAGAACGGCGATGGCATCCTCGTTTCTTTGAAGATTTGGCGCAAAACCACCTTCATCACCAATACCAGCCGACAACCCGCGCTTTGAAAGTACATCTTTCAGCGTGTGGTATGTTTCCGAACACCATCGCAACGCCTCCGCGAAAGAGGCAGCCCCGACCGGCATAATCATGAACTCTTGAAAATCGATCGAATTGTCTGCGTGCACGCCGCCATTGATTACATTCATCATGGGAACTGGCAGCACTGACGCGTTTACTCCCCCGATATAGCGATAAAGCGGAATATCACAATATTTTGCGGCCGCCTTAGCCACGGCCAAAGACACACCCAGAATGGAATTTGCACCCAAGTTTCTCTTGTTGTCGGTGCCGTCAAGAGCGATCATTGACGCATCCAAATGCCGTTGGTCAAGTGCATCCATGCCAACCACCACTTCCGCGATGGTGACATTGACATGCTCGATGGCCCCGAGCACACCTTTGCCCAGATAGCGGTTGCCGCCGTCACGTTTTTCGACAGCCTCGTAAGCTCCGGTGGAGGCGCCAGATGGGACAATCGCCCTTCCAACTTCGCCAGTAGAAAGAGCGACTTCAACCTCAACAGTTGGGTTGCCTCTGGAGTCAAGTACTTCACGACCAACTACCGACTCAATTATGCTCACGTAACTTGACTCCTTCTATAAGCGCCAAACCGAGAGACGCATCCCGATTTCAACCACACATGCCCGCGAATAATCCCAAATCAACTACGACTCTGCCGCTTTGATAACTTCAATAAATTCTCTTGTTCTAGATCGTAAAGCCGATTCAAGGTCAATGCCAATCTGTATTGCAAGATTTGCGATCCACCAGAGAAGTTCGCCAAAACCTTCAGTGGATCCAGGTTTGCCAAGCGCCGCAGCTGACAAAAGGCCTTGCCATACTTTGGAGATTTCATCCATTGAGACCTCCGCGCTGGGGAGTTCCAGACCTAGTGCCGTTGATCTACGCAAGAGCTTGGAAACTAAAAGCAGCGAGGGCAGCGATTGTGGAATGCCCTCCAGCACGCTGGAGCGGCCCTCCTGGGTATGCTTGATTCTTTCCCAGTTCGCTATCACCTGCTCCGATCCACTCACTTCAAGTTCTGTGAAAACGTGGGGGTGGCGGCGGATCAGTTTCCGGGTCACCGTTTCGGCTATATCGTTCAGATCGAAATGCGATTCTTCCATTGCGAGATTTGCGTGAAAGTAAACCTGAACCAAAAGATCACCGAGTTCGCCCTTAAATTCCTCGAAAAGAGCCTCTTCTTGCTCACGATCGCTTATCGTCGACAGCTTTTCGATCGCATCCACAACTTCATAGCTCTCTTCGATCAAATGCACGGCCAGGGATTGATGCGTCTGCTCTTTATCCCACGGACATTCATTTCGCAGCCGGGCAATTATGTCGTAAAGCTCAATTAGTGCCGGCCCGGGCGCGGCAGGAATGCGCTCAACGTAGATCGTGGTCAGATGGTCGGGCTTCACAACCTTGTCAAGGTCATTCCATGCAATCTCTAAGAGGGATGCCGAAGGGGTGCCAAGACGTTGGAGCACGACGGCCTTTGTATCCATTGGTTCAGTGATAGCCAGCTTAACGTCTGTAAGAATCTGCTTTGACCAGACTTGAGTCAGGAGATAGGGTCCCTGGTGCAACTTAGCCATGGCTGGAAAATCTGTTGCATCGATCATCGTGACACCGGAACCAAAAGGATCGATCCCAAGCGCCACCCATACGAGTTCCAGAAACGAAACTCCAGGAACAATTTCAATCAATTCCGGTACTGAATTTCTTAGCAAGTCAACGCTCTTCTCGGCTATCAGTGGAGAACCGGGAACCAGATAGAGAATCTGCCCCTGTGACTTGCGGGCTAGGATGACCAGCCTCTCAACCATTTCTTGATAAAGAGTCTCGAACGAACTCGCGTCGTCGTACAGCGAGTCAAAAGACGAAAACCTGATCGCCGGATTCC
Source organism: Actinomycetota bacterium (assembly GCA_004298555.1). Taxonomy (GTDB): domain Bacteria; phylum Actinomycetota; class Acidimicrobiia; order Acidimicrobiales; family Acidimicrobiaceae; genus SCQM01. The sequence continues at coordinate 5,509 of SCQM01000009.1, read as the reverse complement.
TTCTTGCTAACTCAGATCGGCCAGAGGCTGCTCCTGGATGAACTTCAGTTCTAAATACCACCTCGACAATATCGTCGATGACATCCCAAACCCGTCTATCGATAACGGGAATTTCACCGGGTCCCAGTCCGGCTACGAGGATTCTTCCCATGGCTACCTAGCCTTAAGATATTTGGTAGAGTGCTGCCTCATCCCGGGGCACCTGCTTTGGAAAGTCAAATACCGGCCTAACTGCCAGAAGGTACGAAGAAATTAAGTTTCGCCGGAGACGGACTGGCAAACGGAGCAACGCCTGCACCATTGGAGGTTGCGGTTAACTTGCCGTACTGCGAATTTACAGTAACCGTTGAGGACTTCGTGCTTTGAGACAGCAAATTGGTGATTGCACTTTGACCTTTGGAACCAAGTATCGCTGCCCTTATCTGAGGAGTCAACTGGTCGAACGGAAGCGTGCTTCTTGATGTCACTTTTATTATCGACCATCCTGTTGGAAGATGAACTGGAGGTGCGATCGAATTGGCTCCGAGATTGACAACAACCTGGGCATATTGAGCGCCTAGGGCTGAAACATAGTCAGAATATGTGCCACATCCGACGGCGCCACCGTTTGGCGCAGTATTTGGATCACCGGAATCGGCCTTTGCCAAGGAGGCAAAATCAGCATTGCCCTGAAGCTGTTGATATATTGAGTTTGCTTGCGCCTGGGTGCTGACCAAGATCTGGGAAGAGCAGATGTCCGCAAATTGGGCTGTATGAGAGTTGTAGTAGTTCTGCAGCGAGCTGAGAGAAATATTTGCGTGGACAAGACGGGCCTCCACTACATCGAGCATGGCAGAATCCTTAATCAGCTGAGCCTGATATTCCTTTGGAAACTGCGCAAAGACTGTTGCACCGCCAAAAGTCTGCTCCGCATCAACTCTTCCCAGAGCAATATCCTGCGAGGTTAGATGAATTCCGAGCTTTTTGGCTTCCTGGTCGATCAGAACCATGGATATGCGCCTGTTGAGGACTTCATCCACAAAGTTCATGTCGTAGGTGTTGGTACCGGTCCCGAAAATCTGCTGCGACGACTGAAGCTGCTTGACGAAGGTCTGGTTTGCTGTAATGGAATTAATCTCAGAAGTTAGTGCTTGCGAGCTGATGGTTGCACCATTGACAGTAGCTGCCACTGATGCTGTTCCGCAGCTGGACAAAATAGCACCAACGCCAAGAAATGCAACTATTTTCGACAATCTCAACTCAAATCCTCCAAACAATCGCCAGCAACCAACACACTTGGCTAGAACTGACCTTTCCTCATCAAGCGGCCTAAAACCGAAATCTCTCCTGTAGCACAACTCAAAACTGAATCCATGCACCAATTACTATGCAAAACGACGGCCCGGGCAGTGCCGACCCGGCGATATGACCAGCGCAGCAAATTACTTCGCTTAAGAGATTCCCCTCCAATCGGCCATCGCATTCAGATCAAATCGCAGTTGAAGCTCAGTGAAACAGTCGCAACGGCGGTAAATGACCAGTGCCACCTACTGCGATAGAAAATAACGTAGTCGCCAGAGGTTACACTTCTATCAATTCCTCGAACACATGCTCAACGGCCAGCATGGGATCAGAGGCTTTTGAAATAGGAATAATCAAAGCCCTCTCAGCCTCCTTATAGATGCCTTTGGGAAAAATGCGTTTCATTCTCATCGACAGGGAAGCCTTCAGCTCGACCGGGGTCAACCTCACGAACGGACTGACCAGGGACGACCTGCCCATGCCCGAAACCGTCACCTCCTTGATTTGTGCACGTATGGCACGAGCCCTTATCTTAGCCAAACGCAATAGCGATTTGGTCTCACCCGGCAGAGGACCAAATCTGTCCTCCCATTCCTGCGCAACCTGATCGACATCGTCGCTGCTGGCACACATCGCAAGCCGCCGATAGGCTTCAAGACGAAGGTCAGTTCTCGAAATATAACTTTCAGGGATCACTGCGCCGACCGGGACCTCAATCTTGACTTCGGGCACGATTGGTTCGACCTCGCCTTTTAGTCCTCTCACGGCTTCTTCCACCATCTTCACATAGAGATCGTAACCAACTGCCGCAATGTGGCCGGACTGATCGCCGCCAAGAATGTTGCCTGCACCTCTTATCTCTAGATCCCGCTTGGCAATTCGAAATCCCGAGCCCAACTCCGTGTTTTCACCAATCGTTTTAAGCCGCTCATACGCATCTTCACCTAGCACAACATCTGCCGGATGGAACAAATAGGCGTAACCTCTGGTTCCGGATCGCCCAACACGCCCGCGCAATTGATGCAACTGACCCAATCCAAGCAAATCGGCGCGATCTACCACCAATGTGTTTACCGTAGGCATGTCAATTCCGGACTCGATGATGGTGGTGCAAACCAAGACGTCATATCTTCCTTCCCAGAAATCCACGACAGTCTGCTCCAGGGTTCCTTCATCCATCTGCCCATGGGCCACAGTTATCCGGGCCTCCGGCACCAGACGCGAAAGCCTCCAGGAAACCTCATCTATATCAAATACTCGATTATGGACGAAGAAGACTTGGCCTTCGCGCATCAATTCGCGACGAAGCGCCTCCGAGACAGCGAGCTCATCATACTCTCCAACATAAGTCAGGATCGGTTGCCGCTGCGTTGGCGGCGTGTTTAATAAGCTCATGTCCCTAATCCCGGTTAGAGACATCTCCAGCGTGCGGGGAATTGGAGTAGCTGTCAGAGTTAGGACATCTATTCCGGCCTTTATATTTTTGATTGCCTCCTTGTGCGTTACCCCAAAATGCTGTTCCTCATCTATAACCAGAAGGCCCAGGTCCGCAAAGACGACATCCTCGCTGAGCAGCCGATGGGTCCCTATGATTACGTCTACGCTTCCGTTAGCTACTTTTTCCAAAACGTCCCTGCTTTGCGCTGGCGTCAGAAATCTCGAAATAACTTCCACTCTTATCGGAAAACCGGAAAAGCGTTCGGAAAATGTTTGGAAGTGCTGCTGGGCTAAAAGCGTGGTCGGCACAAGCACAGCTGCTTGCTTTCCGTCTTGAACCGCCTTGAATACCGCCCTGATGGCAACTTCGGTCTTACCAAAACCGACATCACCGCATATCAGCCGGTCCATGGGCCTTGCCGCTTCCATGTCGGCCTTTACGTCGGAAATAGCTCTGGCCTGGTCGGGGGTTAGATCATATGGGAAAAGATCCTCCATCTCCTTTTGCCAGATGGAATCCGGTGAAAATGCGAATCCTTGGGTGACCAGACGTTTCTGATAGAGGACGACTAGTTCCTGAGCAATGCGGGAAACTGAATGTACAACTCGTGACCTGGTCTTCTGCCATTCCGTTCCTCCAAGCTTGGAAAGTGAAGGCGCCTCTCCGCCCAAGTATGGCGTGATCGACTCCATCTGGTCTGATGGCACATAGAGCCGATCGTCACCGCGATACTCAATAAGCAGGTAATCCCTCTCAACTCCGGCGAGTTCACGCTTTACCATCCCGGCGAAACGCCCGACTCCGTGATGATGGTGCACTACAAATCCGCCAACCTTTAGAGAATCAAAGACTTGCGCTCTGTTTGCAGCCTTTGTTCTGGGCGCTCTGTGGGAACGGCGCTTATTGGTAAGATCGCCTGGACCGACCACAGCAAGGCGTATTTCCGGAAATATGACACCCTGCCCGAGATCGCTTACGAGTACAAATAAGCCTGGATGAGGATTTGCAACAGCGTATCGAGCTCTTCCTGGTTCTGAATCGCTATCGGCGTCAGTGCGGTCCCGGCCAGAGATTGTACGAGCCTGTTCGCCAAGGCCTCGTTTGCAGCGCATACCAGTACACAAAATCTGTCTTTCAACATCTGGGACAGTCGAGAAATTATTGCATCGGGATCTTTCGACACCAGATCTACGCTCTTCGCGGATATCTCCACCCGTACGGAAGCATCCGGCAAAGTGTTGGCAAAACGAATCGATGCCTCGCAGCCAGCAAAGACGTCGTCGAGTTTAGAAAACAGCTCTGGGAAATGCTCATGAACCTTTGGCACCATCCAGGTCGAGCCGAGAACCTCAGATATAGAGGCTTCCTCAAGCATGAGGTCGCTTACCCGAGCCCTCAGCCTGGCAGGCTCGAAAAATAAAACCTTGTCGTCCGAATTCAGAAATCTGCCAAAACTCCTCGCTGAATCATCGAACCACGGAAGCCAAGACTCTGCACCCTCAAAAAATTGGCCGTTGGCAATCTTTTCCCAAGTGGAACTGGCGTAGGTCAGCTCACTCAAAAGCGCTGCCGCCTTCGTTTTTACCGCCGGTGAAAACAGCAGCTCCCGGGCCGGAAAAATGTCAGCCCTTGCCAACGGTTCAAGAGAGAGCTGATCGGACGGATCAAACAGAGACAAGCGGTCAATCTCGTCACCAAAAAAGTCAGCCCTTATTGGAAGATCCGCTTCCGAGGGAAAGACATCCAGTATTGATCCGCGAACTGCAAACTCCCCCCTATGCTCAACCTGGTATTCACGGCGATATCCAGAGTCCGCCAGCCACTGGATCAGATCCTCCAACCGCGATTCCTTTCCAACTTCAAGCCGCTTGAATCCTGCATCAAGAGCTGATCCGCCAGCCAGCTGGGAGACCGCCCGGACAGGTGCAACGACTATGAGCCGGCCAGTCGAATTGACCTGACCCGTCAATTCATTCAGCACCTTGAGTCGCATCCCCATCGTTTCGACGGAGGGAGACACCCGCTCCAAAGGAAGCGTCTCCCAGGAAGGGAACAGGCGCACCGATTCCGGCCCCATCAGCTCCCGCAACTCCTCGTAGAGATCAAGTGCCTGCTGCCTGGTGGGAACTACCGAGATGATATGTCCAGAACCCTCCGCCTCGCACATGGCGCCAAGAAGAAAAGGCACAGCAGACCCGGGAAGGAAAAAAGTCTCATCAGGTGAGCTGAATACCTCTTGGAAGGAGTGGCTTTTACTTAGCGGACCAAAAAGACTTCGAAAATGCACTACCTAAACGCTATCGAACATTCAGCCGGTTCATTGCGGTATCTACACCCGTGACAATTATCTCCTCAATCGCATCTGCCGCGCGCGCCACCCCAACCATCAGCAGCTCGCGTTCCTTGGGAGGCGGAACTGACAACACATAATCCACAATTGCTCCTGAGTCCATTGGCCTACCGATTCCTATCCGAATTCGGACAAAATCTGAGGAGCCGAAAAAAGCCACAATAGATTTCAGGCCATTGTGTCCAGCAACTCCGCCGCCCCTTTTCACACGAACCACCCCTGGGGGCAGATCGAGTTCATCGTGGACCACCAGCATGCTTTCAGGGGAGGAAATGGGGTATTTCTTTATCAGTCCACGCAAGGCTTGCCCCGAATTATTGACGTACGTTTGCGGAAATGCCAGGGCCACCACCTCTGAGGATAGCTTGATCTCTGCAAGCAGAGCCTTGGACCTGGTGTTGGGCATCAACGACACGCCGTGACGAGAGGCAGCTTCCGCC
>SCQM01000008.1 GCA_004298555.1 Actinomycetota bacterium | reverse complement strand
GAAGAACTTCCTGCATCTTTAGGGTGTGGTAGCCAATGGCGTCTTTCGGGGCAAATGAAGGAAGAAATTGATCGATCTCGAGGGTCGTTGAGAGTCTCATAGAGTTTTGGCCCCACCGGTATTCTCGGCAGCCTCCAGATGAGCGATTGTGAGATAACAGTTTTCCAAGCCGATTGTAGTTATCGCGGAGAATCCGAGCTGGTTGAGCACATGATCCCAGGTCTGGGGTGCAAACGGCCGACCGGGAGCCAGGTCTCTCTGCACCACCAGATCAGGACTGGTCTGGAAGTATGCCGGATCGGTGCTGATGATGGCGATGACGGCATGCGCTGACAAGACCCGCTTGACTTCGACTAAGAGATTGAGCTTTTCTGGCGGCGATAACAGATCTATCGAGCCTTGCAGCACAATGCCCGATAATGCATGGTCCGCCACTTCATTTACATGATGGCTCAGATCGTCCCATCTCAGGTCCAGGCTGACTTCAAAGGGATGTTCCAGTTCTTCTCCAAAGCTGTCCACACCGTAGCAGTCAAGTGCGCGCTCTCTAAAGGCGGATACCAGATATCCGTTGCCGCAGTCTGCAACAAGGATTCTTCCTTGCAGATCCTGCATTGCCTGCAGCAGGTGATTGTCCAAGTCCCGCGGATTGGGGTATACCGGTTTGAGGAAGTTCCCGCTTGGACGGATGCGGTTCAAAGATTCACTCGAGTCCTCCAATTTTTTGACTCTTGCATCGAAGACATACAACAATCTCATCAAATTGGTGGAGAAATTATTCAGTTGCTGGGCAAGGTAGTTTAGGTACCATGCCTGCGTTATTCTGAGTATTTTTTTCACCTTGGCCACGCCGGGTTTTTGCGACGCAATTGGCACTTCGATATCGAAATAGGCGGCCCGGTCGGACGATCTTAGAAGCGCCTCAAAATCCCGGCGGGAATTACCTGCCCCCGGCGGTACAAGCCGTTCAAATATCGTTTTCAGGCGGCGCTCGAATGCGGGTGGAAATGCCCCTTGGGCTCGTTTCCTTTTAACTTCCTCTTCAATCTCGCGCCGGATCTCAGCTATGTATTCGGCGGTTTGCTCATTGAATGGCGGACCGGGTTCCGACTCAGAGTTGAGGGAAGATCCATTTAAAAAATCAATATTATTGATATTCCATGCTTCGGAATTTTCCGATTCATCCTTCGACGGGTTCATAAGGTGCATTTATCCTTTTCCAAGCACTGATCAAAGGTTAGCTGATCACGTAAACTCTAAAGGATCAACTGATCGAAATGAGTGAGAAGACAAATATTCGTCCGGCTGCATGTAGAAACGTCCGTTACAGATGAATTAGGAGACCTGCAGTCCAACCACACTGAGTGGAAATGAGTCCCTCGAGGGCGATATTTTCTTTTCCCGACCGCAAAAGTGCAGGCGGCGCGAGAAATCAGCACTTTTAATGGTGCACTTAGTGGACAATTGTGCACTCGAAGTAATAAAGTGTATCAAATTACACCGCCGTGAATTGCAAATGTGAAATTTCAATTCAAACGAATGCGGCTTAGCCTAAGTTGTCTAAAAGGGTCCCATGGATGGGAGGTTGCATGCGAACGGAATCGCGCCTCGATAATGCACCGATAGGAGCTAAGGGATGAATCAGGGACGAAATCGGCATGCCCCTGAGTGCAGCTGTAGCTTTAGCCGCTTTGTGAACAAGAGCAAGATCATTAGAATTGCTGTTGGGATTTTAGCTGCGGCGATGCCCGGTGTTTTAATTGCCAATTCGACTTCTGCCTATGCTGCGTCAACCGGTTCATTGACCGTGACAGGGCACGGCTGGGGCCACGGCCGCGGCGGTGGCCAGTGGGGAGCCTTCGGATATGCCGTAGTGGGAGGCTGGAGCGCAAATCAGATTTTGCTTCACTACTTCTCTAATGCCAGCATTGGAACCGCTCCAAACCAAACCATTCGAATACTCATGACGGAAAACGAAGGCAATCCAATAGTTGTTACCGATTCGTCTTCTTTTACGGTTGCAGGCACAACGTTCGCTGCCGGCGCAACTGCGCAGATAGTGCGCCTGAGCAGTGGTTCATGGCAGATTAATACCCTGAAACCTGGCACCGGCAGCGGCTGCACTTTGGCGAGTCCAGTTTGGGTGCCGGGGCCATCTGTTGCCGAGGCGCAGGCGATAGCTTCTCCCAATACCACCGATTATTCGGCCCAGACGAGCACAAATGCGCTTGAACTGTGTACGCCATCGCGGATTATCCCGTTGAGGGGCCAAATCGCTGCTTCCGATTACCAGGGAAGCCCGCGCACGATAAACGTTGTGGATGTTGAAGACTATCTCCGCGGGGTTGTCCCATCAGAGTCGCCCTCAGGCTGGGGAGATCTGGGGCCAATTTCGGCGCTGCCCACCAGCCCAACCATTGGCGCAAAGCCGGCTGGATTTCAATCGCTAATGGTGCAGGCGGTGGAAGCACGGTCATATGCTCTGTCGTCGCTCGGCGAGTTTGGAATTGCCGACATCTGCGACAGCACTCAATGCCAGGTCTACTTGGGGATGGGTAACGAAAGCACCAATACCGACCAGGCAATCCAGGCTACAGCCGGGGAAGTCATGAGGATGGACGGAACCAATGCAATCGGCCGAACAGAATATTCGGCGTCAACGGGAGGCTACACCTATGGAGGAACCTTCCCGGCAGTAGTTGATCAATATGACAATGTGTGCATCCCAAATGGCTGCAATCCAAATCATGATTGGACCACAACTGTGCCCATTTCCAGCATCGAGGCGATGTATCCCACCTTGGGTACATTGACTGGGATAAATGTGACAGCCCGAAATGGGCTTGGGGATATGGGCGGGCGCGTGATATCCCTGAACCTTATAGGTACAAATGGGACGGTGCCGCTGGCCGGATACACATTTGAATGGAATTTTGGCCTAAATTCCGACTGGTTCTCCTTCACCGGTCCGATAAGCATCAACAATAACTCTCCGGTTACGCCTGGATCCACAACTTCAAATACTGCGACCGGTCCCGGCAACGGCTATTTGATAGATGATGCCTCAGGCGGAGTTGAAACATTTGGCGACGCTGCTGCCTACGGATCGATGGCTGGCAAGTATCTCTACAAGCCGCTGGTCGGCATGGCGTCTACGCCTGACGGAAAAGGATATTGGATGGTGGCATCCGACGGCGGAATTTTCACCTTTGGTGACGCCACCTTCTACGGGTCAATGGGAGGAAAACCCATAACGGCTCCGATAGTGGCAATGGCATCGACACCGGACGGTAAAGGCTACTGGATTTTGGGTTCCGACGGCGCGATCTATCCATTTGGCGACGCCGTCAACTATGGTTCTATGGGCGGCAAGCATCTCAACAAGCCGATGGTGGGTATTTGGCCGACGGCCGATGGCAAAGGATACTGGACCGTGGCATCCGACGGCGGGATTTTCACCTTTGGCGATGCCACCTTCTTTGGTTCCATGGGCGGTAAGCCGCTGAATAAACCGGTGGATGGCATGGCGGCAACCTCTGATGGCCGGGGTTATTGGCTTGTGGCGTCCGACGGCGGGATTTTCACCTTTGGCGATGCCACCTTCTATGGATCCCTTGGAGCGAAACCAATTAACGAGGGCGCCTGGGCAACATCTTTCTCTGCCACAAAAGACGGCTTGGGGTACTATATCCTGGATTCGCTTGGTAGGGTCTATACCTTTGGTGATGCAAATTATATGGGTGATCCGAATCACTCCGCCGGATGGCACCTTGTTACTTATGCAGGAATAACTGTCACTCCATAAGGCCCTGTGATGAATTCGGCGGTCAGAAGGGGAGTTTTCGGTTCACGGACCTCGGCAGGTGACGGAGTGCGAAGATAATTGTCCGGAATGAGCTTGGCACCCAGACGGTCTCCTTGC
>SCQM01000097.1 GCA_004298555.1 Actinomycetota bacterium | reverse complement strand
GAAAAGCATTTCTTATCCCTTCTGTTTTTCTTATCCCTTCTGATTTCGATTCCGGCAAGCGGGAGGCCTGCTTGACGAGGTTCATTTGCTACGGTTTCTTCCTTACAAAATGTCTTGGCCTCGATCTCCAAAGAAAAGTGCTTTCTCATCAAGATTCATCATGAACCTGCCAACTGCGGATCCCGCAGAGTCGCCCGGCCCAAAAACCGCAAACCCGAATACCGCAACTCTTGAAGCCGGATCCCAAACTTCGCTTCTACAAGATTCCAGCAAAAGTGTAATGGAGCGTTCCGACGAAAATTGAGATCAGCACCTCCAAAATTGCCATGGCGGCTACCGCAAACAACGCTTTCTTCCAGATATTGTCCCATTTAATCCCCAGCACGCCGTAAATGCCGCCAGCCAATGGAATGCCCACCTTAAATCCGAAGAGCACAGTGGAGAGAATGAACGCTCCAAACCAAACCAATGCCATCAGCTCGCGCCAGCCTGTCAAATGACGAATAGCCCCCGAACCATCTGGTGACTCCTGAGGCAAACCACGGCTTGCTGTGATTACGCTTGCTCCCTCACTCTGGGCAACCTGGGCAGGTCGGGGGTTGCCTGCAGCCTGCACCTCTTCATAGGCAGTTCCAACTGAAACCCCGCTTGGCATTCTTGTTTCGAAGTCCGCGACCTCATCCAAGTCCCTATCTATGGGCGCTGCAAGGCGTCTTGATCGCCGGGCGACCACCAGCCTTCTCGTATCTACTGCTGCCCGAAAGACTGCTATCACGACCACCACTGCGGAGATTGCGGCAGGTGTATGGCCCGCGCCCTGAGGATAGCCGAGTGCGCTTCGCAAGTACAGAGCCGAACCGATTAACATCACCCAGTCAATCAATACTTCTAAATCGATATTCGAAAGATCGATACTGCCTTCGGAGTACTCAGCCGACTGTCTATCACGGTTACTCCGCCAGCGACTTAGAACTATCTTAAGGCTGGGAGCGGCCTTGACAAGCAAAAGTACGAGTGCCGCAAGCAAAGTTAAATCGGCAATCGGATTTCTCCATAGAAAGCTCCAGCCGTATGTTTCGGCCGTGACGTGGACCTGATCGTTGAACAGTCCGCCTAAAACCAAACCGATTATCATTGCAGCCAGCGAGTAGTTGGCCTTGCGCGCAGCCAATCCGACCAACCCAAAAACAGCTATCTCCGCAAAACCGATTGAGGTAATTACCGCTGCATAACTGCCAATTATTGCCAGTCCTATGATGAATGGGAAAAGTACCGGCCCTCGGATTCTCGACACCTTGCTCAGCCAAGGAGACAAAACTAGGCCAATTGTGCACGAAAAAAGTCCAGCGATAGCCATTACCCACATCATGGTGTAAGGCAAAGAAGGATGCGCCCTAAGGAGAGCCTGCCCCGGCTGCAGACCTTCGATCGACATTGCTGCTATAAAAAGAACCATGCCAATTCCAGACGGAATGCCCAGAGCAACCGCCGGAAGCAAGGAGGCGACTTCCTTCGATAGCGACGAACCCTCTGCCGACATGACGCCTTCGGGCACCCCTGTGCCGAATTCCTTGCCTTTTCGCGAAATACGCTTGCCAACTGTGTATGAGACGTAATTGCCGGCAAATCCCCCGATACCCGGCAGGAGACCTAGAACTGAGGCTATGACTGCCGACCGGACAACTGAACCGGGGTGGCGGAGTGTATAATGAATCCCTTCCCAGGCATGTTGGGACAGGTTTCTCAATCCAACTACGGAAGGTGCGTCAGTAGCACCCCGCCCGGTACCATACATGACCACCATCTGCGTGATTGCAAATACTCCGAGCGCAAACGGCACGACGGCAATCCCATCCGCAAGCTGTGGCAAACCAAAGGTGAACCTGTAGACAGCCGTTACAGGATCGCTGCCAACAAAGGAGAGCATAAGCCCAAATGCAGCCGATACGATGATTTTGTTCATCGGTGTATCACCTACAAGGCCCACAAGGACGATCGCCAGCGCTATTACTCCTACATAATCTGGAGCCTTGAAAGTGGTAATAAGTGGATTTGCCAGCTGAATTAGTCCAATAAAAATGACACATGCTATCCAGCCGCCAAGCCAGGTGGAAGCAGCGGAAATTGCAAGAGCCTGTCCTCCCTCCCCTCTTTGGGTCATTGGAAATCCATCAAGAGTTGTCGGATATGATTCCGGTGCGCCGGGAGTATTCAGCGTAATTGCCGTGATCGAGGCAGTGTAGTAGCCCCCAGCCTGGGCTCCCAACATTAGGGAAATCATATTTACTACGCTCATATGATAGACAAAGGACAGCAGGATGCTCAGTGCCACCGCTGTCCCCAGTCCAGGCAGCATGCCGACAAACATGCCTATTATCATCCCGAGCATGAGGAATAAGATCGGTCCCCCTGACAGAAGGACGGTTAATCCATGAAATAAGTTGCTCACCATGACAAAACCAAAGCTTCCTTAATGTTGGACGCCCAGCAGAAGTCTTCCTGGCGGGCAGGCAACACGGCCGCCAGGAATCGCTGCAATTACTATGCCTTCGATTTGAACGAACTCAAGGCAGTACCATCGGTCAG
>SCQM01000007.1 GCA_004298555.1 Actinomycetota bacterium | reverse complement strand
GAGATGTACTGCCCCAAGTCAAGAACCCGGACGCCGCGAAGCGGTGGTGAAACCGGCATAAGCAGCTCCTTGTCAACTCTTTTTGAATGTCAGGTGCTAAGGCCTAGAAGCTTCATGGCGTTGTCGAGCATTATTTTCTGCTTGACCTCAGGCTTGAATGGCAGCTGTTCAAAATCGGCAAGCCAGCGGTCCAGGGAAAGAGACGGAGCGTCGCTTCCGAAGAGCGCCTTGTCCGGGATCATTGAGTTCACCTGCTGGATCACTTCTTCAGGGAAATACTTTGGAGCCCAGCCTGACAGGTCTATGTAGAAGTTCGGCTTGTGGCGCGCAATGGCCAGGCTCTCTGAGGTCCATGGCCACGAAGGGTGCGCGGAGATTATCTTCAGATCTGGAAAGTCAGCCGCCACGTCGTCTAGATGCATCGGCTGGCAGTACTTTAGCTTGACCCCTCCGCCCCCTTTTCGGCCCGAGCCCGCAGCTGCGTATCCGCTGTGGAACAAGATGATCAGCCCCTGCTCCTGTGCCTCTTCCCAGAGCGGGTAGAACCTGGTGTCGTTGGGATAGAAGTGCTGGCGCGCCGGGTTCAGCTCGCCTATGCCTATGAGTCCAAGATCTTTCATGCGGCGTATCTCCCGGCGGGCCTTCTCCCCCTGCCAGGGGTCGATCGCCCCCATGCCCATGAACACATCGGGGTGCTTTTTCACCGCGTCGGCAATGAAGTCGTTCGGCACAGGGGTAATGCCGGTTATCGACTCGTCGTTGCCGTTCATGAGCACTGCCATCATCTTGTGCTCCCGGTACTGGTCGGCCTGCACCTCGATGGGAATGTCCTTAAGCTCCCGCTTGAAATACTTTGCCATGGCTTCCTGTTTCGCAAGAGCCTCTGGACCCTGAAGAGCTCTGGCACGCGCATCGTGGACGTGAATGTGAATATCGATTCCAACTATATCCATAAAGTACCCCTCATTTTTATCGAAGACCTTCAGGCCTGTGCAGTCAAAGCCGCATTCCCCATACCAGCCGAATGCGTGGTCAAAAGGCCATCCCACCGGACCCCTCGGCTTCGGGACCCTGATCTTGTGCAACTCAGCAGTCCTCTTGAATCTCAACCAATCCGCATCAAGCTAAGTGCCGGCATTGTTTCTGGATTGCGTGAATCTCAAGGCAATTTGCATAGCAGCCGCAAGAACAGCCCAAGACAATTTATCAGGAAACGCTACCAACTTTGTGTTCTACCATACTAACTTTAGTCTGGTTGTCCTCTGAAAGCTAGAAGTCGATTATGAATCCTGCGGTTTCTGGCTGATTGAAGCTTTAACCTGAATTTGGAGGAAGTTTGCGGTCCGGGCCGGCATGGTATTGGCAGAAAAGTCACGCAAGATGCGGTTCGGGCTTGATACTGTGGAAGCAGCAAGGCTCATTTAGTCACAAGAGGCATAACTCGGGTCTCTGGCGTTGATGGTTGCCATGGCTTTCAGATTTCGAAATCGGGTCTGCCGCGAACCTGGGGGATTTGGCAAATTCGGTCCAGCCGGACTGCCGGCTGAGACGGGTACGCAGGTGATCTTGAGGGCAGTTGGGGTGTCGAGGGGACGAGCGCTGACTCGATAATTTTCATCTTTATTAGAGGAGGGACAATGGCTGACAGAGTTTTTTTGCGGGGCATGACATCTGCGAGCTACACCTTGAAGGAGTTTCGGGAGCAACAGCTCAAGGCTCCTCGTGTGCGCGGCACAGACACGGTGGTCACAGACATGTCGGTTGGATACGGCGATATTGGCAAGGACACCAACAATTTCTGGCGGGTTGCCCCCGGTGACGATCCGTTCCTGACACAGACGCTCCAGGTGCATTTCGTGGAGCTTCCCCCGCACTCTTCGAATAATGGCCACGGCCATCAAAACGAAGCCGCTTTTTACATTCTTCAAGGCAGAGGTTATGAAATTCACGATGACCAGCGCTATGACTGGTCCAAGGGCGACCTTGTCTTTGTACATACTGACTCCGTCCACCGGCACTTCAACCCGTATGATGAAACCGCCATCGCACTTGTGACCAAGGCAAAGAGCGCATGGATGTACTTGGGCCTCGTGCAGCAGGGGAGCAAGAGCCAGATCGACGATCCGAGCCGCTTCGGAGAGAGGATTGAATGGGGGCAGATTTGGACCCCTGACGTGCTCAGCAGGAAGAAGGTGGTGCACGCCGACGAGAACTCGTGGCAGGACACTCCGCTTGGCAAAGTGAAGGTCCTGGCGGCGCCGGAGAAGTCCGATCTCAGGGATTTCAGCGTAGACGTGTTCGAGCTGCAGATACCCGCCGGCGGCCGCTCCGGAAGGCGCTGGCACATGGCAGATGAGATTCTGCACGTGATCTCGGGGGAGGGCTATTCGCTGCACTGGGAAGTTGGCGCCGATATAGCCGAGAAGTACTACGCGCGGATCGCCAACGAGCCCACAAGGCACGATATCAAGGCCGGAGACACTTTGTATGTGCCCCAAAACACTGTGGCACAGCACTTCTCGGCCGATGGCGAGCCGCTGCACATGCTTTCAGCTCAGAACCGCATTTTCAAGATGCTTGGCTATAACAACGTCGCCTATCTGGACGACGTCTCATGAGGAGAAGCATTTAGGAGCAACTGTTGGCGCCTAACCGGATAGTTGCATTCAGCAACTCGTTTGCAGTTTTGGGGTAGGCGCCGGTGACTGGGCCGCCTGCGGGTCGATTTGGAATGTAGCGGTTTGTCGAAAAACCTGCGCTCAGAGGTTTTCGTTCAGCTGCCAAAGGTTTCAAGGTTTAGGTGGATTGCGGAGAGTGGGCCGTACCCGCTTGCAGGTTTCCCGGGGATTTATGCGATAGGTCAATCGAAAGGAATTGCTTGTTTCATGGCACTGGACCCTATT
>SCQM01000006.1 GCA_004298555.1 Actinomycetota bacterium | reverse complement strand
TCAAATCTTTCAGCTTTGCGCCAAGGCTCGCTCAACGTGATGATTCGTGAATTCCATATGATTATGGGCTAAATATGGCGCGAGATTAAGACGGCCTTTGAAGCGGTCGCAGAGTGTGTTGGATGTCCTAGCCATTTGGCATCGATGCTGCTTGAAATCTTTATTTAACCTGTGAACTCTGTGTGAATGTTGATGATTTGCCCTGTCAAAAATCTACCTATAAATAGAATGGGTCCATCAAGGCTGCAAGATTTGAAACTAAAAGCTCGACTCGTTACCAGATTTTGGAAAGGAAATTTTCATGGAAGAATCCAAGCGGGTTATCGTATTCGGGGCGGATGGTTACATTGGTTGGCCAATGGCGATGCATCTTTCAAAACTTGGTCATAGCGTTGTTGCGGTTGACAATCTTTCCCGACGGAGCTGGGATCGCGAAGGTGGAACCTACAGCCTTATTCCAATTGCGTCAATGGAGACGCGTGTGTCGCGTTGGGAAGAGCTGACAGGAAATGAGATTATTTGGCGGAATTTGGACCTTTGCGACGCTGAAGCACTTGATGCACTGATCGAGGAATTCCGGCCCAATGCGGTCATACACTTTGCCGAGCAGCGCAGTGCTCCCTTTTCGATGATCTCCCGTGATCATGCAGTCAGAACCCAGGTCAATAACATCGTAGGCAACCTCAATTTGCTTTTTTCGATTCATTCCATTGTGCCCGACTGCCACCTTATCAAACTGGGTTCAATGGGCGAGTACGGGTCGCCGAACATTGACATAGAAGAGGGCTATATAACTATCGAGCACAATGGACGCAGCGACACTCTTCCTTTTCCCAAAGTGCCAGCCAGTTTTTATCACCTCTCTAAAGTTGCGGATTCCCAAAACATTCACTTCGCGAGCCGCACCTGGGGGCTCCGAGCAACAGATTTGAATCAGGGAGTCGTGTACGGCGTGCAAACCGACGATACTGTGCTGCACCCGGATCTTGCGACAAGGTTTGATTTCGACTCCATCTGGGGCACCGCACTAAATCGGTTTTGTGTCCAGTCTGCCGTAGGCGAACCTCTGACTGTATATGGCAAAGGTGGTCAGACCAGGGGTTATCTGGACATTCGTGATACGATGGCCTGCATAACTCTAACGCTTGAGAACCCACCGCAGGAAGGGGAGTGCCGAGTCTTCAACCAATTCACTGAGCAGTTCAGCATCAATGATCTGGCTGGGGTGGTTTCTTCGGCGCGGGACAAAATTGGCCTGTCAACCGAAATCGTTCACCTGGAGAATCCAAGGGTTGAGTTGGAGGAGCATTACTACAATCCGAGGCACACGAAACTGATGGATCTGGGACTGAAACCGCATTATCTCTCAGACACCCTTGTCACTTCGTTGATTGCGCTCGTAGAGCAGTATAAGGCTAGAGTTGATTCGGTACTGCTCGAAATACCAAGCGTGGACTGGCGCACGGGTGGAAATGAGATCTGGAAGAAGTACGCCAACAAGGACGAGTTCAGTTTCAATTCTGCAAGGATTGCTAATCTGATTGATTCCGCCAGGCGCTGATATCAGACATAACGTGCCTGCTGATTCAAGATTTACATAATTTGTCGGCTGTTGTCTTGTTTGAACCTTTTAGAGGATAAAGTCTCTTTGTGGACAAGTCTCTGTATTCAGGCACGCACGAGAAACTTGAAACATCCGAGTCGATGAAGTTTTCAAGAGCCTTCTCTAGAAGCAAGCTTTTTGGCACAGTTGCGGCGGCAATTTGGGGGTTTGGGCTCATTGAGGTGGCTTTAGCTGATATTTTCACAGTTTCGTGGAGGACATCAGTTATCTGTTCCACTGGCATTGTTGGTATTCTCGCGCTTGTGGCTTACGTATACTACAGAGGTGGAATGAGAACCTCTAAGGCCGCAGGATCGTGTTCGGCAGCATCTGGGGAGCACGGTTGTTCGCAGGAAGGCTGCGATAGGGCAAATGGTGGTTGCCTGGGCAACTTTGATAGCGAAATCTCAGTGCAAATTGCGCGGATGGAAAAGGAGAAGCTGTCTCTATTGTTGCGGCGCAAAATTGGGGTAGAAATGATCCTTCCGCTATTTTGGCTTGTCGTCGGAGTGAAGTTAACCATGTCGAGCAGTATTGCCTCTATCTGGGGCGGCATGGCCCTTTTGGTGGGTTCGATCGGTCTGATCGCTACCAGACTCTATCTTGGTACAGCTGTCTTTTCATAGGGCGTATTTGCGGAGCGTCACTTCTCCGTAACATGCTCGACATCTCCGCATCTGTGGCATTCCACCTCGATTGTGACGTGGTCAATTCCATAACTGGAATTCAGCATATCTTTGATCTGCTGAACTTTGATCTGTCCTAGATGCAGCGTGGCGCCATCTTCCATAAGAATATGGGTTGAAAGGGCGATGGAGTCTGAAGCCAAATTCCAAAGATGAAGATGGTGGACGTCCAGTATCTGGGGATCGGATTCAATTGCATCGCGTATCTCGTCAAGGCTTATATCCGCTGGGGTCGACTCGAGCAGCACAGATACCGTAGTCATGAGAATTTGCCAGGAGGATATGACAATGAGCACGGAAATCACAATCGAGCCGATTGCGTCAGCACGGTTGAAGGCGAAGATCCAGATCGCGAGTCCGGAAACAACTGTAAGGAACCATCCAGCTGCATCTCCGGCCATATGCACCACGCCAGCGCGCATGTTCAGGCTTTTGCCAGAGCTTCGCTGAAGTGCTCTAAGCGATGTCGCGCTTACAAACAGTCCTATGATCCCCAATAGAACGATTGGCAGTGAAGATACTGAATGGGGATGGACCAAATCCTTTGCCGCCTCGAAAATGATCCAAATTGCAGTGGCGAGCAGAATCGTGCCGTTAACCAGGGCTCCAAGAACTTCCGTCCTGACTAGCCCAAAGGAATATTTCAGCGAGGCCGGTTTCGATGCGAGCCGGATTGCGAGGTATGCAATTGCCAGGCTAGCTGTGTCGGCAATTAGATGGATGGCACTGGCTAATAGGACCAGCGAGTTCGCGTAAAAGCCAAAGCCCGCCACAATTATCAAAAAAGCTAAATTGAGAGCCAAAACCTTGGCGGTTGTTGATCTCTGGCGCAGGCGTACCTCGAAGCGATGACGCTGATCCAGGTTGCGGCTTATCATCTTTATACGGGGCTCCATTCTGGGCCTGTCCAATACTCTCTATATTCCAGGCTAATGCGACACTGAGGGTAAACCACCCAGGCGTTCTTCCGTGGAAGCGGATTCCAGCTGTTGGCAGATCTGATCAGGTAGAGCCTTATTTGATTTGGCTGCTGCCTGATATTAACTCGCGTTTTGGGGCACGCGCTGCCGTAAAAACGGCTCTGCAGGGTTTTTAGTCTGGAGGAAGAATTATATTGGCCTTATGTTGGAAGAACTTTTAGACGCGAACAAAGAATATGCCGGGAAGTTTGCCCTGGCTGGCTTGGCGCCTAGAGCTGCAAAGGGGTTGGCTCTATTGACCTGCATGGATAGCAGGATCGAGCCGCTCGCGATGCTGAGCCTAAAACCGGGCGATGCCAAGATTTTGCGAAATGCCGGTGGGCGAGTTACCCCGGACGTACTGAGATCTCTTGTGTTTGCCACTTCCTTTCTTGGGGTGGACAGCGTAGTTGTAATGCAGCATACGAAATGCGCTCTAAGCCAGTTGAGCGAATTGGATGTCGAGTCTCACCTGCGTTCAGCAGGCCTTGAAGTCGGGGACTGGGAATTTCTTACGATGGAGGTACCTGATGAAGCACTTGCCAGCGATGTTGAAGCTATCCGATCGTGCCTCTCGTTGCCGCCTGGCTTAACCGTTCAGGGATGGAGATATGACGTTGATGACGGTTCCGTGGCTCAGATAATTCTCTAAGAAAGCTGCTAATTGCATCTAACGGTGCATTTTTATTCGGAAAGGCCGGAGTTCTATATACGTCAAAGCAGTTTCCTATGCGGCATTTCTTTGCAATAAAAACGCGCCATCGGACTGACGGCGATCAATCGTATGGCGCGTTTTTAGTTGTATTCGAATGGATGTGGCGGCCTGCGTTCGTCTATTACTTGTTTGGCTGCGGCGTTAGACGCAAGTAGGGCTTGAGGGTTTTGAATCCCTTTGGAAACTTGGTCTTGGCGTCTTCATCGCTTACCGATGTTGCAATTATGACGTCATCGCCGTCTTTCCAGTTCACTGGAGTGGAAACAGTGTAACTGTCAACCAGCTGAAGCGAATCAAGTACGCGCAGTATCTCCTTGAAGTTACGCCCGGTAGAGGCGGGATAAGTTATCGTTAGGCGAAGTTTCTTTGCCGGGTCAATGATAAATACCGACCGGACCGTGAGCGTGTTTGATGCATTCGGATGAATCATTCCAAAGAGGTCCGCGACTTTGTGTTCAGGATCGCCGATCATCGGGAAATTGACAGCTTGTCCCTGAGTTTCCTCAATATCCTTTTCCCATTCAATGTGCTTCTCGACAGGGTCCACGGAAAGGCCAATGACCTTGGTGTTCCTCTTTGCAAACTCATCTTTAAGTTTGGCAACCTCGCCGAGTTCAGTGGTGCAAACCGGAGTGAAGTCAGCCGGGTGGGAAAATAAAACACCCCAGCTGTCCCCAAGCCACTCGTGAAATGTCAACTCGCCTTGCGTGGTATTAGCAGTGAAGTTGGGTGTAACGTCACCTAGTTGAAGTCCCATCAGATTCTCCTATATAACTCTTATGACTTTAGATTTAGATTCACAACGAATTTAAACCCTAGTTACGTCCAGTGCTAATTCCGACCAAATTTGTCAACTTTTGTCTGACACATCGTCGACCGTCCAGTCGGCTTGGATCCTGGCCTTATCAGACATAATAAGATGCAACTCGACTCCTGTAAATACGTGGTTTACCTCGCCCTTGATAGCTTCCAAGCTGGAGTTGGCACTTGCGGGAATTCTTAGACCGAACTTAAGATCGAATTTTCCTGGGTTCTTGTCCTCTATCTGCCTAAATAGTTGGTAATTGCTTATAAATGTAGACACGAGTAGCTTGACAGGTATAAATCGATGTGATAGCATAGGGCCATGAAGCGTTGGAGTGGAGCCATGCACGTGGCGACTACACGTCGTCAGCATAAGGACGTTGTCTACGAAACTCATCTCCTGCGGCGCTCCTATCGAGAAGATGGCAAGGTAAAGAACGAGACCCTTGCCAATCTCTCCTATCTTCCAGCTCATACGATTCAGCTGATCAAAGAGTCCTTAGCGGGCAAGACCCATCAGATTGCAGGAGAGGACTGGGAGATCGAAAGGTCGCTTCCCCATGGACACGTGGCGGCGATATGGGCAATGGCCAACAAGTTGAAGCTTGCGTCACTCATTGGCCCCAGTTGTCGTGAAAGAGATCTTGTCATGTCGCTGGTTATATCCCGGGCAGCACGCCCGGCATCCAAGCTGGCTACCACCAGGTGGTGGAGCGATACCACATTGGCCGATGACTTCGGAGTCAAGGATGCATCTACAGATGATGTCTATTGCGCAATGGACTGGCTGGTTGAGCGCCAAGAAAAGATAGAAGCTGCTCTGGCCAAGCGTCACCTTTCGCAGGGTTCTAGGGTTTTATATGACCTGTCGAGTTCTTGGATGGAGGGAAGTTCGTGTCCGTTGGCCAAATACGGATATTCGCGGGACAAGAAAAGAGGCAAGACCCAGATCGAATACGGCCTTATGACAGATTCAGACGGAAGGCCCCTGTCAATTGAGGTATTCCCCGGCAATACAGCAGATCCCACCGCTTTTGCATCTGCTGTAAATATCGCCAGGGATCGCTTCGGGCTCTATGAGCTGGTAATGGTCGGAGACCGGGGGATGATCACCCAGGCCAAGATCGAAGTCCTGCGTGAACTTGGGGGACCGGACTGGATCACCTGTCTTAGGTCGCAGCAGATAAAGGCACTTGTAGAACAAGGGGCATTACAGCTCGGCCTATTCGATGAGACCAACCTGGCGACCATTGCACATCCCGACTACCCAGGTGAACGCCTGATCGCATGTAGGAACCCTGACCTGGCAAAAGACAGGGCCAGGACCCGTGTTGAACTGCTTTGTGCTACAGAGGCTGAGCTGGAAAAGATCACAGATTCAGTTGCAGCGAAAAGACTCGCCGGCAAGGACAAGATCGGCCTTCGGGTAGGAAAGGTCATCAACCGCCACAAGATGGCCAAGTGTTTCATCCTAAATATCGAAGACGACCACTTCTCCTTTGCGCGCAATCAGGCCGCTATTGAATCAGAAGCCGCACTGGATGGCATCTACGTGATCAGGACATCGCTAGATGAAGATCAGATGAGCGATCAAGATGCAGTGGAGGCCTACAAAGGGCTCTCAGTTGTTGAGAGGGACTTTAGAAACATAAAGGCGATCGATCTAGATCTTCGCCCCATCTACCACTACAGCGAGGACAGGGTAAGGGCGCACGTGTTCATCTGCATGCTGAGCGCATACGTGACCTGGCATCTGCGCCAGGCATGGGCACCACTTTGCTTTAGCGACGAGGAGATCCCCAAAAGAGACGATCCGGTTGCCAAGGCACTTCGATCTGAAAAAGCACAGATGAAAGACGCCGCCAAGACTGGGGAAGACGGCCAGGTGCTCCACAGCTTCTCAACACTGCTTCATCATCTTTCCACTCTCACCCGCAACACCGTTGTATTTGCCAAAGGGATAAAGATTGAAAAGCTCTCTCTTCCAACTCCCACACAACGCAGAGCATTTGAGCTGATTGGAGTACCGATTCCAGCCACCCTTGGCCCAAGTAGACAGAAAAATAGGGCTGATTTCTGACGGGTCACCTGGTCAGATATGGTTTCGTTCGTCAGTTCAATCGTAAGTTCGG
>SCQM01000096.1 GCA_004298555.1 Actinomycetota bacterium | reverse complement strand
GTACTCATAGCTGGTGGGAAGAATAAGGGGTTGGACCTTTCTCCGCTGCTAGCCATTGCTCCGAAGCTAAAGGCGCTGGTGGCAATAGGGGATGCTGCAAATGATTTGCTTCAGATATTTTCCAGTGCCGGTGGATTGAGGATGGCCAAAGCGATGTCAATGGCAGAGGCAGTTGATTACGCGCATGAATTCGCATCCGAGGAAGATGTTGTTCTGCTTTCTCCGGGATGCACCTCTTTCGACTGGTACCGGTCATATGAGGAACGGGGAGATGACTATAGAAGGGCTATCGAGTCTATGAAGTCTGCGGGAGGTGGGAAATGACCGTAGGTGTGGAAGTGCGAAAGCCAAAGAGGCACGCTGTTTCGAGATTCACTAGCGTGTTCTATCGATTACTGAAGGCAGAAAACGGGTTTGGCCCTGAAAGCCATGTTCTGGTTCTCCTGATCGGGGTATTGACGGCGATCGGTGTTTCCATGGTGCTATCGACCTCGTTCGTGCCGTCTTTGGTGTCGGGCCACAACGCCTTTGCGCTTTTTGAGAAGCAGATGTTGTGGGTGCTTTTGGGGTTGGCCGCTTTTGGGATAGGTACGAGGATGTCTTTGGATTTCTTCGTCAAATATCGTGGGGTGCTGCTGCTCGGCAGCGGATTCGCCCTGGTTGCTGTTCTTATTCCCCATGTTGGAGTGAGCGTCGGCGGATCGTCCAGATGGCTGGGTGTTGGAATATTCCGCTTGCAGCCGTCAGAGATTACGAAACTCGCTATTGCCATCTTTGCGGCTGGTGTTGCCACGGCCAGGGCGGAACAGATTTCCGACTGGAGAAGGGTTCTGCAGCCGGTCATTCTTGCGACGGGTCTCGCTGCCCTCTTAATCCTCGTTGAGCCTGACATGGGCACCGCCATGGTCGTCGGTGCCACGGCCGTGGGGGTGCTTTTCGTTGCCGGCATACGCATGCGCCATCTTTTGCCGGTCCTTGCCGTAATTGCCGCTGCCGGGCTCTACGAGGCAATGGCCAAGACCTACCGCAGAGAGAGACTGCTTTCCTTTTTACATCCCTGGCAGAACAGAACCGACTTTGCCTATCAAGAAGTGCAGTCTTTGGTTGCCTTCGCCACCGGGCATGTCACCGGAGCCGGCCCAGGCGCAGGCCAGGCAAAATGGGGCTTCTTGCCTAATCCCCAGACTGACTTCATATTTTCTGTAATTGGGCAGGAGCTGGGCGTGATCGGAGCGCTGATCGTGCTGTGCCTGCTCGCGTTCCTCGTCTTTTCAATTTTCCGGATTTCGCAGAGGACGACATCGAGGTTCGGGTCGCTGCTTTGCGTTGGTATCGGGTCGTGGCTCGCAGCCCAGATGATTTTAAATGTCGGTGCGGTGATTGGGCTGCTGCCGGTCACCGGGGTACCTTTGCCTCTCATATCGTCTGGAGGATCTTCGCTGGTGGTTGAACTCTTCGCACTGGGGCTTGTAAACTCCGTGGCAAAAGGGATCACTCCAATATCAAGAGAGACGGGCAACAGGAGGTTTTTCAAAGATTCCACTCTGCCCAGGTTGGACAAATTCGACAAGCTATCCAGATTGGTCAGGATGGCTGCAGGCAAAGCGGTAGTTTGAATTTTCTCCTGGACTGGGCGTGCCAATTCAGATAGAGCTGATCATGGGTCAAGAGATGACAAGGAAAGAGACAAAGTAGTGACCAAGGTGGCCTGGCAATCCAAAAAGACGGTTTGGATCGCAGCAGGAGGGACGGCTGGACATCTGCTGCCCGCGCTGGGCGTCGCCGAGGCATTGATAAGAGGCGGTTTGGCCAGGAGCGAGATCGGATTCATAGGATCCACTCGTCCTCTCGAATCGCAGCTAGTGACCCCATATGGCTTCGAGCTGGTGCAGTTGGATCTAAGGGGATTTGTCCGTAAACTGTCTAGTACCAATATTCTCGGCCTTTGGCTTTTATTGAAAGCTACCTGGCGCCTGGTAATTGCCGCTCGGAAAACCCATCCCAAGGTATTGATCGGCTTCGGCGGCTATTTTTCATTTCCGCCTGTCATCGCGGCCAAAATAACTGGCATTCCTTGTGTCATCGTCGAAACCAACGCTGTGGCTGGTCTGGCAAACAGGCTGGCGTCTAAAATTGCGACAGAGGTGCTGGTGTCATCTGAAACGTCGGGACTAAAGGGCGCGAAGAAAGTTGGGGTTCCTTTAAGGCCCGAAATTTCCAGCTGGCGAGCCAGTCGGCAGCAGAAGGATTCATTTCGACGTGCACAGAACATTGACGAAAGCGCGTTCCTGGTTTGCGTATTTGGAGGTTCCCTTGGATCGTTCACAGTTAATACGGCGGTACTCGATCTCGTTGAATGGTGGCAGGCCCGCGATGACCTTGATATCGTCGTCTACCATGTGATTGGCTCCCGCGACTTTCCCAAGTTTGAGGATAGAGCGAGGCAGCGTTCAGGCGTGGTCTCCAAGGTAAAATACATCTATTCTGAATTCGATTCACAGATTTACAAAGCTCTCTCCGAGTGTGACCTGGTTGTCTCACGTGCCGGGTCAGGCACCGTAGCAGAGTTGGGATATTTTGGAAAAGCCGCAGTTTTAGTGCCGCTGCCAAACGCTCCGGGCGACCATCAGAATAAAAATGCACAGATGCTAGCGAATCTAGGGGCGGCAAGAGTGATTTTTGACGATGAGCTGTCTAAAGAGCGGCTTGGCAGCGTGGTAGAAGCGTTATATAGGGACCGCAGCGTTTTGGATGAGATGTCCAAGCGGTCGGCGGAAAGCTTCAAAGGGGACGGCGCACCTCAGATCGGCGAGCTCGTGCTTGGGTTAATGGCAAAGGAGGGCGGCGAATGACTAAGGGTGTCTTACCAAAGCGGGTGCACATTGTCGGTATTGGCGGGGCTGGCATGTCGGCGATAGCCGTGGTCCTGACTGAGCAG
>SCQM01000095.1 GCA_004298555.1 Actinomycetota bacterium | reverse complement strand
ACTGGTGCCCATTTGCTGGGCTGCCGATGGAACAAATGAAAGGATAAACAAAGATCCATATCAGGGTTACGGCAATGGTGACTGGATGCAGATGAAAAGATAGCGCGCCCATACAGAAAGTTTATTATCACGTTGAAATTGCGGTATGTCGTCTTGGTTTAAAGCCTATGTTTGAGGTGAGTACTGGTGATGGTCAATAACTTGCTGGAAGGATGCCGGGTTGGCACAGGCGGACAAATTTCCTAGGCTTTTCAATTTGGTAATGCTTCTTCTGGACACTACGAAGCCGATATCTCTTGATGAGATTGCTCGCCGAATAGGTGGATTTCCAGATTCTCAAAGCGCAAGACATCAAGCTTTCGAGCGGGCCAAGAAGGAGCTTCGCGAACTTGGCATACCTATAGCAACTCATCAAATTCCTGGTGAAGAACAGTATGGCTATCAGATAAAAAAATCGGAGATGATAATTCCAGATCTTCGATTTACTGAGCAGGAGGCGTCTTCACTTGCTGCGGCGAGTGCGCTAGTAAGCTTCGGCAGTGGCGAGCGCGAGTCGGCATTACAGAAACTCGGCTGCGTGATTGCCGGTCACGATGCAGTTGTGGCTAACATTCCCAGCCAGCCGGCCTTGTTTCGTCTCTTCGAGGCGATCGGGCTTCGCAGAATGGTGCAGTTTTCCTATCGTTCCAAAGTCCGAAGCATCGATATTTACGGGATCTCCTTCAAATGGGGAAATTGGTATCTGCTCGGACATGAAAGAGAATCTGGGCAGTTAAAGACATTCCTGTTGAACCGAATTGAATCCGAAGTCACGGTTACACAAGACCGAAGTCCTGAGAGGCCTAAGGACTTCGATGTCTCTTCGAGTCTTCCCAAGAATCGATGGGAAGTTGGCCAAGGTGATCTACGGACCGCCGCAGTGCTGTTCTACTCCGACGTTGCTCCTTTGGCTGAATTTGAGTTTGGTAAGGATAGCATTGCGGAGTTTCGTAGCGACGGCTCAATCGTTATGAGTGTACCCGTGGTTGACTCAGGGTCTTTTTTGGACTGGCTTCTCAGCTATTTTGATAAGGCGAAGCTTCTTGGACCTCCAAGCCTCGTGGAGGAACTCAAGCAGTATCTGAACCGGCTGGTAGATGAATCTTTCCATGTTGCAGCCAATAAAGCGCTGGTTTTGTTCGAATCTGCAGATTGGCACGACTTTGAATCCCACGTAGATCAGTCTGCGGGCGACTTTGTCCCTCAAACCGGTAATGCCTCAAAAGAGGCGGAGGCCAGTCTGCGCAGTGCCACAGCAATGTATTCGGTGCTGGTAAAAATCCTTCCTTGGCTCGCCGCGAAAAAATCTACGACAGTCGATGAGATCTCTAAGACCTTCTCGGTTAGTGGTCCCGACGTGGTCAGGATGTTAGAAATTGCTGCCTGTTGCGGGCTACCGCCGTATACGCCAGATTCGCTGCTCGAAATCATCGTAGAAGACGATGGAACGGTCAACAGCTATCTGGACATGGCCGCCATAACTGCACCGCGAACGCTCAATACGCTCGAAGCCATGGTGTTAGCGACTACTGCATCCGCTGCACTGAAGGTCCCGGGAATGGATCGGAATGGTGAGCTGGCGGCGGCCCTTGCGAAGCTGCAGACGTCTCTTGCCAAATTTCAGATTGGACTCAGCGAAGTCGATGTCAAGATCGAAGAACCCTATTTTCTTGAGATGTTAAGAAGTGCCGCAATTGAGCATTTTGCAGTGGAAATGACCTATTTTGCAGCATCGTCGGAGAGGATAAGCAAACGGAGGGTCGACCCATACCAGCTCTTTACGGAGTCTGGAAAATGGTATCTTCGGGGCTTCTGCCATTTGACGGACGAAATTCGTCATTTTTCTGTAGGGAGGGTGATTTCCTGTGAACTCCTTAATGAAAGTTTTGAGCTGCCTGAAGCGGAAATGCAACGAATATCCAGAGGTGGTATACCGAAAGCGTTCGGGGGCAGAGGAGACTGGGTTGTCCTTGCCATTGCCAGCGACAATGGTTGGATGGTCGAAAGGCTTGTTAGCTCTCCTCGGCTACTGGTCACCGAGGAGCATCTCAACTTATATGGTTTCCATTCGTCATCATCGGCATGGCTGTCTAAACTTCTGATCCGTTTGGATCCGTCAGCATTCGTCGTGTTTCCTGCCGCATTTCGCGGACTCAAACAAGAGTCTGTTCAAAGACTGGCGGCGTCATATGCTTGATTTGTTGACGTGCGCCACCAGCTTCTGGGATAGTTGACTAAGACCCCGCGAAATAACGGCCAATCAAGTTGGTGGTACCCGTGTCTGGACTTTTCATTACCAGGCTTGATGCTGGACGTCTGGCATACTACTTCTCTAATCTAACCAGCGGGAAAGAAGATTGCCGGAAGAGTCTGAATCCTGATGAGGTCGAGTTCTTTGGTAATTGGTCGTGCGTGCAAAGCATTTCCGAACAGTTGGACAAATCTTTTGATGAGCTTCGCGGCCTGCGCAGTGATGACAGATTTATAAGGCCCATTAGAAATGTCGGCTACGATCTTTGTTTCGTCGCACCAAAGCAAATATCCATTGTCCAGGCCCTTTGGCCTGACGATCTTGCACAAGTCATGCTCCAAGGTTTCAAATCAGCAGTTGCCGAAACATTGGGGACAATGGAACCCAGTCTGAACTGGAAAAGTGGAGCAAGACTTTCGGCCGTCGGTTTCCTGCATTACACATCGCGGGCGCTCGATCCTCACCTGCATACGCACCTCATTCTGGCAAATCGAGTTGAGGTAAACCATGGTGTTTTGAGAGCAGTTAATTCGGATGAATTATTTTCTAGGGCCGGTGAATGGTCGAAGTGTTTTAGGCAGAATTTGGCCAAAGAAGTACATTCCCGTCTTGGGATGGTGATGATTGCAAGAGAGCTCTCGCAAAATGACGGTCCCACACAGATACCTGGATTTCCAAGAGAGGTAAGCGACCTCTTTTCAAAGCGCACTTTTCAAGTGGGCGAACTGCTCGGCAGCTGGGGATCAACCGCACCTGGTGCGTCTAGAACTGCTTCACTCATGAGCAGGGCTGCCAAAGTGGGCCTAGACCCCATAATGCTAAAGAGGCGTTGGAGGAACGAACTTTCTGAAGCAGGTTACGGACTTGATGACCTGAAGAGGCTTGTTCCTCGAAGGTCTTTGCCAACTGGGACCCTGTCAAACGTAAAAGAGAAAATGATTTCAGACCGCGAGCGGCAGAGTTTCGCCGGCAGGCTGGAAAGCCCAAATCGCGGTGAGGGATGGGTGAAACTGGTCACTTTTGACAAAAATATTTACCAACGGATGGAAGCATTTTCCGTTGGGAGGGTTGTTGGCGTATTTGCGGGTGGAAAGTGCGCTTATCGGGATTTGACACCTGATCTATCGCCAACGGAGGCTTTTGCTGATCCTCTCGAAATAGTGTTTTTTGGAAGAATCGACGAAGACGTATTGGCTAAGCACGCTTATGAATTCAGGCATAGGAACCTTGTTATCGCTTTGAGCCGCGATGCCTATGAAAGATGTGATTCCATGAGAGATCTGCCTGTGACCACTGATTTCGAAATGTTTAAGCGCATCCGCGCTTTGCCTAATGCGACTGTTGACGACCTTCAGTTAAAGCCTGATGTTCCGTACTCGCCAGCAGCCGATCTGGGCAGGTTTATCGGCTCTCTTGCTACGGACACTTCCCGCGAGCGTTTGCCCGATTTAGTTCAGTCACATCTGATATTTCCCACAAGAATGGACAGGGATCTTGCAAGAGCCGAAGTCATCAGGCATCTAGGCAAGCAGGTTGGAGAGGATGGTTTTTATCACTCGGAGCCTGTCTGGGTTCACTACGCGCCAAAAGGAACAACATTGGGAGAACGCCGTCAGGGCAGGTTCGATCTTGAAAATCGCGTGATAAGACTTACCTCGGAGGGTCAGGATGCGATCCTGCCCATCGACAGGATGAATCTCAAGACTATGGTCTCGCCGCTTCTGGTGATGAGTAGCGGCGATGCAAAAAGGGCATTTGGCCCCCATGGCCAAATAGATCTACGCTTAGGGGAATTCGCCCATTTTAATTCTGCCTCACGCGCCATTGAGCTTTACGCAGGCAGGGAAATCTGCAAAAATCTCTCTCTTGACCGCGCGGACATTTATCCGTTTCGTGGAATCGATAGCCTGCTGCACGATTCCCGGCTAGTGAAATCCGAAATAGAACACAGTCTGTTTAACCGTTCATAGTGGCAGCCTGGCAACACGTAATGGGCGACTCTGGGTATTGAATCCCCGCACGGATGAGTCCGGGGGATTCCTGGTTCACGCTGCTTGGTTCCCCGTCGGAGAATCATGTCTTACGCGATCAGCACCTGCAAGGTTGAGGCCAGCCCTGGCTACCATCACGGCAGCAGAGTTT
This sequence comes from Actinomycetota bacterium, assembly GCA_004298555.1. Lineage (GTDB taxonomy): Bacteria > Actinomycetota > Acidimicrobiia > Acidimicrobiales > Acidimicrobiaceae > SCQM01. Next base: position 4,370 of record SCQM01000095.1, on the reverse strand, counting down.
CTATCTCTGGGTCTTACAGACCGACAGGCAGAACAAGTGTAGGTACGTTCGGAAAGTGGCAGGGCGTGCTTGGTTCTTGGCAATCGTCCATTGTCGTGTATCTGGGATCTACCACTCGGAGATCCCGGTCATGTTTTACAGCCATCCAGATAAGTTCCCGCTTTACTTGGCCAATGCCTCCGTCAGCTGTTCTTCTGGCCATAGTCTATGTGGCTGCGAACTTGGGTTTGAAGTCCTCGACTGCTTTCTGGTCGTGGCTATAAATGAAGTTCTTGGCCCATTTTCTGGCATCGTCATACGCCAGCCATATCAGCGCGCTGGAACGGTTCTAGAACCTTACTCAGGTCGCTATCGGGTCGCCCCTTAAAGACGAGTGGGATTTTGCCTCTCCATGGATGAATCCAGGGGTTTCTCACCCCGTTTAAGTGATTCGTTTTTCCAGCATCAATGACGCCTTCACGTGGACGGCAACTGGCAAATTGACTATGTTTGAGCTGGAACCCTCCAGGAAGGCACTGGCTCGGTATCAACTAGACCTTCGTAATTAGCTTGAAGATTTCGGCAAGATTTCCAGTTTGGCCCAACGCACTTTCGGTCATTCTTGAGCGAAGTCTCTCTTCAAAAGCAATCATTTGCGTTTCATCGTCAAGCTGGTTCACTCCCATAGTGGATTCATACTGGCTTGCGTGAGCTTTAAGGGCCTGAAGCTTCACTTTGAACGTTTCTTCATCGATGGTTTCCTCGTGATCGGGGTCATCCGCCTCCCACAGAAGCATTTTGGAGGGTCGGTGGTGCGTTCCCAGTTCCGGGAAGAACAAAGGGTCCCTGGCGGCTACCACGCCATCCGTGGCCAGGAATCCGGCATGCCTATGGTCCGGATGCAGCCTGTATCTCTTCCATGGATCATGGGCCAACACGATTTCTGGCTTCAGCCTCCTGATGGCCCGAACGATTTGGGCGCGTTGCTGCATTCCCGATTGAAGCTCTCCATCGGTCCAACCCAAAAACGTGACGGGAATTGTTCCCCCCAAAATTCGTGCTGCTTCGGTCTGTTCCTGCTGGCGGCGAGTTGCGAGCGCAGCGCCATCAACGTTGGAGTCCCAGGTTCCTTTGGAACCGTCAGTACAAACCAGATGAAAAATTTTACATCCCTTAGCAGCCCATTTTGCTAGAGTTCCACCGCATCCGAATTCGATATCATCCGGGTGTGCTCCAATCGCCAGGGCACTTGACGGGACTTCAAGATTTTGTAGTGGATTAGTCGAATCGCTCGTCAAATACGTTGACATTTTAATCTCCTATGAGGTTCAATTGCAGAATCGGTATCCCACCCGCAAATCGTGACGTTCTGCGTATTTCAACTTCATGTTAAAACAACAATGCTATCTTGTTCGATTTTCGCCACTCGACTTACTTGAGTCAAAATTGGTGAACTTTTGGCCGACGGTCAGCTCCCTATAGTCTTGGGGAGTATCAATATCAACTGACAGATCAGGATTCTCATCGACAGTGATCTTAAGATTCAGGCGCGTAGCCTCTTTGAGGTGCCTGCGAAACGACATCGGTCCATATGAGAATTGAAAATAGTCCTTGGTCGGCAGGGACATTACATTTGTGCCGTCATATTTTCGGTCAGGAACTATGGTGAACTCGCCATCTTTAATTAGCACCGACAGATCTTTGGCGAGCGGCAAATCGCTGTGCGCTATGGTTAGATGGCTGACTCCGGCCTGGCGCAACAAGTTAAAAGCATGTTGAACGGCGGCATTCAGGCCGGTTCCCACGTCTTCTATTACGAGTATGTCTTTATGAGCCGCGAACTCCCGGACGTCTGGGTCGGAGGTCACAATTGCGATTGGTGTTGCTCCCGCAGCTTCGATAACTGTGGTTGCGCATGCAACCATGAATCTAGTTCGCGCCGGAGGGTCGAGAACCTTTGCGAGTCGGGACTTGCTCTCCGAAAATGACCTAATGGGGATCAATATTACATGTTTACCTGATAATGATTGAAGGTCAATTTGGTTTATGCTCATTATCTTTAGTGTAGGCATGAAAGAATATTTCAGCATTTGACCAATTGAGTGGAGGGTGGAATTGGATCAAGAGGAAGGCAATAAAGTTCTGCCTACGTCTTTGCCCATCCGGCTTCTCGAGATGCTGAGGGAACGTGATATATCCGACGAGGAGATCATCTCAAGTCTGAAGAATGACACTCTTCATCTTTTGGCAGTTGATCAGATGCTGGGCCCTCCCAGGAAGCGGCTGACCATCGGGGAACTTTCAGCTGAAACTGGAGTTGACCCTGCTTCAATCAGGCGGCTTTGGCGTGCGCTCGGGTTTGCTGACGTCACTGAAGATGAACGCATCTTCAGCTCGATTGACGTCGAGGCGATCACGTCTCTGTCCAGCCTGATGTTTACCAGCGCCACTGATTTTGAGGTTGCCATTCAACTGTCCCGAGTCATAGGATCGTCTATGGCTCGCATCGCTGCCGCAGAGATCGTGGCCTCGAACAGCTTGAAGGGAGTTGGACTTGGGTCCAAAGACTTCACTACAGTTGATTTGGCAGACCGGTTCACGCAATATTCCGCGTCGATCCTGCCAGCTGTGCCGGAGCTTCTGGTTTACGCTTGGATACGTCACCTCCATGCTGCAGGCCGTAGAGCAATGGTCGCTCTTGACAAGGGAGCCCGCGACGTATCGGAAAGAATACTTGCAATCGGATTCGTTGACTTGGTTGGGTTCACCGTTTTGTCGCAGCAGCTCACGACCCAAGAGCTGGGCGCAGTGGTATCCCGGTTCGAGGAGTTGTCCTCAGATGCGGTGAGCAGGCGCGACGGTCGTGTGGTGAAAATGATCGGTGACGAGGTCATGTATGTTGTTGAGGATCCTGAAGCGGCTGTTGACATCGGATTGGAACTTAAAGAGGAGTACGCCAAGGAGAAGCTGCTGTCTGAAGTAAGAGCGGGAGTTGCCTACGGGTCGATTCTGGCCCGGGAGGGCGATTATTACGGACCGGTGGTTAACCTGGCATCGCGTATAGTGAGCATCGCAAATCCGGGAACTATTCTTGTGTCGGACGGCATACAACGGACTCTTTCGGGTAACAGCAAGTACCGTCTGGTTCCGCTTAGGCCAAGGTATTTAAAAGATTTAGGTTCGGTTCAGCTTTGGGTTGTGAATCCAAGTGACTAGTTTTTCCTTTTTCAGTCCGGCCTGATTGTCCGTTTCGCATAGCTTATGCTTGGAAGGCATGAATTTCCTTCGCCCATCACTTGCCGCGCAGCTTCATGTGGAGCGTCAGCTTGATGTCGGCCATCTTCGGTTTGTAATTGGGGCGGATGAGGTGGGTCGGGGATCCTGGGCGGGTCCATTGTGCGTTGGCGCCGTGCTTTACGATTTTCGGTTTCTTATCGAATTCATGTCCGATCTGCACAAAGACGCCTCTTTGGATAGTTCTTCAGAATCGCAACTAAGCAGTCGGTATCTTCAGATGAATGATTCTAAGCTGCTGTCTTCAAAACAGAGAGAGTCACTCGATAGGCCGATTAAGGATCTGGCAACAGGTTACGGACTGGGATTTGTGGAACCTGGCGAGATCGACGAGATGGGAATGTCTAGGGGACTGGTTCTGGGATTGGAGCGGGCTTTGATTCCGCTTGCAGACTTCGTTGATTCGTCAGTGATACTTTTAGATGGAGCGGTCAATTTTTCCCGGTATCTTCATGCCAAAACATTTATTAAAGGGGATTCAAAGAGTTTTGCCATAGCTTCCGCATCAATCATTGCGAAAGTTGCAAGAGATGAATTGATGAATCATGAGGCTGAGAATTTCCCATGGTACATGCTCGAGAACAATAAGGGCTATCCGTCATCAGTTCACGTGAGCGCACTACATGCCATGGGTGCTAGCCAAATACATCGCAAGTCGTGGTCCTACATGGCAAACCTTCCCTGGCAGGCTACGATTCCTAGGCTGAGACCGCAGCAGATGGCTTTGCGCGACTGAATATTCGTTTATGAGGCGAATTCAAAGCCTGATCTGATCAGATTGCGCGGTAATCCCCTTTCATGGGGGCATAGTTACTACTCTTACAACCTCACAAGGCAGGCACCTTTATGTGCCAAACCTGGTTACTTCAGGTGACGTCCAGGCAAACAAAGTCTGTGACCCAATCTCTCCAGGCAGGCCAAGCGATCTAACCGGAGGCTGAACGAAACTCTTAGTAGCAAGACTTTCAGCTAAAGAGTTTGAACCTACCGAGGCCGCAATCCCCTTCCGTGAGGGAGGGGTCAAGGCCGCTTACCTTTGCGTGGACGACCCGGACGGTTGGGGGACTGCTGGTTCTCGATGTAGGTCTTGATCACCT
>SCQM01000005.1 GCA_004298555.1 Actinomycetota bacterium | reverse complement strand
GGGGTGATATACCCCCCGGGGAATTCTGAAAGCGTTTTGGCGGCCAAACCTTCTGAGCTGCATGTTTAGCAATTTCCAAGCTGTCGCACGAGGGCGATTCCACGGGTGGTGCAGGGAATCTCGGCTGGCTTCCACGTGTAATCACTATGAATGTCCTTAAGGAAAGGCCATATCATTCGATACGGCCCAGGCTGTCATTCAGGAAGTATTCCGGGATGAATGAACTTTTAGAAAGGGTAATACTACCGAGAACCCGCTCAAGTGGAAAAGTATCTCCGCTCGATCGAGAATTCCCTGATTTTCATCAAGGGTTTTATGGGTAGCCCCTGGATAAGTGTTCGGTCGCAGGCTCTGGCAAGCGAGGGATGGCGAGATGCGGTTCAAATGGACGGCATCTGATTGGGAGGTTTCGATGATGGAAGAATTTCCTACGGGCGGGAAGATAGATCAGGGGCGTAAGAAGGGCCAAGTCAATGTGGCATTAAGGTTTGCACTATCGAGTATCGGAGTGTTGGGGCTCGGAGCTGTAGCTCTTACCGGTTGTGGTTCCAGCGGCAGCAGCAACGCAAGCGCGGTAGCCAGTTCGTCGCCGACCACGCTGAAAGACCAGCTTTTTGTCGACGCCGACACCGTCAGCACCGCAAAGGCCACAACTTGCTGGCTGATGAACAGATTTCATCCAGGTGACAAGGTTCTGTTCCGCGCCAAGGTGTTTGACGGCGCCACCGGCAATGTGCTGACTAACAAAGATTTGAAGTCTGTGGTTGTCGGCCTGCCCAACGGCCAAAACCTGCCGGCCACTTACGGCAATCACAAGACCGACAACTTCTGGGCTATTGCCTGGACTGTGCCGGCGGATTACCAGACTGGAACGATTAATTACACGGTGACGGCAACTTCGAATCAAGGTGCAACCGGCCAGTGGGTTCCGTTCAAGATTGCTTCATCGTCATTGACCATACTTGCGCCAGGTGCGTCCTAAGCGTAAAGGCGGCTCACTATGAGAAGCATTATATTGGGCGGGCATAAATTGCGCGCCCGCATGTTACTCCCGGTTGCAGTGGTTGCCCTTGCGGGAAGCGTGCTCACAGCTTGCTCGAGCAGTGCTTCAAGTAGCCCGGCAGTTGCAAAGACGGCATCGGTCACATCCGGTGCGCAAAAGTATCAAGGCCACCTGTCCCTCGAGCCCTCGACGGGGGTTCCCGGGACAGTTGTAAAAGTCGTTGGAAGCGGATTGCCGTCAGGCCAGGAAGTCCAGATTTCCTGGCAGCAGATCACGGGGTCATGGCAAACTACTTCAGGCGGTGAGCTGCTTGGAGCATCCTATTCCCAGACCTTCAAACCGCTGACTTCGGCGGCAACTGGCGCCGACGGGTCCCTCTCGGCGAGCTTTGTGGTTCCCGTGGGCTTTGGCAATTCGCATGCTGTGCAGGTTAGCGAAGCCGGCAAGACCATCAATGAGGCGACGTTCAAGATTCCGGTTAGCGCTGCGATATCGCCGCAGTCCGGACCGGTTGGCACGCCAATTCATGTAAAGGTTGCAGGGATCGGATCGCAGGAGTATCGGCAGAACTGGTACCTGATGTATGACCAGCACGTGACCGGCTGGCTTTCGGCGGTGACCACCGAGGGCATCGCGAATGCGATAATCCCGGCAACCGGGACCCCGGGTGTTCATGAGCTGAGCATTTACGAAGCTCCTGACCGCGAGCCCTATCTGAATACTCAGCAGACTCCCACGAAAAACCCCATGTTTACCATGAGTTTCACGGTGACTCCGGGTGATCCGGTGCTTCCCCCGCCTGCAGATGCTCAGTCAAGCACCCCCGTGTTGGCGGCTACCCCAACGAGCGTGTCAAATGCTCCGGCGGTTTGGCTGAATTACGCCTCTGGTCCCCCAGGAACCCCTCTTGTCGTCAAAGGCAGCGGATTTCCGGCGGGTCAGACGGTGAAGGTGAATTGGGCCACGCAAAAGGGCAATCACCTTTACGGATTGGGCGCGGCGGACAGTTCCATCGCTACCGCCACGGCAAGCTCAGCTGGCACATTTGAGGCATCGTTCGCCGTTCCGAGCGACCTTGGTCAGCCCCATAAGATAACTGCGACGGCAGGGTCGGTCTCGGCCTCGACTTCGTTCGCAATCAGCCCTAAGGATGCGGGCATCACCCCAACTTCAGGTCCCGTCGGAACGCAGATCACGCTTCATCTCCTTGGTACCGGGGTCAGCTGGACTTCGAACATCTATGGAGTCGACTATGACAACTCCGACATCGGGTACGCCTGCGGCGTCAACTCAAATGGCGACATCACCCTCAACCTGCCCGCGACAGGGGCACCAGGCTGGCACTATATCGTCTTCTATCCGGCGGTCTGGAACATCGTTAACATGAAGTTTGCCACTGCTGACTACATCCAGGTTTCCCAGCTCACTTACGCGGCTGATCATCCTGGAGAAAAGCTGTCGGCCTTCGAGTTCGCATTTCAAATCAAATGATCGGTGAAGAAGGTGGCATCGTGAACGAAGAAGAAAATTCACAAGAGGAAGCTGCTCCATCGGGTCCTACTGTGTGGCAGCTGGCCAGCTCATTAACCTCGGTCAAAGGGCCTGGGGTTGGATTGGAAAAGGATAAATCGGTGGACAAACTCGAGCCCGACGCCGGTGAGGAGCGAACGGCTGTCAGCCGAAGGCATTTCCTGGCGAGCCTCGCTGTCATGGGGGCGGCAGTGGGGATTGGGACTCAGGTTATAAAGAGCCCGAGCGCCGACGCTGCGCTAAAGGCAACAACGGCCCCGGCGACGACGAAGGCACCGCTTCCCCAGTGGACCATGGTCATGGACCTCAGGTACTGCAATGGATGCAACTCCTGCACCACTGCCTGCCAATTCACTCACGTGTTGCCAAAAGACATCGAGTGGATCAAGGTCTACACCATGCAGGACGCCAACGGCGAGCAGTACTACCTGCCGCGCCTTTGCCAGATGTGCGAAGACCCTCCATGTCAGGCGGTCTGTCCGGTCGGCGCAACGTTCCGGAACGACGAAGGGATAGTCCTTATCGATCAGAACGCGTGCATCGGCTGCCGTACCTGCATGGCGGCCTGTCCCTATGAGTCGCGCTACTTCAATTCGCAGCCGACGCCAAGCGTTCCGCGCCAGCCATTTCCCCCTTCACCGGAGTGGCCTGTGCCTCAGCAGATGAATACAGTCGGAAAGTGCGTCCTTTGCGCTGCTGACCTGTCTAAGGGCAAGCTCCCGTCATGCGCAGAGGCTTGCGGCATGGGAGCCATCTACCTAGGGGATCTGACCAGCGACGTCGCGGTGAACAGCCGGGGCAATGTCGTCAAGCTGTCGCAGTTCGTCCAGGAAAATGACGCCGTCCATTTGAAAGAGGAGCTTGGAACCAATCCTCGGGTTTGGTATATCCCTGGCCATGGCCAGGACTACAAAGAGTCTTACTAGAGGATAGGGAGGAAATGTCCAGATGAGCCGTACTATTGCCGTCGAGCGAATTTCGCAAGACGATGCCGCAAAACAGAAACTCAGGGAGACTGCCGTGCGGCCGATGCTCCAAAAGCCCGGGAAGGTTTACTTCTTGGTGGTCGGTGTCCTGGGGATCCTGGTTGCACTTGCCGTCGCCGCCTTTGTCCTTCAGATAAAAGATGGAAAGGCGGTGGATGGTTACAGCAATCAAGCCTTCTGGGGCCTGTTCATTGGTAATTTCATAACCATAGTTGGCGCCAGTTACGGTGGTGCGGTGGTGTCCGCGGTGCTGCGGCTGGTTGGCGCTACTTGGCGCGCACCCCTGACGAGGATCGCCGAGGGAACGGCGGTGGCGACCGTGATTATTGGAGGAGCCGCCGTAATCCCCAGCGTGGGGGTGCCAGGCAGGATGTTCGAGTTCATAACAAGGCCCAACTTCAGCTCTCCGCTGATTTGGGACGCCTTGGCGATTGGCACCTACGCTTTCGCCACGATAGTGTTCTTCTACCTGCCGGTCATTCCTGATCTGGCCATTGCAAAGGAGACTTTGGGAGATCGCGCAGGTCGGGTCCGTACTACATTATGGCGTTGGCTCGGCTGCCGCTGGCAAGGAAGCAAAGCGCAGAAGAGGGTTCTAAACCGGATGATCGGCATTCTTGCTATCGGGATCATCCCGATTGCAGTTTCGGTTCACTCGGTGCTGGCCTGGGCTTTTGCGAATACCAGTTTCCGGCCTTGGTGGAGCGAGGAACTTTGGGCACCGCTGTTTGTCATAGCCGCACTCTATTCAGGGGTGGCGCTGGTGATTTTGACGGTGGCCGCCATGCGCCACGCTTTTCATCTAGAGGACTACATCACCGACAGGCACTTCAAATCGCTTAGCTTGATAATGCTTCCTTTCGGAGGAGCCTACTTCTATATGAGCGTTGCAGATTTCCTGCCTGGTTCATATCACGGCGAACCCGGAACCGCATCGGTGTTCAGGCAGCTGTTTGTGGGCAATTACGCCCCGTGGTTCTGGATATTCGTAGTCGGCGGCATGGTGGTGCCAATTTTGATCATCTCATTCAAGAGAACCCGGCGGCCGGGTTGGATTGTACTCGCGGCAGCATTGGTGGTTGCAACCTTCTGGCTGAACCGTTTCTTGATGGTCACGGTTCCTGCTACCTACGATATGATCAACGGATCCTTCGGTGTTTACAGCTGGACCTGGGAGAATATCTCCGTTACCTTGGGATCGCTGGCAGCCAGTCCGCTCCTGCTCCTTGTAATATTCCGTTTTATCCCGAT
>SCQM01000094.1 GCA_004298555.1 Actinomycetota bacterium | reverse complement strand
CCCGATGGAAAGGGATACTGGGAGGTCGCTTCCGATGGCGGGATCTTCTCATTCGGTGACGCCGTATTCTACGGCTCGATGGGAGGCCACTCCCTGAACCAGCCGATCGTCGGCATCACCGGAGGATAAAGAGTCCGGGGATTACAGGAATCCCGAGGAGGCTCTGGGCTGGTTCCGGTTAGTCTCATCCTGATGTATTTCAGAAGATGGTCGAGGGTGTTCGAGCTATTTATGAGACGGCTTTTCGGAGAATCTGGGTCAGGATCCGCTGCGATTCAATCTTTGTCTCGAGGCCTTCGAGAAGCTGCTTCAAAAACACTGTGGCAGTTTCGTCAGTAAGGTGGCCATGTTGGTCAAATTTGCTTCCAGCTTGCGTCAGCAATACCTCAGGCCGGGAGAGAACGTCAGCCTGCAGTGCATGAAGGACGTCCCGTGTATGCAGTTGGGCTCGTACAGTGCCAAGTATGCTTGCAGAGGCTCCCATAATCGCTGTCGGCTTGTTCACGAAGGCATGCTTGCCCGATGGCCTAGAGGCCCAGTCAAGCGCATTCTTCAGGATAGCGGTGAGCGAATAATTATATTCTGGCGTAGCTATGAGGACCCCATCGGCCGATGCTATCTCCGCCCTCAACCTTCTGGCTTCTGGGTGAAGATTGGTTCCGTCTAAATCCTCGGAATAGAAGGGCAACCTGTCAAGTCCCTTGTAGATCTCAATGCTCATGTTTTTGGGAGCCAGCTGTTGTGCATTTTGAAGCAGCGCAGTGTTGTACGAACCTCGTCTGCTGCTACCAGAAAGTGCCAGGATCTTGACATTGGACATGTTTAACCTCATGGAATTCAATTAGTTGGGTAGTTGCTTAATCAACTATAATCGGGCGACGATTATTCCGGGTTTGGGAGTCAGTCTTGTAGGTGTCCTGGTGATAGCACGATTTGGCCTGTACCTGCTACCACGCTACCCACGACTGCCGCATCAGAACCCAAACGTTTTAGTTCCCGCAGCGCGGGTTCTACATTCACGGGACTAATACCAAAGAGAAGTCCTCCGGAAGTCTGGGCGTCGGCAAGGAGAATCAAATCGGTTTCGTCCTGACCATGAGCAATGACGTTTGACGTAACCCATTCAAGATTTCGCTTCGACCCGTTTGGCATGACGTTGCTTTTGGCAAAATGGTAAGCACCATCGATCAGAGGTATCTTGCCAATATCAATACGGGTATCCAAACTTTGATCCGTGATCATCTTTCTCAGATGGCCGAGCAGTCCAAAACCCGTTATATCGGTTGCACCCGTGGCACCGTATTTGACTGCTACATTTTTCGCTCCACGATTCAACTGCAGCATGTATCGAATAACGCCATTTTGCAGCTCTTGGCTTAGCAGCTGGGCCTTTATGGCGGTGGTAAGGACGCCGGTTCCGAGGGGCTTAGTAAGGATTAGGGCATCACCTGGACGGAGGCCGGTATTTTTGAGAAGTCTTGCCGGGTTGACTTCGCCGACGACACACATCCCATATTTTGGTTCGGGGTCCTCAACTGAGTGTCCGCCGACCACCAGCCATCCGCCTTCAGCCGCCTTTTGTGATGCACCTTGCAGCAGCTCAACTAGGTAAGACGACGGAAGTTCGGAAGTGTTCCAGTTGACGAGGTTCAGTGCGAAGATGGGCTCGCCTCCCATGGCATAGACGTCGCTCGCTGCATTGGAAGCCGCAATTTGACCCCATATGAACGGATCATCCACGATTGGGGTTATGAAGTCCACCGTTACAACAAAAGCCCGATCAGGCGTAATCTGCCAAATGGCAGCGTCATCCCCGCTGTCGGTGCCCACCAACAGGTTAGGATGGTTAGGAATTGGCAGTTGGCTCAGAACCTGAGTCAGGTAGCTCGGAGAGAGCTTGCAGGCTCAGCCTGCGCCATGACTGAATTTGGTGAGCCTGATTGGGGTCGTTTCCACGGTTCAATCCTAATGAGGGTCACCATGTGAATCGTGTAGTTACTTGGCATCGTTGCGTTGCAGGAGTGGAATCAGTGGGTATACAAAGACCGGAGCTTACGAACAGCCAGATCGAGTTCATCAAGGGATCACCGCTCTACTTCGTCGCTAGCGCACCAAGTGGATCTGGCGGTCACATCAACTGCTCGCCCCGTCCTGTTGATTGGAGTTTCTTCATCGATTCGCCGAAAAGGGTTGGGTGGCTGGATCTTGTTGGATCGGGAATTGAGACTATCGCACATATCAAGGAAAACGGGCGCATCGTATTGATGTTTTGCTCATTTGGTCCTAAACCATTGATTCTTCGCCTGCACGGACGTGGCGTGGTCCATGAGCCGGCCGACGAATTTTTCGATGGAGTTGTCGCCCGAGCTGGCAAGAGTCTCGGAATAAGGGCAGTCGTTGCCGTGGACATCGAAAGAGTATCGACTAGCTGTGGCTATGGAGTTCCATTGATGGAGTTCGTCGGAAATCGTTCAACTATCGACGAATGGATCGAGCGGAAAGGCCAGGAGGGATTGGCTGATTACCGTAAGAATAACAATCTGGCAAGTATCGACGGCCTCACAGGCCTGGATGTGGAAAAAATTTGTTAGGCGCTTTCATACTGAAGTAGTCTCAAGGCTACTTGGGATGATCCGGGGTCATTTGCTTTGACTGATGCTGATTGTGTTCCCAGTCCTGGAGTGGAGCCGCCCGAGGTCATCGTGACTCCGACTTCCCAGAAGTAACCGTCTGTCCCGGTGTGGAGTGCGAGGATTTCGTATCCATTAGTTATGGTATGCGTATTTATTATCTTCCATGCTTGGTTTTTTAATGCTGAACTGAAGAACGTCTTTGTGGAGTTCAAATTTGCATGAACCAGGATATTAATCTGGCGATCGTATTGGCCGTTACCCTGGTCGTAGTTCCGCCAGCCCGTTCTCGATGAGTTTTGGGGTATCAACAGCGCATCAAGCACATCTCGCGGGACTACCCCCGAGGGCGTTACCGGAGCAAAGTAAGGGGCCGCGTTCATGCTTGCCATAGTCAGCGGAAGTGTATGTGACTTGCCTCCTGAGGGCAGACCAAAGAGAGTTCCAACTACCATGGCGACCAAGACGACTGAACCGACGATCCACTTGCTACGTTTGGTCTTGAGAATGGCCATATAAAAGTTCCTCTACAGCTTGCATATAAATTTATTTACGGGTAGGCCATCTACAAATTAGCGGTAAATTGTCCACAGTTAGTGTTGATCGGCCTAACTTTGTCGCAAATTCAATTATGGTTTAAGCGAACCAGGCGGCGTGGCCGAGTGGCATAGGCAAGGGCCTGCAAAGCCCTGTACAGCGGTTCGATTCCGCTCGCCGCCTCAAATCATAAAATGTTTTAGCTCAATCTGGCCGCTTCCGGGACTTTTACGAATAAGGCATAGAATTGACCTCGTTGCAGGCATGGCTGGGCTAGCATATTTCTCCTATGGGCCGTTGGCGCAGTCTGGTAGCGCACTTGCATGACACGCAAGGGGTCACAGGTTCAAGTCCTGTACGGCCCACTTGGTGATATCAGCGAAAAATCTTA
>SCQM01000093.1 GCA_004298555.1 Actinomycetota bacterium | reverse complement strand
GTGGACACGAGAAAAGCCTGCGGATAGGCGACCGCAAAATCCTTCTGGATGACGTCGAGGCGGCAAAACAAGTAGTGATGGCTTTGAGCTTGGCCGATCCGCAACTCCGTTCCTGCGCAGCACGGTGAGACCGCGGGAATCACCGAATTGTCAATGATTTATCAGCGTGGCGGATAGCTTAGATGAAGGCAAATCTTCACATCAGAATGCCATCTGGATCCACCATGCGCCTTAAACATGCGGTGGTAGGATTTAACTGAGCCAAAGAATCCAGACCATTTAATCGAAGTCGAATTTTCGCGTTCGTAGCAAAAAAGGAGCGGGGAGACCATGGCTGCCAAACTAGGAATTGGCCACCGATGGAAATCCAAATCAATTTATGACCAGACCAACGATTAGCGCAGTCATTCCTACTTTCAACTCCCAGGAAACCATTAAAGGCGCACTGGAATCGGTATACTCTCAGACCATTCCGCCTGACGAGGTTCTAGTGATCGATGATGAATCTAGTGACAACACCTGTGCAATAGTTTCTTCAAACTTCCCGGAGGTGCGCCTGATCAAAAAACATAATGGAGGCCCTTCCTCTGCAAGGAATCTGGGAATCAAGAATGCAAAGTCAGAGTGGATAGCCTTTCTTGATGCTGACGATATTTGGGCGCTGGACAAGAACGAATTACAGTTGAAGGAGATTGCCGGTAACCCAAAAGCAGTTCTGATCGCCTCGAACTGGACTGAATCAGCGAGACCATTGTTGGACTCGCAAAAAGCCAGACCAACTGAGGTCGCAACAAAGAAGCTCTGGACCTCGCAAATTCTGGTGCTCAACCGCTTTCAAACCTCAACCGTCATCGCACGCAGGGCACAACTCGATCAGCTAGGTGGTTTTAGGAGCGAACTTGACGGCGCAGAGGACTGGGATATGTGGCTGCGCCTTTCAAAACTGGGTGAAGTTGTGCTTATTGAAGAGCCTCTTGTCCTTTACCGCAATAGCGACGGCGGTTACTCGAAGAACCTGGCGCGGCTAATGGTGGCCATGCAAAAGATGATGGTGCACGAATCAGACGAAATGTCAATCAATCCGAGACTTTTCAGGAAAATATGGGCTTGGCATTATCTGCGATTCTGCGTAGGTTTCCTTTTGCTGAAAGATGCCAAGGGGGCTAAGACCTGTATAGTCTCTGCCATCAGGGCCGGACTCGGTCCCCAAATGCCCTCAGCGGCCTGGACTTATTTGATCCCTTTTCTGTCGCTCAGATTGCGGAAACGCCTCCAGAAATAGGTCGAAGCGCAATCGGGTTTACTGCGTTGAACTCTTCTTCCTTCTCATCTTTGCCTCGTAACTTTCGTCGATCGCCTTTTCATGCCGCTTCCTATAGAGAACGAATCCGGCTATTCCAATAATCACAAGGCCAAGCAGCACGTAAGACACATCGCCAGCGACCTTTTCCACCTGCTTGTAACTCTGCCCAGCCAAGTAACCGAGCAGCGCCATAGAAACGGCCCACGCAATTCCACCTGTCACATTGAAGATGAGAAATGTCCTGTATCGCATTCCTGCCACGCCGGAAATGCCGGGGACCAACACCCTAAGAGTGGTAGTAAAGCGCCCCACGAAGACTCCAGGACCACCCCTGCGTATCATGAACTCTTCTGCTCGCGCAATATGCGCCGGCTTCACGAAATGGGAAAGCCTGTTGTTTATCAATGACCGGCCCCACCTCTTGCCAATGAAATAACCTATGCTGTCTCCAATGATTGCACCGGCAGACGCTGCGACCATGATCAGAATCAGCGATTCCCTATGTTCAAATGCCAGCACACCTGCAACAATGACCACAGTTTCACCTGGGAATATAAATCCAAGAAAGATTGACGCTTCCGCTGCGGGGAGCAGAAATACCAGGAACAGAACCAACCAGCCGTGGAGAGTCAAAATGTAGTTAGCAATGCTGCTCATTAGTAGAACCTTAGCCCCTCAAGCCGATAATTCGCTGAGAGTCAGGAATTGGAATTCGCGCAGACTAAACAGCTCCCAAAAAAAGGAAGACGGGTCTGGACTATATGGAACCGCCGCGCCGTGACTCAAGCGATACGTTGAGAGCGGTGGAGATTATGAAACTGAGACCTACAACCGCCAGCCACGCTCCAAATACCAGGCTAAGAGCTGTAAGCGCTGCGCCCATTCCTAACACAAAAGGCCAGATGGTGTTTGAGGGAAACGCCCCAACTGCTCCAGATCCTTCAGACATGGTCGCCTCTGGACGGTCTTCGGGACGCAAAGGCATCCTACGAACCCACCAGCTAAAGTACAACCCTGGCATCACTCCCAGACCGGCCGCTGCGAAAAGCATGATGCTCCCACTGGCCTCACCGGACCAGAGGAAATAAATTACCATGACTACAAAAAAGAAGATCCCGACAAGCATGTAGATGCCTCGTTCGCTTTTCATCGAGATGTCTCCGACTTCTCGATGCTCTCAGCTCTTTTGCCGTTATGAGAGGCTTTGTAATCAGCTGCCTCAGGGTGGTTCATATCCCAAACAGGACGCTGCGACCTTATTGGAGGAAGTTTTTCAAAGTTATGGTGAGAAGGCGGAGAATCTGTAGCCCATTCCAAGGTGTGTCCGTCCCATGGATTCGCGGGAGCTGGGATCGGCTTCCTCCAGGAAATCCACATGTTTATCATCCAGATAACGAACGCAAATCCGGTGATATAGGCACCAACAGAAGAGATCCTGTTCAGGGTAGTGAAATGATCAGATGGAAGATATTCGGCAATTCGACGGGGCATGCCCTGCAGACCGAGTAGGTACTGCGGGAGAAATGTCACATTGAAGCCGATAAATATCAACCAGAACTGCAGCTTAGCCAGACCTTCGCGAAACATTCGGCCGGTTATCTTGGGGTACCAGTAAAAGAATCCCCCAAATCCGGCGAACACTGTGGTGCCAAATAGCACCTGGTGGAAGTGGGCCACCACAAAATACGTATCGTGGGTCGCGAAGTCAATCGGGGGGGACGCGAGCAAGACACCCGTTATTCCACCCATGGTGAAAACAATAATGAATCCGACCACAAATAGCATAGGTGACTTGAAGTCCACCTGGCCGCCCCACATCGTTCCAATCCAGGTGAAGATTTTAATTCCCGTTGGCACGGCTATCAACAACGACATAGCACTGAAAAACGGCAGCAACACCGTTCCGGTGGTGAACATATGGTGCGCCCAGACACCCGTCGAGAGACCGGCTATCGCTAGAGTTGCAAATACCAGACCTTTGTATCCGAAAACGGGCTTCTTTGAAAATACCGGAATGATTTCAGTCACCATTCCGAAAAATGGCAGAGCAAGGATATAGACCTCTGGATGTCCGAAGAACCAGAACAAGTTCTGCCACAATACAGGCATGCCCCCGCCTGCCACCGAATAAATGTGGGTGCCGAGATGCCGGTCAGCATAAAGCATTATCAAAGCTGCGGTCAGAACCGGAAATGCGATAAGGATCAGAAGTGCCGTTACAAACATGTTCCAAACAAAGATCGGCATCCTGAACATAGTCAGACCGGGGGCGCGCAGATAAAAGGTAGTGGTGACCAGGTTGACGGCGGTGAATATTCCCGAAAATCCAACCAGCATGATCGAGACGATCCAAAGATCAGGACCAGCTCCAGGAGAGTTAGTCGCATTCGACAGCGGCGCATATGACACCCAGCCAAACGCCGCGGCTCCCGAAGCGGTAAGGAACCCGAGAAGCATGCTGATTCCACCGGTGAGATACAGCCAATATGACAGGGCATTGAGACGTGGAAAGGCCATATCCGGCGCCCCAATCTGTAGCGGCAGGATGTAGTTCGCGAATCCACCAAAAGCAAATGGGCCGGCAAACAGATAGAGCATCATTGAACCATGGATGGTGAAAAGCTCGTTGTAGGTCTGCGGAGAGACGAAGTGATTGTTGGGTGCGAACAGCTGAGTTCTGATCAACATGGCAAGCGCGCCGGCGATAACGAAGAACACCAGAGACGTGTACATGTAGTTCTTGCCAATTATCTTGTGGTCAGTTGAGGTAAGCCAGAGAAGTACCCCTTTTGGCTCTACATCGTGATGGGCTTCGCCACCATGAGGGGCACCAATTTCCTCTTCGATGATTGTCATGCCGTCACCTTTTGCTGCTGGGTAGTTAGCCAATTATTGAAATCTGAACTGCTTACAACTCTTACATGGAAAAGCATTTCTGCATGGTAGAGGCCGCACAACTGGGAGCAACGGCCCTCAAAATAACCTGCCCTTGTCGGCTTGAAGTCGAAGTAATTAGTGACCCCTGGCAGCGCATATCGGGAGAAGTTGAACTCTGGTATATAGAAGCCATGCACCACGTCGTTTGAGACAAGTTTAATTGTCGTTGTTTTGCCTTCAGGCAACTCCAACGTGGGATAATTTGCTCCCTTGGGAACGATATTGACGCCCCCCGGGTATTCAAACTTCCATCCCCACTGGTAGGCCACAACGGTCACCCTTAGAGCGGGATGAGAACTAACATTGGTGATCTCGTTTTCCGTGACATAGGTTGCGGCAAACAGGCCGATGACGATCAGAACGGGAATAATTGTATATATCAGCTCCCACTTCAAATTGGAATGTGTCTGCTTTGGGATCTGATCTCCACACCTCCTGAACTTGAAAACAGCGTAGAAAAGCGCACCCCAGGTTACGATACCAACAACAATGGCAGTAAGGATGAATCCCTGCCACAGGTGGAACTCGTTTTGCCCTTGGGTCGTGGCTCCCCTAAAAGCTCCAAAAGCTGGCAGATTGCAGGCAGTCAAGGAAAATGCTCCTAGTGCCAGCACGATGAGGTTCCTCTTTCCCATCCCCAGACGCCGCTGATTACTTTTCTCAAATGTACCCACACCGGCATTCGATTTATCTAACTGCACGATACCCAGTTCCATTCATGCTAATTTCCAACGCTTCTGAAATTCTGAAATGTTTCAGGCCTATCTGCGGACCTGTACGCCCTGCAAAGTGCAGCTTGAACCCGAAACATGGCCATCCCCCACGCGCCTTGGTACTTTGGGGTGCCGCTGAATCGAGCCTATGCATCACTTTTCTTCCTCTGAACCCTTGCGCTCTTTGGGTACTTTCAGACCGTGTGGACTGAAGAGCCCGCCACCCGCGCCGGGCGTGCCGCGGGGAACCTGGTATACGCCTGATCCATGGCTCGGCCGCTCACCGATCTCCTCTGCAATCACTGCGGCAGCAGAGGATCTAATGAATGCAAAGTCTTCCCCTTTCTTCAAGGGTGCGCCGTCTTCCGCATCGCCGTGCAGCTTTGCCTCTTCCGGAAGCGGCATAGGGGCGTCGCCATGCAGGGCAATGCGCTTCAGTTCAAGCTCGTGCCTCGGATCAGACTCTTCGGTGGAGTACTCCCCTTCCGAAGATCTAAATACCACCATTGCCTTTCTGGGCTTGCCGGCCGTGGAGGCGGATCTGGCCTCTTGAGCTAGCTTGTATGCCACGTATGCGGCTACAGGTGGAATCACGAAGATCAGAACCCGGAACGCCCAAAGCACAAAGTTTAGCGAGAGGCTGAACGCGTTAGCTAATACGTCCGTCGATGAAGCAAAGAATAGAACCATGTAAAAAGCCATCACTCCAACGCCAATGGATGTCCTCCAGGCGTTATCCCGCGGGTTGTCCAAAAGATTATGGACTTCGTAATCCTTTGTAAAGTGCCGTTCAATCCAAGGCCAAGCCATTAGCAGGCCAAAGGTGACTCCTGGCAATAGTACTGCGGGGAAAAATATCGTTGGAATCATATGGCCGAAACCGGTGATTTCCCATGATGGGAATAGCCTCAGCGCGCCGTCGAGCCATCCCATGTACCAGTCGGGCTGGACTGCATATGAAACCTTGTACGGAATGTACTGACCGTACATCCAAATAGGATTTATCTGCACCAAGCCGCCCAGTGCGGCAAGAACTGCTGCAGTCAGGAAAAAGAACCCCCCGGCCTGCAGGGCGTATGCCGGCCACATCGCAATTCCGACAACATTGTTCTCGGTTCGCCCCTTGCCCTTGTACTGAGTGTGCTTTTGATGCCACATAATGGCCAAGTGGGCACCGAGAAGGCCGGCCATCAATGCTGGGATCAGAAGTATGTGAATGGTATAAAACCTCGGAATGATCGAGTTCCCCGGGAACTGCCCTCCAAAAAGAAACGAAGCGAGGTAGCTGCCCACGACTGGGACCGACAGAGTGATGGAGTAGGCAATTCTGATTCCAGTGCCCGAAATGAGGTCATCGGGAAGGGAGTAACCAAGGAATCCTTCGAGAATTGCCATCATCAGAAGAAGTGAGCCAACTAGCCAGTTGATCTCTCGAGGCTTCCGGAACGCACCGGTGAAGAAGACCCTCAGGAGATGGACCACAATTGCCGCCACGAAGACGTTTGCTGCCCAGTGGTGCATTTGGCGCATCACCAGCCCTGCCCGTACGTTGAAGGAAAGATCCAGCGTCGAAGCATACGCCTGCGAGACAACGTGGCCATTGAGAGGAGCGTAACTTCCGTGATAGACAGTGTCCGCTGAAGATGGCACAAAGAACAGCGTCAAAAAGACGCCAGTCCCCAACAAGATGAAAAAGGAGTACATGGCAATTTCGCCAAGCATGAACGACCAGTGATCCGGAAAGATCTTATTAAGGGATTTCCTGGTGAACTTGGCTATTCCCAGTCTCTCATCAGCCCAATCAATCGGTGCGTAGTTCATGCGCGCTCCCAAAACCCGGGGCCGATCGGCTCGTCATAACCCGCCTGGGCCCTCAGGTAACCCTGCGAATCGATTTCCAAAGGAAGCTGGGGCAAAGGACGTGGCGCAGGCCCAAATACCGGATTTGCACCAGTCATGACATCGAACAAGGACTGGTGGCATGGACAGAGAAGCTGTTGGGTCAGCTCCTGATACAATCCGACGGGACATCCCGCATGGGTGCAGACCTTCGAGTATGCAAGGTAGCCCTGTGGACCCCAGGATTCACGTCCCGGTTTAGTGACAATATCCTGAAAGGACGGCCTCACAAGTACGGTTTGAGATATCGCCCCGCCAGCATGACCTTCAGGAAATACCGTGAGTATCCCACCAATTTCCAGGTCCGATGCCCGGACTTTGGTTCCATCGCTTCGAACCAGCGCCGAGCCCTTTTTCCAATTTGTTACGTACAACATCTTCTTGGGTTGCGGACCGAGCGAACGGATGAACGGGAAGAGTGTAATCACACCGAATGCCGCCACCGAAGCTCCCAGCAGCTTAGCCAAAAAGCTTCGGCGCACGATCAGATTGCTACCACGCTCAAGAGACTCGATGAGCACTTCGCGCTCCGAGGCCGGACTCTTAAGTTCCTCTCGATCTTGAACATATGGGCCTTGCGGCACCAGGTATTTACCCCATGCTACAATTCCAAATCCAAGCCCGCCAAGAGTCACAAACAGGAGAGCCCCTTCAACCTGGGTCTGCCCGCCTTGCCAGTAGACCACTCCCAGACCAATTGTCGCAATGAGGGAAAGGGTAAAACTTATCCCCACGACCTTTTCAAAACGACGTTCAGAAGTCCTTGCCAGACGCTCCTGATCCCGTTTGTCCAATTCCGGAGTCGAGCTGCTCAATGTGCCCGACCTCCAATCCAGTAACCAGCTATCATCAACGACCCCAAACCAATAAGAATGCCCACGAAGCCTTCAGTGACAGGACCTACGTGGCCCAAACCGATGCCACCCGCATTGTTTGGATGCTGAAGGTACTGTACATACTTAGTAATATCCGCGACCTGTTGATCGCTAAAATTGCCCGTTCCAAATCTCGGCATATTCCCAGGACCTGTGCGAATCGCCTCAGCGATCTGTGTCGGCGTTGCAGGATAAAGCGAGGGTGCATAAATCGAATCGGCAAGTGCGTCGCCCACCCCAGTAATGGTATGGCAGGCAGCACAGTTGGTGGAAAACAATCCCTCCCCGGCGCTGATCGACGCTGCACCAAGATTAACTATGGGAATCGCCGGCCCTCCCTGTGCCAATGAAGAGACATACGCATCAATTGCAAGGGTCTGCTGCCTGGAGAATCTCGCAGGCTTGGAAGTTGCTTGAATCGTCGGATCGGCCAAGGGCATGCGTCCTGTCGAAACCCAAAAATCGATTGTGGCGGCGCCGAGTCCCTGAAGGTTGGGAGCCCGGCTCGTACCCTCTGCCGTGTCACCATGACAACTCGAGCAGTTTTCGACGAACAGCGTCTTGCCGAGTCCAATGGTTGACGGATCCAGTTTCAAATAGGTGATCGGTGCGTTGCCGGATCCGGCGGTTCCGCCATAAGTAACCGAATTGGTACTGCCAGAGCTTGCAGAGCCAGACGTCGTTGATGCACCGGCCCCGTGCGAAAATAGTGCCACACCGCTGACTGAAGCTCCGATTCCCAGCGCCACTGGCACCAATAAGTGCCTGCCCAACTTCTTATGGATTTTCAAGACAATATCTCCTAGTGGACCAGGAATATAGTTGCGTAAAGCGCTATCCAAACAATGTCGACAAAGTGCCAGTAATAGCTAATTGACTGCGTAACAGCAAGCAAGCCCGGGTCTCTGGACCTGCCAGCAACTCTTATCAAAAGAAATGCCATGGCTACGAGTCCCAGAAAAACGTGCAAACCGTGGATACCGGTCATCAAGAAAAAGAGCGAACCAAATGCGTTCGTAGATGTTGAGAACGCCACGTGAGTCCACTCGTAAAACTGATTGCTCAGGAATGCAAACCCCATGATCATGGTAATGACTATCCAGAGGCGGGCAGATGCGCGCCTGTCGTGCTCAAGATCGTAAACAGCCTTTTGCATTGAAAATGAGCTGAGAACAAGAACTACAGTGAAAATACCCGACTGGAGAACATCAAGTTTAATTCCGCCCAATGGCCAGGGGCCAGTCGCGTTCGCCCTAATTGAATAATACGCGGCGAACAGCCCAGAGAAAAACATAAGCTCCGAGCCGAGCCATACCATGGTGCCTACGCCGAGCATGGTTGGCTTGTTGAACCGTATACCTCCTCGAACGGGCTCAACAGAAGTTGAAAATGCCTGAGTCATGAGTCCGTAAAACTACCCTTCATCCCCTATGCGCTTAATATTAAGTATTCTGCTGTATTTTTCCGGTACCTTATTTTTGCTTTAATATCAAATCAACAATAACATCCGGTACATCATTATTGTGCACAATTACCAAACGCTTGGTCGTTCTGGTCATAGCCACAAAGAGAGCCTGAGGATTCAAAGTGGCTGCCGAGAGCAGCCGGTTCGCACCGGCAATCACTACGGAATCGAATTCAAGGCCCTTTGCCTCATGGATCGAAAGAACAGAGACGCTAGCTTCGCCTGAAGAGGAAAACTCCAGCCCAGCCTGCGAAAGCCGCTCCACATAGAGATGTTTGTCATCTGCGGGAACTATTACCGCCACGGTGCCAGGATCGACCTTGTCACGTTCAGCAGATACAACTTTAGCGAGCGACTCAAATAAGTCTTCTCTGCCAGGGATAATAATTTCCACGAACTCGCCGCTTTTGCGAATCGACGTGGCAGGTTTCAGCTCCGGAGCAAATTCCTTCAAAAGGCCTCCGGCAACATCCATTACTTCCTGTGGGGTCCGGTAATTGACCTCGAGCTCCACCAGATGGACCGGATCAGACTTTGCCAAGGGGGCAACGATGTCGTGCCAGGTTCGCCGGCCAAACGGCGAAGTCGCCTGTGCCACATCTCCAACTAAGGTCATTGACCCAGACAAGGAGTAACGCCCAATCATCCGCGCCGCCATCGGTGAAAGATCCTGCGCCTCGTCCATGATGATATGGCCATATCCGCGTTCGCCATCGGGATCTTCATTCTTGTTGCGGTAGCTCCCGAGAATGATGCTAGCTTCATTGAGAAGCACAAGATCAGAACTCGACCACTGGTTGATGTCATCCTCGAATCTGGTGGGCCGATGCAGCAGCCTGGTCTCCGTTTCAGACAGAATTTCCTTCCCCGCCAAATGGATCAACGGAAGGTGGGAAAACAGATCGCTCAGCAGTACCTGGGGAGTTAATTTCGGCCAGATTCTCTGTACCAGGAACTGGAATTCGGGCAATCGTTTGACCTTCTGTGCCAGTTCCTTCTTGACCTGCTTCTCGTCAACTGAAGTCGAATCCAAAATATTGAACTTCTGCTCATCAAACTGAGATCCGGCATCGGCGTTTCCAGTGGAACCTATTTTCTTCGCAGCAAGATATTTTTCGGCGATCTTCACTGCCAGCAGAGCTTCGACGAATCTCCGCCGTTGATTGTGTGTGCCGCTCCTGTGCTGGGCGGCTCGCACTGCCTCGGCGGAATCACCGGGTGTGACCCTGACTACGAATGCCCCCATGACAATTTCAGCAGTGCGCTTCAGAGGTCTTTCGCGATCTTTGATGGCTTTGGCAATGAATGTCGCCATTCTCAGGTCACCTTTCAAGCGGGCCTCCGCATCGGTCTCGGCGATCCTAGCCTCCCCAAAGCCGGCCAACCCGTTGACCGTCATTATCTGCACTCCAGTCTCGCCAAGTGACGGGAGCACATGGTCGATATACCTTGCGAAAATCCGGTTAGGAGCAACCACAAGAACACCTTGCCGTTCCAGACGCCTCCTGTAGGTATAAAGGAGATAGGCGGCCCTGTGAAGAGCTACAGCCGTCTTGCCAGTACCAGGACCCCCCTGGACAACAAGCATCCCGGACAAAGGAGCTCTGATTATCTCGTCCTGCTGGGCCTGGATTGTAGAGACTATGTCTGCCATGCGGCCCGTTCTGGCCCTGGCAACTGCTGCGAATAGCGACCCTGGTCCGGCTAATTTGGGCTCGCCAGAATCCCATGACCCCTCTGCAAAGCCTTCAGCGCTGAAAAGTTCGTCCTCTATTGAAGCGACGTCACGATTCTCGAGCGCGAAATGCCTCCTCCTGGTAAGTCCCATAGGGTCTTTTCCGGTGGCTCTGTAAAACGGCTCGGCCACAGGGGCTCTCCAGTCAACCACTAGAGGCTCCATGTCCTCGTCTGCGACCGCAAGCCTTCCTATATGAAAACTGGCGACGCGACCGAGCTCTGCGTCGTAATCAATGCCGCCAAAGCTCAGTGCCTGGTCTCCAATTTCAAGTTGCTCTAGACGTGCGAGACTATGGCGCACTATTACATCGCGCTCTGCCCTTGCCTGGTGGGTTCCTCCGCGTGGAGATGCCAGAGCCAACTCCATCATCTCACGGGCGGATTCTCTCATCGTTTCCAAACGATCGTTAGCTTTGGCCAAAAACTTCCGTTCCGCAGCCAAATCAGGATTTGCCGACACTTGAACCTTTTCCACAGTTGAAAATAAAATAACTATCCATTTTATCTTTGATCGCGCCGGGTGCTTCAACACGAGGTGCCTTAAACTATGCAGCCGTCATGACGAAATAAATCGAATCCGCGCAATATGAACGCCTCCACTTGCTCCTAAGCTTGCAATAGCATCAAACGAAGGGCCGGGATTTGTCCCATAAAGTGATAAACGATCTTGTAGTCAAAGCTGCGCAGGGCAAGCCAACGCCGAGTGTTCCAGTTTGGTTTATGCGCCAGGCAGGACGTTCGCTGCCGGAATACAGAGCCGTCAGGAAGCGCGGGTCTATCCTTGACACAATCAAAGATCCGCACCTCAGCGCTGAAATCACTCTACAGCCTGTTCGGCGCTACGGCGTGGACGCGGCAATTCTCTATTCTGACATCATCGTCCCGGCATTTGCTATCGGATTTGGAATCGAAGTTGCGGAGGGCAAGGGACCGGTGGTCCAGCAGCCCTTCCGCCGTGAGGACGACCTCGCACGACTTCGTGATCTTGAACCCGAAACCGATACCAGCTATGTGCTGGAGACGATCAAGATACTGACAGAAGAATTGAAAGTGCCACTGATTGGTTTTGCCGGTGCACCATTTACTGTTGCAAGTTATCTCATAGAAGGTGGCCCCAGTAGAAGCTACATTAAGACCAAGTCCCTAATGCGCTCCAACCCCACCCTCTGGCACAAGCTGATGGAAAGACTGTCTCAACTGGCAATATCGTCGCTTGGCTCCCAAATATCTGCAGGAGCCTCCATGTATCAGCTCTTCGATTCGTGGGCTGGAATCCTGTCGCCAGCAGAATACCGGGCTATGGTGGCACCCCACTCCAACGCAGTATTTCGTGCTCTTGAGGATAAGAACGTGCCGTCGATCCATTTTGGAGTTGGAACAACCGGGCTGCTGGATCAAATGGCAAGCTCGGGTTCCACGGCCGTTGGAGTGGATGACCGCATCAGCCTCGAAGAGGCAAATCGTCTCACCGGGGGAAAGGTTGCGCTTCAGGGAAATCTGGACCCAGTCAATATCCTGATCGGCCAAGACATCGCCATCGCCGAATCCAAAAAAGTACTGGCATCATCCGCAAAGTCAGTCGGCTACATTTTCAATCTCGGACATGGTGTTCTGCCTGAATCAGATCCCGGGATATTGAAATCAGTTGTCGACCTCGTTCATGATCAAGGGGCTGCCATCAGGGAAAATGCTGCCCAATCACAGTTAGGAGTGCAGTGACCAAAGTTGTTGTCATAGGAGGCGGTATATCGGGTCTTGCTTCGGCATACTTTCTATCAGGCAAGATGGACCCTAGCAGTGTAACCGTTGTCGAATCCAGCGATCATTTTGGTGGAACAATTCTAGATACAAAGTTCGGAACTCGAAGAGTCGAAACCGGACCCGATTCATTCATAACTAGAAATCCATCAGCGCTGGAATTAGTCAGTGATCTTAACCTCTCCGACCACCTGATTTCCCCGGCTACCAGTACGGCATACATTTACTCCCGATCGAAGCTGCACCCGATTCCCGCTGGAACGGTATTTGGAGCACCAAGCAACTTCAAGAAATTTTTTGGGAACTCGCTCGTGTCAAAAGCAGGACAGATGAGGGCCGCCCTGGAACCTCTCATGAGTCATGCAAAAATCGAAGGTGACGCGACAGTCGGTTCATTCTCTGTAAAAAGATGGGGCCGGGAAGTGACCGACAATCTCATAGACCCATTGGTTGGAGGAATCCATGCTGGCACCGTTTATCAGCTTTCCCTGGCAGAGTGTGCGCCCCAGTATTTGAAAGCGGCTCGGGTGAGCCGATCGGTTTCCGAAGGTCTGAAATCCCAAATGGCAAATTACACACCCTCTGGACAACCGGCCTTTTATTCATTGGAAGGCGGGCTTTCCGAACTCGTTGACGCACTGCTCGACGTCCTAAGAAACCGCGGGGTGGTTCTGGCCGGCAACACCAAATCGACCGAAATACTGTCAGTGGCCGGCGGCTACAAAATCATCACACAAGACGGTGCCCTCGATGCAGATGGCGTCATATGTGCCACCCCCTCCTATATCACCGCCTCGCTGCTGCGGCCGGTGAGCGCAAAAGCAGCACAGCTCCTGGAAACCATCGACTACGCATCACCTATAATGACCCTTCTCGCCTACCAGGACGATGCGTTTCGGACACCCCCGAGCGGATCGGGAGTTTTAATACCACGTACCAACCGCACCCTTTCAACTGCAATAACATTTGCATCCAACAAATGGCCCAACTGGAAAAAAGAAGGGGAAACGATTCTGCGAGTATCAGCTGGACGGTTTGGAGATACCCGGGCATGGGATTTCAACGACGATGCCTTGGTGGCAAATCTTGAAACCGAGATGGCCGCTATCCTAGGAACGCGAACAGGATCGCTTAGAAGCGAAGTCTTCCGATGGCGCAAGCGTATCCCGCAGTTCAAGCCATTCCATGGTCAGCTTATTCAACGGATCCGGGACAACGTTCCTTCATCAGTGGAACTTGCGGGAGCTCCATTTATTGGCGTCGGGATTCCGGCGTGCATCTCCAGCGGTTCTCTCGCTGCAGACCGGCTCATAAAGAACTTCTCTAGCCCTCGCTGACTCCCGCTGAATCAAAGGTAGCCATTTCGACGAGAGTACGCACCGCAGACTGGATGATGGGAATGCTGAGACATGCTCCCGTACCCTCGCCAAGGCGAAGATCCAGTGTCAGAATCGGCTTTAGGCCCAAATAATTAAGACTTTTTTGTGCCCCTGGTTCCTGGGATAAGTGACCAGCAAAGAGAAAGCTCCTGACCTTCTGATTCAACTGAAAGCTGACCACTGCCGCCGCATCGGCAATCACCCCGTCCAGGACTACCGGGATTCTCCGGAACGATCCGGCCAATATAAGTCCAACCATTCCCGCAATCTCAAGTCCACCTATCGACGCCAGTACGTGGACAGGATCACTCAGCTTCTCATTCGCAAGGCGCTCAAGTGCAGACTTGATGGCTTTTATCTTGACTAGCATACGATCGTCATCTATCCCAGTTCCCCGGCCAGTCGTCTCCTCAACTCCCGACCTGGTGTACCACGAAATCAACGCTGCTGAGGGCGTTGTATTTCCAATGCCCATATCACCAATAACCAACATGTCACAGCCGGCATCGATCATGGACATGGCAACATCAAACCCCGCCTGTATCGCCCTTTCAGCTTCCGATACCGACATTGCAGGACGCCGGGCTAGGTTGTCCGTTCCAGCACGGATCTTCTTGTCGATGACACCGGCAAAGCCGGAGGTGTCGCCCGCAACACCGATGTCAATGACGGCAACCTTGGCTCCGACCTGCTTTGCAATCGCATTTATTGCGGCGCCGCCAGCGAGAAAGTTTGCGACCATCTGAGTGGTGACTTCCTGAGGCCAGGGTGTGATTCCCTCTTCGAGCACTCCATGGTCCGATGCGAAAACGCACACTACCGGTGATTCCGGGACCTTTGGCGGAAATTCGTCAGAAATCGCCGAGAACTGGCACGATAGTTCTTCAAGGAACCCTAGAGCGCCAGCTGGTTTGGTCAACATTGACTGACGTTCGACAGCCTTTTGGTAATTGATGTCCGAACCGGGCTCAATGGAATTAATTGCCTCTTTGAAGTTCAACTCTGGTCTCCTCGCAGCCCACCAAACGTCATTTTCTCGCACTGGGCACTTGATAGGATAAATCGCCAATGCCTAATCAAGCAAACTGACGAGGTCAGAGTCGTCCTTTTTAGCAAAGAGCAGCTTATTGAAAATTATGAATTTGCCTACCCACAGAACCCCAAATGCCGCGATAGATGCAGCATTGACAAATATGGCAACTTCCAGATGAGGCAAATGGTGCGAAAGCGCAAAGCGCTCGGCCGCCGCCACGGTCCAAAGCGACAGAATCAGCCCCAGAAAAGCAAGGCCCCAAAATGGAACGATCTCCTTGAACAGGTGAGACTTACCGGTCTTGCCCCACGCCCATGCCCTGTTCATGTAGTAGGACGGTGCTGCCGATACTGCGACAGCCACAAAATTTGACATAGTGGCGGACCATAGGTGAAAAACCCCAAAAGAGAGAAACAAGATGACCTGGGATATGACCACCGAGACAACCGAAGCTACCGTATACTTGAAGGCTTTCAACGCAGTTTCTGAGCTGTCAAGTCGAATAAGGATTGGCTGGGGAACCAAGCTACGCAAAGACACTTTTATCAGCCTACCTCATTCATATACAGTATTGCATGACACACCCGTTGACATTCTCTAGGGCGTTGAAAATTGGCAACTTTGGTTTGGCACAAGTGCGCCCCGGCCAAACCAAAGTTGCTTACATACTAGCGTTGATCGATCGGAACGTACTTTCGCTCTGATTCACCCGTGTAAACCTGGCGTGGACGAACAATCTTGGAGTCCTGCTCCAGAAGCTCCACGTAATGCGTGAGCCAACCTGACACCCTAGGTATCGCAAACAGCACTGGGAACATTTCGATTGGGAAACCCATTGCCTGGTAGATCAACCCAGAATAGAAGTCCACGTTTGGATACAGTTTCCTCGAAATAAAGTAATCATCGGAAAGCGCCACGTCCTCCAGCTTCAAAGCAATATCCAAAAGAGGGTTCTTCCCCGTCACATCGAAGACGTCATAGGCAACCTTCTTGATGATCCTTGCCCTCGGATCGTAGTTCTTATACACCCTGTGGCCAAAACCCTGCAGCCTGTGAGCGCCCTTGCCTTCTTTGACACTTTTGATGAAGGGCTCAACATTATCTATTGAGCCAATCTCGGTCAGCATTTTCACCACGGCCTCATTGGCGCCTCCATGGCGTGGACCGTACAGCGCCGCACATGCCGCCGCCGTGGCGGAGTACGGATCAGAGTGAGCTGAACCAGCAGTCCTCATTGCAGTTGTAGAGCAGTTCTGCTCATGGTCGGCGTGAAGAATAAAGAGGATATCGATAGCGCGGACCAATGCCGGATCGGCTTCGAAATGGGGTTCAGCAATCTTCCACATCATGGAAAGGAAATTTGCTGGGAACGAAAGCTCGTTATCGGGATAGACGAATGGCATGCCCACTGAGAACCTATGAGCCGCGGCAGCAAGAGTTGGCATTTTCGCAATCAGTCTGACGATCTGCTTTTCACGAATCTCGGGATCGAAGATCTGCTTCGCGTCAGAATAGAAGGTGGAGAGAGCCGCTACGGCTGAAACAAGCATGCCCATCGGATGGGCATCGTAGTGGAACCCTTCTAAAAATCTCTTTCTCACATTTTCATGAATGAAGGTATGGTGTGTCACATCCCGAACCCAGGCATCGTACTGCGCTGGAGTCGGCAATTCTCCCTTTAACAAAAGATAGGCCACCTCAAGATAGGTGGAATCCTCGGCTAACTGCTCAATTGGGTAACCTCGATACCTCAGGATCCCTGCATCTCCATCAAGGTACGTAATTGCACTCGAAGTCATTGCCGTAGTCGTGAGTCCAGGGTCATGAAACCAAATTCCAGGGAGTAGCCTTGACCACTCTGCTGAAGACACTCCACCGTTCTCAATGGGAATCTCGATGGACTTGCCAGATCGATTATCCGTTATCGTTATGCTTTCAGGCACGATCCCGCCTTCCTCGGCTAAATCTCAGTTCCACAAGGGCATATCACGCTCCTTGCAGAATGCTTATCAAACCTGCGGCACCATTATTGCCGCAGATACAGTTCGAATCTTAGGGGAACTTCAGCTAACAAGTGAAACCCTTCGTTCGTTTATCCAATTTACAATAAATCTTTCCCATACTGCCAAACGCCCAAGCTAATTCCCTTGAAATCGATACACATTCGTTTCACGAAGCACGAAGCCCAGGTTTTGATAGAGCAAGTTAGCTTCCACCCTTGAGGGCCTGGATGTCAAATCCACAGACTTGGCACCGAGCGATTGAGATAATTCAATTGCCTTCCTTGTAAGCAATTTTGCAATACCCCTGCCCCGTGAGTTCGAATCCACGATTACATCCTCTATCCAAGCCCTCATTCCCGTAGGTATCGGAAACACGACCAATGTCAGAGTCCCAACGATTTCCAGCGTTTCCAAATCCTTAGCAATCAGAAAGTGCACGCAATCGCTATCTGTAAGCCTTTTCAGATCACCAGGTTCGAGGGGCTTTGCTGAACTCGAAAGCTGGGGAACTAAATGATTGATTGCCTTTAGAACTTCGGGTGAATACGAAACCACACGGCTTATTTCAATCACTTCCGAACCAACCCCCCGCGCATAAGAAACTC